>JANMTF010000129.1:0-9711 GCA_031390175.1 Polaromonas sp.
TCGTGACCTACCAGCTGCAGAAGGAACCAGATTTGTTTCTGGCCTTTGTAATGGCCACGCGCATCACGGCGTATGTATCTGTCCGGCACCTCGTAGCGCAACCAGTCACGGGTGCGGGCCACAATCCGCACGTGCTCACGATAGAGCCCCACTTCCTCGTGCAGTTCGCGGATCATGGCTTGCTCCGGGTTTTCTCCCCGGTCAATGCCACCCTGCGGAAACTGCCAGGAGTGCGTACGAATTCGCTTGCCCCAGAACACCTGATTTTTCTGGTTGAGCAGGACGATGCCGACGTTGGGCCGAAAGCCGTCCCGGTCAAGCATAATCAACTCCAAATTTTTAAACTAAGTTCATTATGCACGCCCGCTTACGCAGTGCAAGGGCTTCGTTACTCTTTTCCCTTATTTTTAAGCAAGTTGTTCTGCAAAGTTGATCCGCCATGAAAGCCAGCCAGTTCCTTATCTCGACCCAAAAAGAAGCCCCAGCTGATGCTGAGGTCGCCAGCCACAAGCTGATGATGCGCGCCGGCCTCATCAAAAAGCTGGGTGCTGGCATTTACAACTACATGCCCATGGGCTTGCGCGTGATTCGCAAGGTAGAGGCCATCGTGCGCGAGGAGATGAACCGTGCGGGTGCGGTAGAGCTGTCGATGCCGGTCATCCAGCCTGCGGAGCTGTGGCAGGAATCGGGTCGCTTCACCAGCAACGGCCCCGAGCTGCTGCGCCTGAAAGACCGCCACGGCCGCGACTTTATTGTGCAGCCCACCAGCGAAGAAGTCATCACCGACATTGCCCGCCAAGAGCTGCGCAGCTACAAACAATTACCAAAGAACTTCTACCAAATTCAAACCAAGTTCCGCGACGAGCGCCGCCCACGCTTTGGCCTGATGCGCGGGCGCGAGTTCACCATGAAGGATGCCTACAGCTTTGACCGCGACGAAACCAGCGCGAAAGCCAGCTACCAAGTGATGGCCGATGCCTACCGCCGCATCTTTGACCGCTTCGGTTTGAAGTACCGCGCTGTGGCTGCTGACAGTGGTGCGATTGGTGGCGATGCGAGCGAAGAGTTTCAAGTCATCGCGGCCACCGGTGAAGACGCGATTGTGTTTTGCCCCAACAGCTCCTACGCGGCGAACATGGAAAAGGCTGAAGCCGCAGCGCCCGCACCACGCGAAGCCGCCAGCAAAGCCATGGCTAAAACACCCACTCCCGGCAAAGCCACCTGCGAAGATGTGGCCGCATTGCTCAACGTGCCCTTGAACACCACCGTCAAATCCTTGGTGCTGGCCACCGACGTGCTGAACGACAAAGGCGAAGTCGTCAAAAGTCAAGTGTGGCTGCTGCTGGTGCGCGGCGACCACTCGCTCAACGAAGTCAAGGCCAACAAAGTGCCCGGCCTGGACGTGGGTTTCCGTTTTGCCACCGTGCCCGAGATCGAGGCGCATTTTGGTTGCAAGCCCGGCTACCTCGGGCCTCTGAACATGAAGCAGCCCGTCAAAGTGGTGGCCGACCGCGAAGTGGCCGCGTTAAGCGACTGGATCTGCGGTGCCAATGAGGAAGACTTCCACATGACCGGCGTGAACTGGGGCCGTGACCTGCCCGAGCCGCACTTGGTAGCCGACATCCGCAACGTGGTGGAAGGCGACCCTTCGCCGGACGGCAAAGGCCCGCTGGCGATTGAGCGCGGCATCGAAATCGGCCATGTGTTCTACCTTGGCACCAAATACAGCAAGGCCATGAACGCCACTTTCCTGGATGTAGACGGCAAACCCAAACTGCTGGAGATGGGCTGCTACGGCATTGGCATCACCCGCCTACCTGCAGCCGCCATTGAGCAAAACCACGACGACAAAGGCATCATTTGGCCAGACGCATTGGCACCCTTTACCGTGGTGATATGCCCCGTAGACCCCGCCCGCAGCCCCGAAGTCAAAGCCGAGAGCGACAGGCTGTACAAGCAACTGTTGGACAACGGTGTGGACGTGATTTTGGACGACCGAGGCGAGCGCCCTGGCGGCATGTTTGCCGACTGGGAACTCATCGGCGTGCCCCACCGCGTGACCTTTGGCGACCGAGGTCTGAAAGAAGGCATGGTGGAGTACAAACACCGCCGCGACGCCGAGGCCACCAAGGTGCCGCTGGCTAACATTTTTGCCCATGTTAAAACCCGTGTTGCTACATAGTGCGCCTGCTTTTATGAAGCTAAATCGCCGCACAGCCCTTAAGAATGTTGCGCGAGCAGCTACTGTTTTAGTAGCTAGTCCGTGGTGCATGCAAGAGGCTGTGGCGGGTGGGCAACTGGAGGAACCGCTGATAGACTCTGTGCGCTCAGCGCTCAGCTCGGCCATCAACAACAGCGCCCCGCCGATTCCAGAATTTAACGACACCGAAAGCCGCATCAAGTACCTGCGCTGGCTAGGAGCCATGAGCGAGCGCTTGGCTAAAAAGAAAAGCGATTTTCAAACCCGCAAAGATTTTTTGCAAACCGTCTGGTACGAAAGCAAGCGCGCTGGCATCGACACCACCATGGTGCTGGGCCTCATTACCGTAGAGAGCAACTTTCGCAAACATGCAGTCAGCCGCGTAGGCGCGCGCGGCTACATGCAGATCATGCCGTTTTGGGTGCGGGTGATAGGCGACGGCGATGCCAGTAAACTCTTTCACATGCAAACCAACATTCGCTTTGGCTGCGTGATCTTGCGCCATTACCTGGAGCGCGAACGGGGCGATGTGTTCATGGCGCTAGGGCGCTACAACGGCAGCCGTGGTAAGGCGGAGTATCCGAATGCTGTGAATGCAGCTAAAAAGCAGTGGGAGTGGCGCAGCGAGTGATGGCTACGGTAAAAATGTGTCGTTGTTGCATCGCTTTGCCTTGCTGCCGCGCTATCGCAGGCTCTGCGCCCAGATTTCGAGACGTTCATCAGCAAGCAACAGACCAGAAATCGTCCCAGTGCAAGCGGATGAAAAACATGGGTTAATATATATTATGTATTGAAATTGGAGTCAGCACCATGGCACTCACACTCACCCAAATATACCTGGAGCCTGAACAGAAAAAATCCCTGGCTGCGCGCGCCAAGGAGATTGGTCGCAAACCGTCTGAAGCCATTCGGGACGCGATCGATGCTTATGTTGCTGGCGTGACGATTGATGACCTCAAGCTGCTGGATGTTGCCACCCAGAGGGCTGAGAAAGACCTCAAGGAAATGGTCAAGGTTCTTGACGCAGGGCAAAAGCGCGCCAAGGCCTTCTTTGCAGAGATTGAAAAAATCAAGGCGGTCAGCGTATGAGCGTGGTCACGGATGTTTTGGATCGCTTGACCGGCATCAACAGTGTCAAGGAACGCCTGATTTCGCAAGACAAGGTGATTGACCAGATGCAGAGAATCATGCTTGATCAGCAGCGCGATTTGGCAGAAGTCAAAGGCATGCTCAAGGCGCTGATGTCGATGCAGTCAGGCAGGGCGCTGCCTTCTGACAAGAAGCGGTGAAGCGGCGCGCATCAACGAAGAAGCGCGGACAATCCGCGCTTTTTGCTTTGGAGCAATGCGGGATCACCCGTTGATCACCTTCTGCAACTCGCCGTTCTCATACATCTCCATCATGATGTCTGAGCCGCCCACAAACTCGCCTTTGACGTAGAGCTGCGGGATGGTGGGCCAGTTGCTGTACTCCTTGATGCCGCTGCGCACTTCGGCGTCGTCCAGCACGTTGACGGTTTGGATGCCTTTGGTATCTACACCGCAGGCTTTGAGAATTTGAATCGCGCGGCCAGAAAAGCCGCACTGCGGAAAGCTGGCGTTGCCTTTCATAAACAGCACAACATCGTTAGATTTGACCAATTGGTCGATGCGGGTTTGGGTGTCGCTCATGGTGTAACTCCTAAATTTGTCAATTAACGTAATTATCGCAGCCTTGGGGCGCAGTTGCTGTGCTCGGTATGACCTACTTTTGCGCGGGCAACCATTGGCCACCTAAGCAGCGCTCGATACCGGCCAGGTCTTTGCGGCTTTCTACGGCACTAAAACCCTCTTGTTCTAGCAAAGTGCGCACGGCAAAGGCTTGGTCGTAGCCATGCTCCAGCAGCAGCCAGCCACCTGCGCGCAGGTGCGTGGACGCTTGGGCGATGATCTGGCGGATGTCTTCCAGGCCGTCTGTACCCGAGGCCAGGGCTTCCAGCGGCTCGTGGGTGAGGGCAGCCAAATGTGGGTCGGCGGCAGCGATGTAGGGCGGGTTGGAGACGATCAGGTCGAACTGCTGGTCTGTTACAGCGCCCAGCCAACTGCCGTGGTGGAACTGTACGGGTAGCTTTAAGGTGGCTGCGTTGGCGTGGGCCACCTCTAGTGCGTCTGCGCTGGCATCTGTCGCGTGCACGTGGGCGCTGGGGCGCTTGGATTGGATGGCCAGGGCGATAGCGCCGCTGCCGGTGCCCAGGTCGAGTACGCGGGAAGGCACTTGGGCAGGCTCAGCACTAGCGGAAACTGGTTTTGAGCGAGCAGGACGTGGGTCGACTTGGGTGCTACCGGGCAACAATGCCAGCGCCCACTCCACTAATGTCTCCGTATCGTCACGCGGATCTAGCACCCGCTTGTCCACAGCCAAGCGCAGGCCGTAAAACTCTTTGTGGCCCACGATGTAGGCCACCGGCTCGCCCGCCCTGCGGCGAGCGCACACGTCGCCGTAGGCATCGGCTTGCTTGGCGTTGATGGGGTTGTTATCGTTAGACACCAGCCAAGCCATGTCGGTGGTCGGTTTGCCCAGGGTGTGCAGCAGCAGCATGCGGGCATCCACCTTGGCAATGCCGTGCTTTTGCGCGCGCAGCAAGGCTTCTTGCACGGTGCCCAGCGGCTCGGTGGACTTGGCGGTGGTGACCTGCTGCGTGGGCGCTACCCAAGCTTTTTTTACAAACGGTTTGGGAGCGTTTTTATTGATGGTGGCAAAGCCAGCGCGTGGCTTGGGGCCTTTGGCTATGGAGCGGGCCATCAGTTAGCCCCCACTTCCAGCTCGGCCACCTGCTCGGCCTCTCTAGCATGCAGCAGTGCGGTGACGGTCTCATACAAATCACCCTCCATGATAAAGAGCAGCTTGTACAGGGTGAGGTTGATGCGGTGGTCGGTCATGCGGCCTTGGGGAAAGTTGTAGGTTCTAATTCGGTCGCTGCGGTCGCCGCTGCCGATCAGGCCTTTGCGCACTGCTGCGTCTTTGGCGGCTTGCTCGGAGCGGTCTTTCTCGATGATACGCGCGGTCAGCACTTTCAGGGCAGACGCTTTGTTGCTGTGCTGGCTGCGGCCGTCCTGGCATTCGGCCACGATGCCAGTGGGCAGGTGGGTGATGCGCACGGCAGAGTCGGTTTTGTTGATGTGCTGGCCGCCTGCGCCGCTGGCACGGTAGGTGTCAATGCGCAAATCGGACGGGTTGATTTTGATGGCCACCGCTTCGTCCGGCTCGGCCAGTACTGCCACGGTGCAGGCACTGGTGTGGATGCGCCCCTGCGTCTCGGTGGTGGGCACGCGCTGCACGCGGTGGCCGCCGCTCTCAAAGCGCATTTGGCCGTACACCCCGACACCTGTGTCGGCTCCAGATTGCCCGCCTTCTAGCCTGAAGACCACCTCTTTGTAGCCGCCCAGCTCGCTGGTCGACTCGTTCATGATCTCCACCTTCCAGCCCTTCTTCTCGGCAAAGCGGGTGTACATGCGGAACAAATCCGCCGCAAACAAAGCCGACTCGTCGCCGCCCGTGCCCGCGCGTATTTCGACAAAGCAGTTGCGGGCATCGTCGGGGTCTTTGGGCAGCATCAGGCGCTGCAGCTCGCTCTCTAGTTGCACCAGCTCGGCCTCGCCACTGGCTATTTCTTCTGCGGCCATCTCGGCCATGTCAGCGTCAGCCAGCATCTCGCGGGCGCTGGCCACGTCTTTTTCTATCTGCTCGTAGCGCTTCAAGCGCCCGGCCACGGGGGTGACCTCAGCATGCTCTTTGCTGAGGTCTCTAAAGGCCTTCATGTCGGCCATGATGTCTTGGCTAGCCAGCAGGCTTTCCAGGTTTTCCAGGCGCTCGGCGTATTTTTCGGATTGGGTACGGAGAAAGGGTTTCACGGCTAAGGTCTCAAAATCGGGCTACAAAACAAGGGCAACTGGCCGTTGCGCATGGCAATCAAAATGGGCCAGCGTAGCTAGGGGTGAAGCAAGCTTAACTGCGGAATGTCCGCAAAGTCCTTGGTGTTCAGCGTCAGCAGCGCAGCGCCATGGGTGCGCGCCGATGCCGCCAACCACAGGTCTTGCGTGCGTTGGCGTTTTTTGCCCAGGCCCAGCAGGTAGGCGCTGAGCACGCCCATGTCCAGCGCCACCTCGCGCGTGAGTTCTAGCAGCGGGTAGCGCAGCACGCGCTCCAGCGCCGCTTGGCGGGCCTGGCGGGTGATGGCATTAGCGGCCATCTCTACGCCCAGTTTCATCTCGGCCCACACTACTAGGCTAGTGACTACCGTGGCGCTGCCTGCTGCGTCAATAAATGCTTGCTTGGCAATCTCGGCCTTTTCCAGCGCGATCCATACACAGGTGTCTACCAGCACCAGGCTGTGTGGGGGGCTTGCCATGGAGCGATTTTAAAACTACGCAGACCAAGGGTCGCGCGCAGCATCGGGTGCGCGGGCGTTGCGCACATCACGCGCCCAGCTGCCGTCTGCATCAGGCGTGTGGCCGTAGTGCTCGTCTGCAATGCGCGTGGCAGTCCATGTGGCCAGTGGAGCCTTTGACTTTACGGGGATCAGACGCGCGATCTCCGTCTTGTGCCGCGCAATCACCACCTCGCCCATGCTGGGCAAAGCGTTCAGCACGTCTTTGCACTGGCGCACAAACTGGGTGGCGCTGATGGTGGTGGGGGCCGCATTTTGCATAGTTTATGTATTTTACATGTTTTTGCTTTGAGAAGCGCTTGGCGCAGGCTGACCCGCTTGTAGAAACAAACGGCTGGCAGCCGCTTGGGCGCTGGTGCGCTGCGCCTCGTCTGCCGCGTTGAGCTGGCTGTAGGTGCCGTGCAGCATTTTTTGCGTCAGGCCGCGTGAAAGGGCCTCTAGCACCGCGTCAATGTTCTCGCCCTTGGCCAATAGCTTTTTAGCCCGCGCAATTTCCAAAGCGCGCCATTCATCAGCCTGCGCATTAAGCTGCTGAATGAAGGGCACGCTGCCGCCTGCGGCGCGCTGGCCCATCCAGTGCATGAAGTCCACCACGCCTGCGTCCACAATCAGCTCAGCCTGCGCCACGGCCGCTAGGCGGCTGGCTTGGGCGGTTTGCACAGCGCTGGCCAGGTCGTCTACGGTGTACAGGTACACGTCTTGCAGGTCTTTCACCTCGGGTTCAATATCGCGCGGCACGGCTAAATCGACCATGAAAATAGGGCGGTGTTTGCGTGCTTTGACGGCCCGCTCCACCGCGCCCAGGCCAATGATAGGCAAGGTGCTGGCGGTGCAACTGATCACCGCGTCAAACTCGTGCAGGCGGCTGGGCAGCTCGGCCAGGTGCATGGTGGTCACTTGGGTGCCATTCAGGCCGGCAAAGCGCGCTGCCAGAGCCTCGCCGCGCTCCATCGTACGGTTCGCAATCACGATGGCTCTGGGGTTTTTGGCAGCAAAGTGCGTAGCCGCCAGCTCAACCATCTCGCCTGCACCTACAAACAGCACGCGGATTTTGCTGAGGTCTTCAAACAGTTGGCCGCACAAGCGCACGCTGGCCGCTGCCATGCTGATGCTTTGCGAGCCTATTTCGGTATTCGTGCGCACGTCTTTGGCCACCGCAAAGCTGCGCTGGAACAGCTGGTGCAGGGTAGTGCCCATCGCGCCCGCGTCTTCAGCGGCGCGCACGGCGTCTTTCAGTTGCCCCAGTATCTGCGGCTCGCCCAGCACCATCGAGTCCAGGCCCGATGCCACCCGAAAGGCGTGGCGGGCGGCGTCGCCCTCCAGCAGGTTGTAGGTGTGGCCCTGCAAAGCGTGGGCGCTGAGGCCTCCGCTGGCGGCCAGCCACTGCAAGGCCTGCTCATGCTGCACGCCATTGCTGGCAGCGTAAATCTCGGTGCGGTTGCAGGTAGACACCAGCGCCAGCTCCGGCTCACCCGCACCCGCTTTGCTCTGCAAGGCCGTGCGCAGCCCCGCCAAAGTAGGTGATAGTTGGTCCAGCGTAAACGCAAATCTGCCCCGCACGTCCAGTGGAGCGGTAGTGTGGTTAATGCCAAGAGCCCAAACAGACATACCTGCATTATAAAATGTGCTGGAAAATCAAGTACTTAAATAACAACACTCCTTGCGATAAGCTAGCTTTATGGGCTTTTTCGATGCCGCCAACCATCTGCTGAACTTCTTCGCACCCGCCGCCTTCGTGGCGCTGGTGGGGGCGCTGAGCAGCCTGTTTTTTAAGTCAAATAAGGCTTTTGCCACTAACTATATTGAACAAGCAGCTATTAATTTTGCAGCTTGCTCGATGGTGTTGGTAGCCGGTTTATGGTTTTTTGGCAACGACGGCAAGATGGCTACCTACACCGCCATGGTGCTGGTGAGCGCTACGGTGCAATGGGTGGTGCTGAAAGCTTGGATGTCAAAGCAGTAAATTTGTTATTTTTATACAATTTAGGCTTTTAAAACAAAATTTTCGTTAACAAATACACGAAAAAATCTAGTAAATTAAAGTTTTCACAAAAAGTACATCAATCCGCATAATTTATGGTACTTTTGGCAGTGGCTGGCGCCCTACGAGATCGGAAAAAACACCAAAATAGGCTGTTTTGGACCATTTTTAAGATGGTAATCGGGCTGCAGCCCAATAGAATGATGCGGGAGCAGCTATAAATTATGTAGTATTCTCCATCCTCCACGCAGCTGGTTTGGCAGGCCGCCAACACGCACTTGGTTACATTGGTGGCTTACACAAGGCGTTGCCCAAGCGGTGCACAAAACGGGCGATGCCGTCATATCCTTCATCCCCCTAGCCATCGACAAGCTCAAAGGCTTGTTGGCAGGCTCCAAAGCGGCCTTGGTCGCCTCAGACCTCTGGGGCTCTAGGGCTACGCGCTATGTTTGGCCCGCGCGCTTACCGCCATACTGCCTAAACTTAAAAAACCGGGCCCCACCGCGGCCAAAGGCTTGAGCCTGCAAGACCATGGCCGCTCGCACTGCGAGATTCACAAAATACTCAAGCAAATTACCCGCCCGCAAAAGCAGGACTACACCCACCCTGGCATCAAGCTGGTACCTCGCCCCAGAAGTATCGAAACACAATGAAAACGATGGATTCACGTTCACACCCAGGCGCAAACCGCAGACATAGCTCGGCTAGAGCGAGGATTTGCAACGACGGTGTGGGCGTGAAGACGCGGTTTCATGTTTCGATATTTCTGAGGCGAGGTACTAGGGGTTTCGGCGATTTTTTAGTAGCTTCTCAAGTCTTACAAATCAACGACTTACGAGTGATTTAGAGCTGTTCTTAAAAATAACTTGACTTCGGTCACCGTGACCCTGTCCAAGGTTTGGACCGTCCCCAAGCTCAGGACAGGCCCAGCTCAGAGCAAATAGCATGCAAGGACCTGCACTTGTTGGCAGGATGAGCCAAAAGTGCCTGCCGGACAGTTGACATTCGCTACATATACAATAGCTGCTCCCGCATCATTCTAAAGGTCTGCAGACTGATTGATTCCAGCACATCCATGGCGCGCAGCAACTGCTGGTGCTGGGG
>JANMTF010000429.1:0-3795 GCA_031390175.1 Polaromonas sp.
ATGAAATATGTAGTGCCTGGTTTGGAGCAAGTAGTCGACGGGTGGTTGACTGGCGCTCTGCAGGGCAGATAGCGGCGCTCTCAGGCACCATGTGCCGGCGGCCTAAAATTACGTTTAGGTGAATGCATTATGATTAGTGCAACCCAGGAGCTTGCCATGCATGCTGTTCACGCCGCCCCGCTCAAAGCTATTGCCACCAAAGAAGTCAATGCCGCCGCCCTGCCCCCGCCGGCCAAGGTGCAGCAACTGCACCACTACGCCTACCGTGCCAAAGACGCCGAGGAAACGCGGGCCTTTTACGAGGATATCTTGGGCTTGCCCATGTACCACATTATCCAGAGCGACATCGTGCCCAGCACGGGGGAATACTGCCCCTACACGCACTTTTTCTTTCGCCTGCAAGACGGCAGCTTTATCGCGTTTTTTGACCTGGGCGACGACGAGGCCGCGCTGCCCAGCCCGAATACGCCCAAATGGGTCAACCACATCAGCTTTCGGGTGGACACGGTGCAAGACCTGGAGGACATGAAGGCGCGGCTACAGGCGCATGGTGTGGAGGTGCTGGGCGTGACGGACCACCACATCTTTAAAAGCATTTATTTTTTTGACCCCAACGGCATCCGCATGGAATTTACCGCGCAACTGGCCGATGCCTTCCAGATGCTGCAAGAGAGCAAAACCGCCCACGCCCGGCTAGACGAATGGACGGCGCGCAAACAGCAGTGGCGCAAAGACCGCGCGGCGGGCAAGGTGGACAAACTCAAACCCCAGCAGAACGACCGGCCTGAGCTGGTGCAGCCTTGAACCACGAGTACCAGTTCTGCCTAGGTACGGGCTATGTGCTGCCAGAGTATGCCGCTGTGGTGCCCGATGCGGTGACGAGCGGCGTTACAGAGCGTCACCGCATTCTCATCGTCGGTGGCGGTATCACGGGGCTGACATTGGCGTGTTCATTGGCGCAGCTAGGCATCGACTGCGTGCTGCTGGACGAGGACAATACCGTGGGAGTCAAGGGCGCGTCTAGCCGGGGCATTTGCTACACCCAACGTTCGCTGGAGATTTTTGACAAACTGGGGATTTTTGAGCGCATCCTGGCCAAAGGCATTCAGTGGAGCCTGGGGCGCACCTTTGCAGGAAGCGACGAGGTGTACAGTTTTGATTTAAAGCAGCAAACCAACTTCTCGCTCAGCCAACAGCCCGCGTTTATCAATATCCAGCAGTTCTACAACGAGAGCTTTTTGGTAGACCGCATTGGCGAGCTGGGCCATGCGCAGATACGCTGGAACAACCGCGTGACAAGCTTTGAAAACGACAACGGGATAGCTACATTTACCATAGCTACCTCCAAAGGGGAATACAAGGTTACAGCCGACTATGTAGTAGACGCCACGGGCGCGAAAAGCCCCTTCCGGCAATGGTTGAACGTGGGCGTGCAGGCCAAAAAAGGCGACGACCGTTGGTGCATCGCCGACGTGCGCTTTAACACCCGCCCGCCCACCGAGCGGCACACCTGGATAGAGGCCCCCTTTAACGACAACCGGGCCGTGTGGCAGCACCTGATGGCCGACGATGTGTGGCGCATCGACTACCAAATGGCCCCCGACGCTGACCCTGAATACGTGAGCAGCCAGGCCCAGGTGCGCGAGCGCTTGGCCAAGCAATTTGGCCCCGATACACAGGTGGATATTGTGTGGGTGGGGCCGTATGCTTACCGCAGCGAGTGTGTGGACTGCATGTGCGTAGACCTGGGCGCGCAGACCATGCCGCACAACGCGCAACAGCCGCTACACAGCACGCAAAAATTGCTGCAAAACAAACCTCCTAGCCAGCAACCCGCTTCCCAAGTCTTCCTGATCGGCGACAGCGCCAAAGTGGTCAGCCCCTTTGGCGCACGCGGCGGCAACACCGGCATAGCGGACGCCGACAACCTGGCCTGGAAGCTGGCCGCCGTGGTGCAGGGCCACGCTGCGCCGGCCCTGTTGGCCAGCTACCACCCCGAGCGCCACGAGGCCGCCACCACCAACGTGCAGGTCACCAACCGCACCGCCCGCTTTTTGCGCCCTGCTGATGGTGTGGAGCGGCTGTTTCGCAGCGCTGCCATTGGCCTGGCCAGGCAGCATCCGTTTGCCCGCGCGCTGGTCAACACCGGGCGCATGGCGGTGGCCAATCCGTATGGCGCGTCACCGCTGACGGACACGGCTCTGCCAAGCAGCATGTCTATCCAAAACGTGGCCTTGCAATGGGCCGGTAGCCACAGTGCCGGTACCAGCAATGCAGCGCCACTACACGCCGCTGTAACAAGCGCGAGCGACGCAGGCAAACATGCACCTGTGCAGCTGCCCACCGCTTGCCTGAACGATCTGCTGCGCTGGGCAGGCGTGCACCCCCTGCTTTTGGTGTTTGGCGGAGACAGGGGACAGCTCACGCGCACCCATATTGCCAAGCTGCGCGCCCTGGCTAGCGCCAGCAAGGTGCACGTGGTGCACGTAGTCGCCAAGCGCAGCCAAGTGCAGGTGCGCGAAACGGTGATCGACGCACCCCGCCTGCTGGCCAGCGCCTGCGGCCTGCCTACCGGCCCCACAACCGCACACGACGCACGGGCGCACAGCGCGGCGGCCACGCTGTCAGCACCCCGTGCCACGGGGCTGTGCAGCTGGGCCCTGCTGCGGCCCGATAGCTACCTGGCCGCACGGGGCAGCCGCTTGGGCAGCACCTTGGTTAGCGCGGTAGCCCGCTGCGCAGGCATTGGCAGCCAAGGGGAACGCGCATGACCCAGCATGCAACACTGACCAACCAGTTCAGCGACGCAGACGGCTTTTACGAAGCCCTGCTCGACGCGCACGGGGACCTGACTACCGAGCAGTCAGCCCTGCTCAACGCGCGGCTGATATTGCTGCTGGCTAACCAAATTGGTAACACCAAGGTATTGGCTGAGTGCATTGCACTGGCACAACAAAGCGCCTCCCGCTCAGGCTAGCAGGCAGCGGGACGGCAGGCTTGGCCTCAACTTTTTATATCCTAGGGTTGGCCTGGCTTGTGTACGCGATCTGGTCGGCGTGGTGGGTGCTCCACCGCAGTGCAGACACGATCTTTTCAGCACGGCGTGTCTTGAATCGCCACAGACCCAGTGCACAACCCATGCACCATCAAATAAGGCACTTTTTCCCTACCAACGGTATGCCACACACGCCCCCTAAATCTGCATTCGACAGATAATACACGCTATGTATTGCGTAGCTGCTCCCGCAATAATTTAGAGCGCTACAGGCCGATTGACACCCCAAAAATCAGTCCAAATCGCTGTTTGAAGTGGTGCCGCGCCTCTGGGAGCTGGAAAACCTGCTGACAACTGAAATTTTCCCGATGCTGGAACCGCTTTTAAGGCATCTATCAGCCTGTAGCCTTTTAAAATATTGTGGGAGCAGCTACTGATAATGTAGCGAAACGTAGCGCAAAAGTGACATCAATTGGCGTTGTGAAAATGCGCGTCTAGTTGATCCACCAACTCCAGTCCACGCGCTCGGTCGCCACGCGACTTGCTTAGCGCGTAGCTGGCCAGCGCCTCTTGCTGCACCAGTGCGATAGTGGCCTACTCTTCAAACAGCTTGTTCACGCTCACGCTCACGCGCTTGCTGCGCGCCAAGTCTTTCAGGCGCTTGTGTTTAACATCGCGCAGGCGGATGGTGAGTGTAGCCATGGTTAAGACCTCGGTATGCAGGAAATTTTAGCTATGGACGCATAAAGTCGCGCCGATGGTAGGTAATCCAATTACACAGCCAGCGACAAGCGCGGCTG
>JANMTF010000137.1:0-10444 GCA_031390175.1 Polaromonas sp.
GCGCGCAGGCTGCCGCCAGCGCCCGCTAAAAACAGCACCGTCGTCAATGAAGGCTCGCAGTTCTCGCCAATGCGCTCTACCACGCGCCGTACTGCAACCGGCATGGCCTGCTCTACTGGGTGCAGCGCCTCGTCCAGCACATACCAGCTGGCGTGCTCGCCGGTGGTCGAGGTCATCAGCAGGCGCAGGCCGGGCCAGGCTTCGCTGGCATCCCAGCCCTCGATGATCGACAGCGGATCGGCAATGTCGGTGCCGCCCCAGCCGGTGCCAGGGTTGGCCACCTGAAAATACCTCCCCGGGGTAGACTTGCGCCCCCGCATTTGGATGCCTGACGCGCGCATGTCCAAACACCGGCCCGCCTGGTGCTGCGTGAGCACCCCGGTGATGTGGTCGTCCACCACCACCACCTCGTCGGCCACACCCAAAAACTGTTTGGCAAAAATACCCACGGCGGCAGAACCACAACCTACCCGCATACGCTGTTCTTCCACGCCGTTGACAAAGGGTGCACGGCCCGCCTGAATTTTGATCTGCGCGCCGCCGTCGATTTGCAGTTCCACCGCCTGCTTGTTGCCCAGCAGATGCATCACGTCGAGCGCCACGCGGCCTTCTTTTTTGCTGCCGCCCGTGAGGTGGTGCACCCCTCCCAGCGACAGCATTTGCGAACCATATTCCGCAGTGGTCACATGGCCCACCACCTCGCCTTTACAGCGCACGCTGGCTTGCTCGTCGCCCAAAAATCTATCGGTGTCGATTTTGACTTTGAAGCTGCAATAGCTAAAAATTCCCTCGGTCACCACCGTCACCATGTCTACCCCTGCAGCCTGTGAGGAGACGATGAAGGGCGCGGGTTTGTAGTCTGGGTAGGTGGTGGATGAGCCTACGCCAGTGATAAATACTTCGTCAGCCAGCAGCAGGTCACCGTTCCAAGTGGGTTGCTCTTTGGTAGCTTTTTCATCCGTGGTGACCGACTCTGCCTGGCTGCCGTCTGCTTCTGTAGCGACGCAGCGCGCCACAAAAGGCACGAGTTGCGCCTCTTTGTCGCCCAAGGTGCGCCGCAAAAGCACCACCGGGTCTACCCGTACCAAGCTGCCCCCTTGGTTGGCATACCGATCACATGCCCCGCTGCGGCCATCCGATATCTGGCACAGCACGGGGCAGGCATTGCACACCACTTTTTCAGCGCTGATCCGCTCGTCACGCGGCGCAGTCATCTCGGTCGCCCCCGTCTGTTTGGCATCGTCCAAGCCAGGCAATCCGTCGGTTTTTGTATGCTCTGTCATCTGGGTGATTGTCTGGCTTTAGTTTGCAAGGTGATGGGATGGAAATCACAATGTAGCGTATGTGCATGGGGGGTGCAACAGGAATTAGTGGCACGTAGTCCCACAGATGTTATCCACTTGCTGGTGGTTTGAAGATGTTTCACAACAATGGTTGGCTGGCGGTAGCTTGGTTTGAAGATCTCACGCTTAGATGGTTGGCTGGCGGCAGCTCGGGAAGTTTTGCTGCAAAAACCCTCCGCAAACACGCGACTGGTTTGGTAGTTATCTTTTGTTGGTCGCCGCGCCTTGCTGCAGATTTTTCATCAAAACCACGCCGAACTACCGCTTGACTGGCGTTTGCTCGCGCAGTTGCGCGCGGAGGCATCACTTTGAATGCTGTTTTGCCCTCCAGACCAATAGAATATCGCGGAAGCAGCTACGTGTTTTGTAGCGTCGAACGTCGCAGAACTGTACAACCTTTGCGCGTAAAAACACCGCAACGCACCGCCACCGCCTCACCGCACACCACGTCCGCACGAGACAAAAAGTACACCAACCAGCAAGCGGTGATGGAGCGTGTTTGCGATGAAAAATCTGGAGAAAGGCGCGGTGACCAACTGAAGATTACTACCCACCCAATCGCGTGTTTTCGCAAGATTTTTGCAGCGCAAATTCCTCCGTCGCCGCAAAGAGACCAAGCTGGAACCGTACTCTTGAAGCCTCGCCGCAACGAGACCAAGCTGAAACCTTACTCCTGAAACCCCGCCGCACAGACACCAAGCAGGATCAGCAATCTCCCGTATCCCAAGCCACCTCACGCAAGTCAAACCCCACCGCGCCGATTTTCCTGTTGCATGCAAAAGACCGGCGTGGCATATTCAGTCCCATTTGAAAGGCAAAACTCATGGCAGACATAGCAAGCGGCGGCAAATCCGGCAAAGTAGTCATCCAAAACATCGGCCTGCTCTTGTCCGGCGATATCGATCGGCCCATTCTGGATGCCGACACCATCGTCATCCAGGACGGCATCATCACGGCGGTGGGCAAAGCCAAAGACTGCGATACCGCGCATGCCAAAACTATCGATGCACAGCAAACCTGCGTCTGCCCGGGCCTGATTGACAGCCACGTGCACCCCGTGTTTGGCGACTGGACGCCTCGGCAAAACCAGATTGGCTGGATCGACTCGACCATGCACGGCGGCGTGACCACCATGGTCTCTGCGGGCGAAGTGCACCTGCCGGGGCGGCCCAAAGATATCGTCGGCCTCAAAGCCTTAGCCATCACCGCGCAGCGCTCGTTTGACAACTTTCGGCCCGGTGGGGTCAAAGTACTGGCCGGTGCGCCCATCATTGAAAAAGGCATGGTTGAGCAAGACTTCAAAGACCTGGCAGATGCAGGCGTGACCCTGCTGGGCGAGGTCGGCCTAGGCTCGGTGAAGGCGGGCTACGACGCCAAAGTGATGGTGGCCTGGGCGCGTAAGTACGGCATTCAGAGCACCATCCACACCGGCGGGCCGTCCATTCCCGGCTCGGGCCTGATTGACAAAGACGTGGTGCTGGAGGCCGATGCCGATGTGATTGGCCACATCAACGGGGGCCACACCGCGCTGTCCGAGCAGCATGTGTGCGAGCTGTGCGAAAAATCTTCGCGCGCCATTGAAATTGTGCACAACGGCAATGAGAAGGTGGCTATTGCGGCCGCCCAAGCTGCGCTACAGCTCAAGTGCCCGCACCGGGTGATTTTGGGCACCGACGGCCCGGCAGGCTCGGGCGTGCAGCCCCTGGGCATGCTGCGCTTGATTGCCCTGCTCTCCAGCCTGGGCAATATTCCGGCGGAGCTGGTGTTTTGTTTTGCCACTGGCAACACCGCACGCATCCGCAAGCTCAACTGCGGTTTGATAGCAGTGGGCCGGGCGGCGGACTTTGTGTTCATGGACAAAGCGCAGCACACCGCTGGGCTGAACCTGCTGGACAGCGTGCAGCGGGGCGACATCCCCGGCGTGGGCATGGTGATGATCGACGGCATCGTACGCTGCGGCCGCAGCCGCAATACGCCACCGGCTACGCAGGTGCCTGTAGAGCTAACTTAGTTACTATCAATAACGTAGCTTCTGCCGCTATATTCTATTGGCCTACAGCCCGATTAGTACTTTAAAACGATCCAAAAAAAGGCTGGACTTGAGGTCCGGGCGGCTCTTGATGGTCTGGAAGCGCAGTTTTGACCACCAATTTCGCGAGCCACCCAGTTGCGCCACATCACGCAAACTGCGCAGATTGGCGAGTCGTTTATCTTTCCATCAAAAAGTCTCAAATCAAGCTCGTCTGAATCAAGTCGCGTCAAGTTGCAGATCTGCTGGAACAGAATCTCCATCAAGGGGTGGACGTTAAGCTCTAAGCGGCGGCTGAGGCGTGACGACATCCATTTTGAGCACCACGCTGCCGCGCTGCTTTGATGTGTCGGCAAACTGATGCGCGGCTATCGCTTCACAGAACGGGAAAACCCGCGCGATGACCGGACTGAAAAGGCCTTGACCGACCCAATCGCTCAGCTCGCTGAGCTGGTCGGCGCGTTCCTCGGCGGTTCCCACCAACACCTGACGACCAGCGCGGCGCGGCTGCAGCATGGCGCGGCACAGTTCTGGCAAACCAGCTTGGAGGCGAATGAGCCGTCCGCCTGGATGGAGCACACCAAGACAGCGCGAAACGGTGTGATTGCAAGCCGCGTCAAACACCACATCAAAGCGCTGACTTGTGGCCGTGAAGTCCTGTTGTCGATAGTCAATCACTCGCGTGGCACCCAGCGAGCGCACCTGGTCCAAGTGCTCGGCGCTGCAAACGCCCGTCACCGTAGCGCCCATGATGCGCGCCAGCTGAACGGCGGCCATGCCGACGTTACCACCGGCGCCATTGACGAGAACTGTCTCGCCCGGCTGGAGCTTGGCGCGCCTCCACAACGATAGCGCGGAGCCGCCACCAAACGGCAGTGCCGCTGCTTGCTCGAACGACAAATGCGCGGGCTTGTAAGTCACCGCACCTGTCGCCGGTATGCACAGATATTGCGCATGTGCGCCCATGCGAAAGCCGTTGATACCGAAAACCGCATCGCCCGCTTTAAAACCTTTTGTACGCTGCCCGACGGCTTGCACCACGCCTGCAAACGTGGCCCCTAAAACCTGATTTCTGGGCCCGTGCCAGCCCAAGGCCAGCCGCAACAGCGTGCGAAAGCCATAGGGCGTGTCCAGGCTGCGAATGCGGCGGTCGCCCGACGTGATGCTAGAGGTGACAACGCGGATGAGAATGTCGCCAGGCTTGGGCTTGGGCTGTGCAATCGCAGCAAACTTCAGCAGCTCGGGCGCGCCATACCGTTCGCACAGCAGCGCCATCATGCGGTGCTCGGCGGTGGCTTGCAGCTGCCGGTTTTCAAAAGTGGTCATCTGGGTTTTTTCGGCAGGTGATGGTCAAAAGCCTGGACAGACTCATTGCGCACAGCTTTACATCTTCCTTTCGCTATACATTGAGGAGCTGCTTGCGCGATTATTTATTGGGCTACACCCCTATTTATCTTCTAAAAAAGACTTCACGGCGGCGACGGTTTGCATCGGGTCTTCTTCATGCGGCAAATGGCCCAGCGCGTCAAACATCACCAGCTTTGAGCCAGCGATGTCTTTCGCAAAGCGTTGTGCAAAGTGCGGCGGAATCAAGCGGTCTTGCCCGCCCCATAGCAGCAGCGTGGGTTGTTTGATGTTGGCAATCCGCTCGGGCGATGCGGCCAGGTCGAGGCGCATCCGCAGCCCAAATGCGCGCCGATTGCCCTCCCGCAGCGTCAGCTCCCGGTAGCGGTCCACCAATGCTGGCGTGACCTTGGTTTTATCGCCATAGGTGTCCTGCAGGCTGGACTTCACCATGAAGCGCGGCAAAGTGTTTTCCAGCACCGGCGACAGCGCTTCAATTTGGCCCAGGGTAAAAGCCATGGGGACAGCGCTCGACTCAAACGGATAGCCGGTCGAATCGACCAAAATCAAACGTGCCACACGCTTAGGCTGCGATGTGCGCACATAGTCTGCCGTCTCCCAGGCAATTTGAGCGCCTAAGGAATTGCCACCCAGCACGACCGGCTGCGTCACTTTCAAAGCATCCAGCGTGGCGACCACAAACTTGGCATCTTTGACCATCTCGTAGCTCTCGCCGCCCTCCAGCCATGCGCCTCGGTAGGGGCCGGTCAAGCCATGACCCGGGTAGTCAAAACGAATGATGCGCCGCGTTTTGGACAGCTCACGCACCCAGCCCTCCCAGGTGTGCAGGCTGTCGCCAATACCATGCAGCAAAACAATCGGCTCGCTCCCGCTGCGTGGGCCTTCGTCGCGCACGTGCACTTGCATGCCGCGCACGTCAACAAACTGCGAGGCGGACCCCGCAGGTGCCCAGCGCGCCTTGAGTGACTCTGCGCTGCGGTCGGGCGCCCAGCTCACGGCTACAGTCACACCCAAAGCCGACAAAGCCAGCCCCAGCCCCCTCCACCACCATCCTTTTGCCATTTGCTTTTGCTTTCTCAAACCTACCATCCTAGAGAACCGCTGCTCAAACTACAACCCTACTCAAGTCTGGATTGCAGCTCAAGTGCCCGCACTGGGTGATTTTGGCTACCGACGAGCCGACGGGCTCGGGCGTGCAGCCCCTGGGCATGCTGCGTTTGATTGCCTTGCTCTCCAGCTTGGGCACTATCCCAGCGGAGTTGGTGTTTTGTTTTGCCAGCGGCTATAAATTATGTAGTGCGCTCCAACCAATGGTGCGGCCATTTCGCGCACCACCGGCTTACTTTTTGTTCTTCTCCATCTGCGCGGCCATATCCTGCATCTGCTTGGCCAAGGCTTCCATGTTTTTCATGTCAATCTTGACCTCGCCTTCTGGCGTTTTGATGGAAATGGAGGCCGTATCGGACGCACCTGCAGGGCTGGCTGCACCAGGGGTGGTAGTGATGATGGCCTTGCCAGCGGGCGTGCTGATGGTCATGTCTGCCGAGCCGGGTGCGCCCATGCCGCCCATCCTCATGCCGCCCATGGACGGCGTGAAGGCACTGCTCAGGGCCATCATCACCACGCCCGCAATGAAGCCGCAAACTACCAACACCACCATGTAGGGAATGGTTTTTTCTTTCGGGTTTTTCATCAACACCGGCAGGCCCAGATACATCACGTACAGCGAATAAATCGCCGCTACCAAACCCAAAACGCCCAGCGCGGGCAAGATACTCAAAATACCCGCCAGCATCATCGGCGTACCGCCAAAGACCACCAGTTTGAGGCCTTGCATCAGATTGCTTTGGCCGCCAAAGTGAGGCGCCAAGGTACTGACCAGCCAGCCCATGCCAAAGGCCATCGCCAGGCTGAACACGTAGCTGGTCACCATCATGGCCAGGCCGCTGACGATGGGCATACGCATGCTCATGCCAAAGCCACCGAAACCGACGAGCGACATGCCAATGAAAGTAGCCACCGCTGGTATGGCCGCCAAGATCAGCATGTAGGGCACAAACAGGGATTGCGGGGTGTGCTGCTCGGCCTCGATCACTGGCCAGGCAGCGGCGGGGCTCAAGGTAATGGTTTTGACGCGTTCGACGATGTCCATGGCGGTCTCCTGTGCGGTAGGCGCGCACATCCAACACGGCCGGGCGCGCAACGTCGGCATGTAGTCAAGACGATTGTCTGCCCGTCATTTTGCAAGCCGCGCCGTCCAGCCAGGCGGCGCCCCGCTCAATGCCCGTGTCCCAGCCCACTAACCAGGGTGACCAGGCCAATGCCCACCGCCAGCCAAGCCACTTGCGCAGCCGTTTCGCGCAGGCTCAGGCGTTTTTGCAGCTGGGGGATCAGGTCGGCCAAGGCCACGTAGATAAAGCTGCTGGACGCGATGACCAGCAGGTAGGGCAGCAGGCTTTGCAGCTGCTCTACCAGCAGGTAGCCCACGATGCCGCCCACCACGGTGACCGCGCCCGCAGCACTGAGCTTGGCTACCGCTTTGCTGGCGCTTTGCCGGGTCTGACGCAGCACCACCAAGTCGCCCATGTGGTGGGGAATCTCATGCACCAGCACGGCCAAGGTAGCAGCCAAGCCCAGCTTGGTATCGGCCATATAGGCCGCGGCGATCAAAATGCCGTCGCCAAAGCAGTGCACGCTGTCGCCCAGCAATACTGCCCAGCCGCCACCGCCGTGGTTGTGGTCGTGCTGCTTGTCTGGGGCCGGGCTTGTATGCGCGTGCGCCGCATGATCGGCATGCCCCGCGTGGGGGGGATGAGCATGCGCATGCTCTGCATGCGCGCTCTCCGAGTGCTCATGCCCGTGGTGGTACAGCTCGGCTTTGTCGAGCAGAAAAAAGAAAATCAAACCCGCCAGCAGCGTGGTAAACAAAGCCTGCGCACTGGCTTGGCTCTCAAACGCCTCGGGTAGCAGGTGCATAAAGGTGGTGCCTAGCAGCGCACCCGCAGCCAAGCTGAGCAGGTGCTGGGTGTAGCGGGCCAGTACGCCGTAGGTAAGCAAGCCCGCAATCCATACGCTGCCAATACCTGCAACCAGGGTTCCGATGATGATGGCCAGTAAATTCATACACTCCGTTTTTTATAGCTGCTCCCGCAACATTTTAAAGGGCCAAAGGCCTGAAAGGTATATAAAACAAAACCGCCCGAAGGCGGTTTGCTCGCGCAGACTGCCGCTGGATCAGGCTACGCCGTGCGCCTTGAACCAGGCCAGTGCACGTTTAAAGCCATCTTCTGCAGGTTCTTTGCGGTAGGTTGCGCGGTAGTCTGCGTGGAAGGCGTGGGGCGCGCCGTCGTACACCATGAATTCTGATTTTTTAGCTGCTGCGCTACCGCTTGCCAAGGCCGTTTTCATCTTCTCTACCGTATCCAGTGGAATGCCTTGGTCAGCGCTTCCGTACAAGCCCAGCACGGGGCCGTTGATACTGCCCGCCAGATCAACCGGGTTTTTCGGCATCAAATCGGAGGGCTGGCCTACCAAGCGGCCATACCAGGCCACGCCCGCCTTCACGTTCTTGCTGTGCGCGGCGTACAGCCAGGTGATGCGGCCACCCCAGCAAAAGCCGGTAATCGCTACTTTGCTGGCATCACCACCATTGCTAGCGGCCCACTGCACCACCCCGTCCAGGTCTTTCATCACCTGCGCATCGGGCACTTTGTTGACCACTTCTTTGATCAGCTCAGCAATGGCGTTGTACTGGGTCGGGTCACCTTGGCGGGCGTAGAGCTCGGGGGCGATGGCCAGGTAGCCCATTTTGGCAAAGCGGCGGCAAGTGTCGGCAATGTACTCATGCACGCCAAAAATCTCTTGAATCACCAGTACCACTGGTAGATTGGTCTTGCCAGCGGGAGCAGCAATGTAGGCCGGTACCGAAAAGCCATCCACCGTTACCACCACTTCGCCCACTTTCAGGCCGTCAGAGGGTGTTTTGATGGCGGTTTGGGCCATCGCAGCGCCTGCGGCTGCGGCGTAGCCTACGCCCAGCGCTGCTTTGAGCGCGGTGCGGCGGGTGGCGGTGTGGCCACCCTCAGTGCTGTCCAGCAAAGATTGGGTGTCTGCGACCTGGTTGGTGTCACGGGTATCAAGCATGGTATGTCTCCTAAGTATGAAGAGAGTAGTTTAGACTTGCGGCATCGGGGTTTTGCCTGTTTCTCACAGCTATTTGCCGCAACAGCCCCAGTTTAACTGCCATTTGAAAGAATTTACCATGCCCACCATCCGTGTAGAAATGATGCAAGGCCGCACCCCCGAGCAAAAAACCAAGCTGGTGCAAGCCCTCACGCAAGCTACCGTGGACAGCCTGGGGGTCAAGCCCGAGTCGGTCGATATTTTGCTGTACGACATCCAGCGTGAACACTGGGCCACGGGTGGCGTGCAATGGTCTGAGAAAAAGTAGTATGAATTTATCTGACGACATCAGCGCAGGCCGGGGCAAACCGCTACTGGAACCCGGCGCGGCCTCTACCAAGGCCAAGCGTGGCATGAAAAAAGGCTACTACGTGCGCGGTGTGTTCGTAGCCGAAGGCAGCGACATGGACCTGGAGCTGAAAAGTGAGTTTGCCAGCAGCAAATCGGTCGCCAAAGAAGAAAGCACCGAGCTGCAAAAACTCGGCGAGCAAATGCTCACCCTGTCGGTGGCCGCGATAGAAAAACTCGACCTGCCCGAAAAACTGGTGGATGCCGTGGCCGAGGCCAAGCGCATCACCAACTTTGAAGGCAAGCGCCGCCAGATGCAGTACATCGGCAAGCTGATGCGCCGGGTTGAGCCCGAGCCCATCCGCGCAGCGGTAGAGGCCAGCAAAAAAGGCAGCGCGGCCGACACCATGGCCCTGCACCGCGCCGAGCTGTGGCGTGACGATTTGATCGCCAATGACGACGCCCTGCCCCGCTGGATGGCCCAGCACCCCAGCGTGCCCAACGCGCCCGAAGGCAGCAGCTACGACACCCAACAGCTACGCGCCCTGATTCGCCAAGCCCGCAAAGACCTGCTGGCAGGCAAACCCGGCGAGGCCCCCCGCCAAGGCCGGGCTTACCGCGACATTTTCCAGATGGTGCGCGGCGTGCTGCGCGGTGCGCATGACACCGACGAGGCGGCCAGCGCGCTGGATGCCGACCCAGACGACAGCGACGCCTAAGCCTGCATCCTGCATCCTGCATCCTGCATCCTGTAACCTACCACTTGGCTTCGCATGACCCTCGACCTCCTCAAAATCGGCATCGTCTCCATCAGCGACCGGGCCAGCACCGGCGTGTACGAAGACAAAGGCTTGCCTGCTCTCAAAGAATGGCTCAGCAGCGCCATCCAAAACCCCATCACCTTTGAGGCGCGGCTGATCCCCGACGAGCAAGCGGGTATCAGCGCTGCACTGATTGCGCTGGTGGACGCCGGTTGCAGTCTGGTGCTCACCACCGGCGGCACGGGCCCGGCGCTACGCGACGTCACGCCCGAAGCCACCTTGGCAGTGGCCCACAAAGTGATGCCCGGCTTTGGCGAGCAGATGCGCCAGATAAGCCTAAAGTTCGTCCCCACCGCCATACTGTCGCGCCAGTGCGCCGTGGTTCGTGACAGAAGTCTCATCATCAACTTACCCGGTCAACCAAAGTCCATACAAGAAACGTTACAAGGGGTACAGTCTGGGGATCATGCGATTCC
>JANMTF010000164.1:0-2512 GCA_031390175.1 Polaromonas sp.
TGGCGCAGGCATGGCCCAGGCCGTGATGGTACCGCACAACACCTATGCACCAGCGCCAATGGTCAGCGCAGCGCCAAGTGCGCCAGTCCTGTCAGAGGCCGCGTCCAGCGTGGTGGCCTTGGCTGGCCACAGCGTCAAATCCCCCATGGTGGGCAGTTTTTACCGCGCTTCCAGCCCGGGAGCCAAAGCTTTTGTAGAAGTGGGTGACACCGTGGCGGTGGGCGACACCGTGTGCATTATTGAAGCCATGAAGATCCTCAACGAGATCGAGGCAGACAAAGCCGGTGTGGTGAAAAAGATCATGTGCGACAACGGCCAAGCCGTGGAATATGGCCAAGCCCTGGTCTTTATTGAATAGGCGCAGGACGGACGCCCACGCATGTTTAAAAAAATTCTGATCGCCAACCGAGGCGAAATCGCGCTGCGCATCCAGCGCGCCTGCAAAGAGATGGGCATCAAGGCCGTGATGGTCTATTCCGAGGCCGACCGCGAGGCCAAATACGTCAAACTGGCCGACGAGGCTGTGTGCATTGGCCCCGCACCCTCGGCGCTGAGCTATATGAACATGCCCGCCATCATCTCCACTGCCGAGGTGACCGACGCTGAGGCGATTCACCCCGGTTACGGCTTTTTAAGCGAGAACGCCGATTTTGCCGAGCGGGTAGAAAAATCGGGCTTTAAATTCATCGGCCCCACGCCCGACTCTATTCGCACCATGGGCGACAAAGTGTCGGCCAAGCAAGCCATGATCAAAGCCGGCGTGCCCTGCGTGCCCGGCTCTGAGGGCGAGCTGCCGGACGACCCGGTGCAGATCAGAAAAATTGCCAAAGCCGTGGGCTACCCGGTCATCATCAAAGCTGCGGGCGGCGGCGGTGGGCGTGGCATGCGGGTGGTGCACACCGAAGCGGCCTTGGTCAACGCGGTCATCATGACCAAGGCCGAGGCGGGCGCTGCCTTTAATAACTCTGCAGTGTATTTAGAGAAGTTTTTGCAAAACCCGCGCCATATCGAAATCCAGATTCTGGCCGACCAGCATAAAAACGCCGTGTACTTAGGCGAGCGCGACTGCTCCATGCAGCGGCGCCACCAAAAAATCATCGAAGAAGCGCCAGCCCCCGGCATCCCGCGCAAGCTGATAGAGAAGATCGGCGAGCGCTGCACCGCAGCCTGCAAAAGAATCGGTTATCGGGGCGCGGGCACGTTTGAGTTTTTGTACGAAAACGGCGAGTTTTACTTTATCGAGATGAACACCCGCGTGCAGGTGGAGCACCCGGTGACGGAGTGGATCAGCGGCATTGACATTGTGCAAACGCAAATTCGTGTGGCCTACGGCGAAAAGCTGCCCTTCACCCAGCGGCAAATTGCGCTCAAAGGCCATGCCATTGAGGTGCGCATCAACGCCGAAGACGCCTACAAATTCACGCCCAGCCCCGGCCGCATTACGCTGTGGCACCCGCCCGGCGGCCCCGGTGTGCGGGTGGACTCGCATATCTACACCAACTATTTTGTGCCGCCCAACTACGACAGCATGATCGGCAAAATCATTGTCTACGGCGACACGCGCGAACAAGCCCTGGCGCGCATGCGCACCGCGCTGGAAGAAACTGTGGTCGAAGGCATCAGCACCAACATACCGCTACACCGAGACCTGATGGTAGACGCCAAGTTTGTGCAAGGCGGCACCAATATCCACTACCTCGAAGAGTGGCTGAAAACCCATAAACGCTAGGCCGCGCCTGCCCATGTTTGAACTCACCCTGCATTGTCCCGAAGAGCGTGTCGAAATTTTGAGCGAAGCGCTCGAAGCCCTGGACGCTCTGAGCGTGAGCGTAGAAGACGCCGACGCGCAAACCCCCGCCGAGCAAGCCCTGTTTGGCGAGCCCGGCATGCCGCCGCCCAAAGACGGCTGGCAACGCTCCGTCATCAAAGCGCTTTTTGCTACGCAAAGCATAGCTTCTAGCGCAGCATCTACGGTTGCTTTGCAAGATTTTTTTGACAATTGCAAAAGCTTAGGCATCACCGAAGTAGCCGACCAAGACTGGGTGCGCCTGACCCAATCGCAGTTTGCGCCGGTAGAGATCACGCCCGATTTTTGGATCGTGCCCACCTGGCACCAAGCCCCCGCAGCCGCGCGCAAGGTGATCACCCTGGACCCGGGCCTGGCCTTTGGCACGGGCACCCACCCGACCACCCGCATGTGCCTGCGCTGGACCGCGCGGCACGGCGTGCAAGGCCAGCGCGTGCTGGACTATGGCTGCGGCTCGGGCATCTTGGCCATCGGCGCAGCGCTGTATGGCGCGCTAGACATTGACGCCGTAGACATCGACGAAGCGGCCGTGCAGTCCACCCGGGACAACGCGCTGGCCAACCGCGTCAGCCTCAAGGCTGGCTTGCCCGATGCCGCCCAGGGCCAGTACCACACCGTGCTGGCCAATATTTTGGCCACCCCGCTCAAAGTGCTGGCACCTTTGCTGTGCAATTACGTGCAAAAAGCCGCAACAGTGTCCCCCAC
>JANMTF010000175.1:0-17062 GCA_031390175.1 Polaromonas sp.
GACGACACGCAAGAGCTGGGCACGCGCAACATCAAAATTGCCCTGCGTAGATTAAGAAAATTCGCCCGCGAAGGTGCGCACGACGAGCTGGATTTGGACGACACCATCCGCTCCACCGCTGCCAACGCCGGCTGGCTGGACATCAAAATGGTGCCCGAGCGGCATAACAATGTGAAGGTGTTGCTGCTGATGGACGTGGGCGGCACCATGGACGAGCACATCCACCGGGTGGAAGAAATGTTCTCGGCCTCCAAATCTGAGTTCAAGCACCTGGAGTTTTATTACTTTCACAACTGCGTGTATGACTTTATGTGGAAGAACAACCGCCGCCGCTTTGCCGAAAAGTTTGCCACGCAAGACATCATCCGCAAGTACAACAAAGACTACAAACTCATCTTCATCGGCGACGCTACGATGAGCCCGTATGAAATTTTGCAGCCCGGCGGCAGTGTGGAATACAACAACGAAGAAGCCGGTGTCGAGTGGCTGCAGCGCCTGACGCAAGCCTTCCCCAAATTCGCCTGGATCAACCCCGAGCCGCAAGGCGTGTGGCAGTACCGCCAAAGCATCGGCATCATGCAGCAGATCATGGGCCAGCGCATGTACCCACTGACGGTGAAAGGCTTGGAAGAAGCCATGCGCCTGCTGAGCAAATAATCATTGCTTCACAACCCCCTGCGCGCCGCATGCGCCAGGTAAGGCGATAAAATCTGGCTCTCACCCGCCGTCGTAGTTCAATGGATAGAACGAGTGCCTCCTAAGCGCTAGATACAGGTTCGATTCCTGTCGGGGGCACCAAATTAGAAGCCGCAAGCGTCCAAAGCCTTCCGGCTTTTTTTGTTTCCGCTCTGTAGTCTTACTCTCATTGGCCGTTAACCTCCATACAAGGTCCACACTGTCCGGGGACAGGGTGGGGGCACGATTGGGGGCATGTTTTCAGAATTTTATTGCAATTGCGAATCATTCTTATTTAGTTTATACTTGCGCTATCGTTCACTCTTCAAGGGTTGCATCATGCGTAAGTTTTTAGTGTTGGTTGGAGTCATAGCAGCTGGATTGGCCTCGATGCAGGCGGCGGCTCAGCAGCAAGTGCTCAACATTTACTCCGCCCGCCACTACCCTGGCGACGAGCAGTTATACAGCGGCTTTACCAAGGCCACGGGCATCAAAATTAACCGTGTGGATGCGGACGACGCGGGCATTTTGCAGCGCTTGAAAGCTGAGGGCGCGGCATCACCCGCCGACGTGATCTTGCTGGTAGATGCTGCGCGCCTGTGGCGGGCCGAGGTAGACGGCTTGTTTGCACCGGTCAAATCCAAGCTGCTGGACGAGGCCATCCCCCAGCAGTTGCGCGGCAAGGCCAGCGCTGAGGGAACGCCCTGGTTTGGCTTTAGCACCCGTGCCCGCGTGGTGGTGTATGACAAATCCCGCGTGAAGCGGGAAGACGTAGACACCTACGAAGAACTGGGTGATGCCAAAAACAAAGGCTTGGTGTGCACCCGCTCAGGCTCGCACCCGTACAACTTGAGCTTGTTTGGCGCGGTCACAGAACACATTGGCGCGAAAGCTGCCGAGGCTTGGCTCAAAGGCATGGTGGGCAATATGGCGCGCTCACCCAAGGGCGGCGACACCGACCAGATCAAAGCCGTGGCCAGCGGTGAGTGCGGTGTGGCCCTGAGCAACACCTACTACATCGCCCGTCTGCTGCGCTCGACCGCGCCAGAGGACAAAACCGTGATGGACAAAGTAGGCATCGTCTTCCCCAACCAGGCTACATGGGGCACGCACATGAACATTGCCGGTGGTGCGATGGCAAAAAACGCCAAAAACCCGGCCAACGCTGTGAAGTTTTTAGAGTACCTGGCCAGCAAGGAGGCCCAAGACTATTTTGCCAACGGCAACAACGAATGGCCCACCGCCAAAGGCGTCACGGTGAGCAACCCGGCGCTGCAAACCATGAGCGGCGGCAACTTCAAGTCCGAGACCATCCCCATCAGCGTGGTGGGGATGAACCAGGTGAAAGTGCAGCAGATGTTAGACCGGGTGGGGTACAAATAAGACTGCCCTGACATGATCGCGGTGTGGCTTGGGCTTTCGGGAGCTAGGAGTCTGGGCGGCAGAAGGATGCACTCGGTTGCGCACTTGGATAGAGCTTGCCCAGCACGGATTGTGGAGGGTGCAGGGTAATTTGCTGCAATGCAACAAATTATCATGGCAATAAATATTATGATAATTTACTTTAAACTCTTAAAACATAAATATTTAGTTAAATAATTCACATATTTTGGCTAAAAATAAGATAATTTTCATTAGGTACATAAAATTATGCGAATTTACGTACCTCAGGCAGATTTTGAGAGCTCGCGAGATCTGAAAAAACCTCAAAAACTGCTGTTTTAGCCTGTTTTTAAGGTATCAATAGGTCTGCAGCCCTTTAGAATGATGCGGTAGCAGCTATGAAATAAGGAGCCTGTGTCTTGGCCAGAAGCACATAGAACTGCCGCGCGTCCGACAGGATTGACCACATCACCAAGGCAGAACAACGACCTTCACAGACTACGGCTTGGGATAGACCACCTTCACCACCTCTAGCGTCTGCAGCCCTTGTGGTGTCGCCAAACGCACCTCGTCACCCTCATTGCACTTTAAAAAAGCCCGGGCGATGGGCGATATCCAACTGACTTGTTGCAGTGTGCTGTCGGCCTCGTCAATGCCCAAAATCGTCACCGTGTGCTCTAGCCCTTTGGCATCCGCGTAGCTGACGGTGGCACCAAAAAACACCTGCGTGTCGCCGTAGTGCACGCTGGGGTCACTCACCTGGGCTATCTCCAGGCGTTTGGTGAGAAAGCGGATGCGCCGGTCAATCTCGCGCAGGCGCTTTTTGCCGTAGTGGTAGTCGCCGTTTTCGCTGCGGTCGCCATTTTTGGCGGCCCAGTGCACGCTCTCTACTATTTTCGGGCGCTCATCGTCCATCAGCGCCATCAGCTCGGCGCGCAGGCGTGCGTAGCCCTGCGGCGTGATGTAGTTTTTGCCACCCGGCGGCAGCGGGGGCAGGCCTACTTCATCGTCGTCCGCGTCGGTGTCAGACTCTTTGGTAAATGCTTTGCTCATAGGTGTATTTGTAGCACGTTATGGCGCTGCCGTGGCCATCAGGGCAGTTGTGAGTTTTTCTCAAGTTGCAACATGCGTACACAAAAGAAAGGCATGATGGTGGAGCCCATTATTTTCACCTCCACCATGCCCGCCACCATCGCCAACCCTGTCACCCTGCCCATCGTTGATATCCATAGCCACGTCATTGCTGACGACCATGCGCGCTTCCCGCTAGCCCCCATGGGCGGCCAGCAATCGGAGTGGTCTCGAGACCGGCCGGTGAGCGCAGCTGGCATGTGCCAAGCCATGCGCGAAGCGGGTGTGGCCAAGTCAGTGCTGGTGCAGGCCTCTACCTGCTATGGGCATGACAACGCCTATGTGCTGGAATCGGTCAAAGCCCATCCGGCGCAATTTGTAGGCGTGTACTCCGTGGATCTGCTCGCGCCCGATGCGCTGGCGCGCATACAGCACTGGCAGCAAGCGGGTTTGCATGGTTTGCGTGTTTTCATTGCAGGGCACACTACCGCTGACCACAGCGTGCGGCTGGACGACCCGCGCGCCTTTCCCGCCTGGGCCTATATCTCAGAGCATGGTATTCCCATCTGCGTGCAACTGCGCGCCAATGGCCTGCCGCAGCTAGAGACCCTGCTCACCCGCTTTCCTGATGCCACTGTGCTGCTAGACCATTTTGCCCGCCCCGCACTGGAAGACGGTGCGCCCTACCCGCAGGCCAACGCCTTGTTTGCTCTGGCGCGGCACCGCAATTTGCACTTTAAACTGACCACCCACAATGTGCGCGAATCCAAACTGGGCCAGGCTACACAGGCCAGCTTTTGTCGCGCGGTGGTCGATTGTTTTGGCGCAGAGCGCATTGCCTGGGGCTCTAATTTTCCGGCCTCTGCGGGCACCTTGGCCCAGCACCTGCAAGAGGCATTGCAGGCCACGGCTGCGCTGAGCGTGCAAGAACAAGAGTGGATCTACTCGCGTACTGCACACGCCCTATACCCCGCGCTGGCATTCAACGTGGCAAGTAGCCCCGCCCGCAGCCAGGCAGGCGTATGAGCACGCCCACACTGCAGCTCAAAACCCTGCTGGGCAACTACGCCAATACCCTGGCGCTGAAAGGTGGTGTGCTGCGCCCTGCAAGTTTTGTATTGGATTTTGCTGATGTGAAGGTGCCCAACCGCGCCTTCAAACGGGCGGTGCGCGAGCTGGAGTTTGATGTCGCCGAGCTGGCCTTGGTGACCTTTCTACAAGCCAAAGCCTATGGCAAACCGCTCACCTTGATGCCCGCCGTCATTGGCGCAGGCCGCTTCCAACACCACTGCCTGGTGTACAACGCGCTGCGCCCGCGCGTGACGGTGGACCAACTGCGCGGCAAACGCATCGGCATCCGCGCCCATGCGCAAACCACCGTCACCTGGGTGCGCGGTGTGCTGACGGACGACTACGGCGTAGACTTGCGCAGCATTCAGTGGGTGACGTTTGAAGAAGGCCACTTGGCCGAGTTTCCCGATCCGCCTGGCTTTATCCGCGCCCCAGAAGGTTCCAGCGCAGTGCAAATGCTGCTGGACGGCGAGCTGGACGCCGCCATCATTGGCACCGACCTGCCCGACGACCCACGCTTGCAGCCTGTGCTGGACGATCCGCACAACGCCGCCGTGGCCTGGAGCGCGCGGCACCAAATGCGCCCGATCAACCACATGGTGGCGCTGGACGTAGACCTGTGCCGCCAGCACCCCGAGGTGGTGCGCGAGCTGTATGCCCTGCTGCTGCAAAGCAAGCAGATGGCCAAGCCAGACCCTGCGCAAACCATTGATCTGACCCCTTTTGGCATCGAACCCAATCGCCGCTCCCTCGCGCTGTTGATCCGCTACGCGTGCGAGCAGGGTTTGATTCCCCGCGCCTATGCGGTGGACGAACTGTTTGAAGAATTTACCCAGGCTATGCAACTATGACATCCCCAAAAACCGCTCCACTCATACGCTCTGCTCCAATAGCTCTAAGTCGCCGTCAGCTCTTGCAAGCAGCCGCGCTGGCCGCTTTGGCGCTGCCCGCCTGGGCACAGGTGGGTGCGGGTGTGTCCCGCATCGTCGTCCCCTTTGCACCGGGCGGAGCCCGAGAAATGCCCGCCCGCGCTATCCAGCAAGAACTGGGGCGCGAACTGGGGCAAAACTGGATCATTGAAAGTAAAGCGGGCGCAGGTGGGGCCATAGGCACTGCTGCAGTAGCCCATGCCGCACCCGACGGCAAAACCCTGCTGATGGCGGCCTCCAGCCACTTTGTGACGGCGGCCATGGGTGCCAAGCCGTTTTATGAACCGGTGAAAGAGTTTGTGCCGGTGGCCAATATTGGCAACCAAAGCTATGTGCTGATCGTTAACGCGGGTTTGCCCGTTAAAACTGTGGCCGAGTTCATAGCCTATGCCAAAAGCAAACCCGGCGTGCTGAACTACAACTCTGCCGGAGTGAGCAGCTCCACCCATCTGGCCATGGCCTATTTTGCCCACGCAGCGCAGTTGAGCATGGAGCATGTGCCCTACAAAGGCACCCAAGAAGCCGTCAACGATGTGTCTGGCGGGCGCGGGCACGCCGTCATCGTGCCGACCGCAGGCGTCGGCGTGTACCAGCAAGATGCCCGGCTGCGCATCCTGGGCCTGACGGGTCGCAAGCGCTCTGCCCTGCTGCCCCAGATTCCCACCTTGGACGAATCGGGGCTGCCGGGTTTCTTTTTTGAGTCCTGGTTTGGCCTGCTCGCTCCCGCTGGCACTCCGGCGGCAGTGGTTGAAAAGATCAACGCAGCAGTGAACAAAGTGATTGCCCTCAAAGAGGTGCGCGAGCGCCTGCAACAGTTGGGTATTGATTCTGCCAACTTGAGCGTGGACGGTTTTCACAAACTGTTTTTGGCCGACCAGGAACTGATGGGCAAAATCGTCAAAGACTCGGGGATCAAGCGGGAGTAATTCTATTTCCGGATCGATAAGAGGCTAGGCGCGGAGCCTACGAGAGTGCTGTAGCACGGCAAGGCGACGCAACAACGCATCTTATTGATCTGGAAATAGAATTAGGCGCACATGGCGCGTGGCACATCGCATATGCCCAATGAAAAAGCCCACAACTTTCGTTGTGGGCTTATCATTTTTGGTGCGGCTGGCAGGAATTGAACCCACGACCCCTTGGTTCGTAGCCAAGTACTCTATCCAACTGAGCTACAGCCGCTAAGCCTCGAATTATAGCACGGTGTTTGCGCTATTTTTACTTGTGGTGACTCAAAGCGTTGCTAACTAATTTAGAAGTGATGTCCACGATCTGGATCATGCGGTCATACGCCATGCGTGTGGGGCCGATCACGCCCAGCGTGCCCACCACATGGCCGTCTACTTCATAAGGCGCACTCACAATGGACAGCTCTTCAAACGGCACCACCTGGCTTTCGCCGCCAATGAATATGCGCACGCCCTCGGCTTGGCTAGACACGTCCAGCAGGCGCATGATCTGCGCTTTTTGCTCAAACAGATTAAACGCGCGGCGCAGTTGCCCCATGTCGGTAGAAAAATCACTCACCGACAGCAGGTTGCGCTCGCCCGATATCACCACTTCGCCCTCGGGCGCGCCCATGGCCTCGCTGCTGACCTGCACGGCAGCTTGCATCAGCACGGCTATCTCGCTGCGCAATTGCTCGATTTCTTTTTTGAGTTTCTCGCGCACCTGCTCTATCGTCAGGCCCGCATAGTGCAGCGTAATAAAGTTAGACGCCTCGATGAGCTGGCTTTGGGTGTAGTCGCTCTCGGTAAATATCACCCGGTTTTGCACGTCGCCATCGGGCGCGACGATGATGACCAAAATGCGCTTTTCCGACAGGCGCATAAATTCGATATGCCGAAAGATCGAGCTGCGGCGCGGTGCCATCACTACGCCGACAAACTGCGACAGATTGGACAAAAGCTGCGCCGCATTGGTAATGACTTTGTGCGGCTGCTCAGCGGCCAGCGTGGAGGACGACACGGCTGCGGGAATGTCTTGCCGGTTGACGGTGAGCATGGTGTCGACAAACAGGCGGTAACCCCGTGCGGTAGGGATGCGCCCAGCCGAGGTATGGGGCGAGGCGATCAACCCCAGCTCCTCCAGGTCGCTCATCACATTGCGGATGGTGGCGGCAGACAGCTCCAGCCCAGAGGCGCGCGACAGCGTGCGCGAGCCGATGGGCTGCCCATCGGCGATATAGCGCTCTACCAGCGCTTTTAACAACAGCTTGGCGCGGTCATCGAGCATGAAATATTGGATACTGCATCTATGTTCGCATTTTAGTGATGTAATTTACGTATGCCAAAGCTTTTGTCACCGCAGTTTCGCCATGTTGCCCTGGTTGGCAAGTACCACGTCAGTGCAGCCAATGGCGCGCGGGCGATTTTGCTGGACATTGCCCGCTTTCTGGAAAAATCGGGTTTGGAGGTGTCGGTAGAAAAAGACACCGCCGCTTACGCCAGCATCACCGAGTATCCCAGCCTGAGCGTAGCAGGCATTGGCGAGCATTGCGACCTAGGCCTGGTGGTGGGCGGCGACGGCACCATGCTGGGCATTGGGCGGCAGTTGGCGCGCTACGGCATCCCACTGATTGGCATTAACCAAGGACGCCTGGGTTTTATCACCGACATTGCTTTAGAGGGCTACCAAAGCGCCCTCGCCCCGATGCTTGCCGGGGAATTTACCGAAGACAGCCGCAACCTGATGCACGGGCAAGTGATGCGCGATGGCCGCTGCGTGTATGATGCGCTGGCCTTGAACGATGTAGTGGTCAACCGCAGCGCCACCGCTGGCATGCTGGAGCTGCGGGTAGAGGTAGACGGGCGCTTTGTGGCCAACCAGCGGGCTGACGGACTGATTATCGCCTCGCCCACCGGCTCCACCGCGTACTCCATGTCAGCCGGTGGGCCCATCTTGCACCCGTCTATCGCGGGCTGGGTGATGGTGCCGATAGCCCCACACAATTTATCTAACCGGCCTATCGTGCTGGCGCAGAGTTCGCAAATTGCGATAGAAGTAGTAGCTGGCCGAGAGGCCAGTGCCAATTTTGACATGCAGTCTCTGGCTTCTCTGCTGATCGGCGACCGCATTATGGTGCGCCGATCTGAGCATGTGCTGCGCTTTTTGCACCCCATGGGCTGGAGCTACTTTGACACCCTGCGCCATAAACTGCACTGGAACGAGGGAGGAGCGTAAGCGTGGCATTACGTCGAATGAACCTGCGCGATTTTGTCATCGTGCAAGAACTGGAACTGGATCTGCAATCAGGCTTTACCGTGCTGACCGGCGAGACCGGTGCGGGCAAATCCATCTTGATCGACGCGCTGCAAATGGCGCTAGGCGCGCGCGCTGATGTGAACGTGGTGCGCGAAGGCGCGGTGCGCGCCGAGATCAGTGCTGAGTTTGACACGCCCGCCTGGCTGGGCGAGTGGTTGATCGAGGCTGGCTTTTCCGAGGGTAGCGACACGCTGTTGATCCGCCGCACGGTAGACGCGCAGGGCAAAAGTCGCGCCTGGATCAACGGCAGCGCGGCCACGGTCGCGCAACTGCGCGAGGTGGCCGACCATTTGGTAGACATCCATGGCCAGCACGCCTGGGCAGCCCTCACCCGCGCCGACGAGGTGCGCAGCCTGCTGGACGCGTTTGGCAAGATTAGCAGCAAAGACGTGGCGGATAAGTATGGCGCGTGGAAAGCCGCTCTTAAAACCTTGACCGATGCGCGCGCTGCGCAAACCAGCATCGAGACGGAACGAGAGCGTTTAGCCTGGCAAATCGGTGAGCTGGCCAAGCTCTCTCCCGCTGCCGATGAGTGGGACGAGCTGAACACCGAACACAGCACTTTGGCCAACGCCCAAGGCCTGCTGGACGCTGCCTACCAAGCTATTGAGGCGCTGGAAGGCAATGACAATGGCGACAGCGGAGCAGCGGGGCAGTTGGCCAAGGCCCAGCAGTTACTACAAAATCAGGAGCTGCTTGCGCATGATTTTAAAAGTCTGGCTGAGCTTTTATCCCAAAGTTTGGCACAAATAGAAGACGTAGCCCACAGCCTGCACGCCTATACCCGCAAGACCGAGCCTAACCCGCAGCGCCTGGGCCAGCTCGATGAGCGCATGACCTTGTGGATGTCGCTGGCCCGCCGCTACAAGCGCACACCGGCTGAGCTGCCTGTTTTGCTAGCGGGCTGGAAAGCCGAGCTAGCACAGCTTGAAGCCGCCAGCGACATTGCAGGTCTGGAGGCTGGCGAGCACAAAGCCCACACCGACCTGGCCAACGCCTGCAAAACCTTAAGCCTTGCCCGCCGCAAAGCCGCCCCGCAGTTGGGCAGCGCCATCACTCTCGCCATGCAAGGTTTGGGCATGCAAGGCGGCAAGTTTGAAGTGGCCCTCACAGCCTTGGCCGAGCCTGCCATGTATGGCGCAGAAAACATTGAGTTTTTGGTCGCAGGCCACGCAGGCAGTACGCCACGCCCGGTAGGTAAAGTGGCTTCGGGCGGCGAACTCTCGCGTATTGCTTTGGCCATTGCCGTGACCACTAGTCAGTTAGGCAAAGCGCAAACCCTGATCTTTGACGAAGTAGATTCTGGCGTCGGCGGTGCGGTCGCCGAGACCGTTGGCCGGCTGATGAAGCAACTTGGCAAAGACCGCCAAGTCATGGCCGTCACCCATCTGCCGCAAGTGGCAGCCTGCGCAGACCAGCACCTGCTGGTGTCCAAACAACTCAAGGCTAAGCACACCGTCAGCGACGTGCAGCCTATCGCAGGCGAGCAGCGCGTGGGCGAGATAGCGCGCATGCTGGGCGGCGAAAAGTTATCGGGTACCACCATGGCACACGCCAAAGAAATGCTCGGACAGGCTTGGCGTTAGCTGACTTCTTTGACTGACTTCATTTTCGCGTAACATCCGAGACATGGACAGAGCATCACCTATCGAAGTTGTATTGATCACTGGCATGTCTGGCTCAGGCAAGTCGGTGGCGCTGCATGCACTGGAAGACGCGCACTACTATTGCGTCGATAACTTGCCGCCCGAGTTGTTGGGCTCGTTCATTGAGGTGGAGAAGGTTCACCACGTCAACAAAATTGGCATTGCCATGGATGTGCGCAGCGCTGCCTCATTGCCCTTGCTCCCCGGGCAATTCAAGGCCCTGCGCGCCCAAGGCATTCAGATCAGAACGATTTTTTTAGATGCCAGTACCGACACCTTGGTGCACCGTTTTTCCGAGACCCGGCGCAAGCACCCCCTGTCCAACAACAGTGACCCAGACCAGCAACGCGCGCTGACCGATGCGATCGAACTGGAGCGCGATATATTGGCCGACCTTCGGGAGCAATCGCATGTGATGGACACCAGCCTGATTCGCTCCACGCAACTGCAAGGCTATATCAAGGCCCTCTTGTCCGCCCCCTCCAAGCAACTCACCTTGGTGTTCGAGTCGTTTGGTTTTAAGCGCGGCATACCTATGGATGCAGACTTTGTGTTTGACGTGCGCATGCTGCCCAACCCGCACTACGAGGCAGAGTTGCGCCCTCTGACAGGCAAAGATGCACCCGTGGCAGAGTTTTTAAAGCAACAGCCTGATGTACGCCAAATGTTCCGCCATGTGCAGGAGTTTATAAGCCATTGGCTTCCCGCGCTAACCAAAGACCATCGCAGCTACGTGACTGTGGCCATCGGTTGCACGGGCGGCCAGCATCGCTCGGTATTTTTGGTGGAGCAACTGTCCCGCCACTTTGCCAAAGACTGGAGCACCCTCAAACGCCATCGCGAGATAGATGGCAATATTTTTGCCTCTAGCGTGTTCTAGCCCAGAAGAAGCATGCGCAAGCAGCTACTCAATACGTAGCAAACGCCTGGCACCAGGCGACTCCAATAATTTGCGTATCGGCGCTGGCAGGCCCACCCCTGGCAATGCGTTGATGGAAAACCACTGCCCTGTGGGCTGGGGCGCGGCTTGGCGCTTCCAGACCAGTTGAACCACATGCAAGTGCAGGTCTTTGTGCGTCAGCACGTGCACAAACGCCGCTTGGTCTGCACACGCCGCCTGCTGTGCGGGGGTAAGCGTAGCCATCAAATCCTCCCGGCAGCTGAGCATGGGCAGGCTGTACAGCCCCGCCCACACGCCCGGCGCAGGCCTTTGTGCCAGATAGACTGCACCATCGGCTCGCTCAGCCCGCAGCAGCCACCACGACTCGCTGCTGCGTTTAAGTTTGCGCGTTTTCACCGGGTAGATTTCAGGCTGCCCTTGGGCACGGGCTACACACACACCCGCCAATGGGCATCGCTCACAAGCGGGTTTGCGTGGGGTGCACAGCGTCGCGCCCAGGTCCATCATGGCCTGTGTGTAACGCGGCATGGCCTTGGCCAACTGGCTGGTGGGCAGTAAATCTGTAGCCTTGTCCCACAGCGCGCGCTCATTGCTTGCCACGCTCATGTCACTGCTATTGCCCAGCACCCGGGTTAATACCCGCTTGACGTTGGCGTCCAAAATAGCCACCCGCTCGCCATAGCAAAATGCCGCCACTGCCGCTGCTGTCGAGCGGCCAATACCAGGCAAGGTTTGCAGCAACTGCGCGCTTTGTGGAAACTGCCCGCCAAAGTCTTGCAACACGGACTGCGCGCAGCGGTGCAGGTTGCGGGCACGGCTGTAGTAGCCCAGGCCGCTCCACAGCGCCAGCACATCGTCTAAAAGGGCGCTTGCCAGGCTGGCCACGTCAGGAAAGCGTTGTAAAAACCGGGGGTAGTAGTCCAGCACCGTCACCACCTGGGTTTGCTGCAGCATGATCTCAGAGAGCCACACGCGGTAAGGGTCACGGGTGTTCTGCCATGGCAGGCCAGTGCGGCCATGCTTGGCGTGCCAAGCTAACACAGCGTCCGCCATGCCTGTGCTGGCAAAATTTGACGGCGACACTTCGCTTGCAGGCGCGCTGCGCTTACCGGGTTGCATCACAACAGAAGGTGCCAATGCGGCTTATGCCGTGCGGGCCTGGATCTGCGTTTCTGGCCAGGCTGACTCAGGTGCTAAGACCGCTGCGCCCTTGGCCACTGCTTTGCTTGCAGTGGGCAGGAGAGATGCTGCTGGAGGCGGTGCTAAGGCCGCTTCAGCCCTACTTGCACCGCCCTGCGCAGGAACCACCACTTTTGCAGCCACTCGGGCTTTAGCAGGGGCAACTTTAGCGGGGGCAGCTTTGGCGGGCGTAGCTGGTTTTTCCGGTGCTCGGGTAGGTGTGTCTACCAAATGCGATGTCAGCTCCAGCAACTTGCTGTCCAACACGGTAAGCTGGTGGTCTTGGCTGGTGATCTCGTGAATGCGCTCGTCCAGGGTGTTGGCGGCATCTTGAATGCGGTCAATGGCCTCGATACGGCGGGCAAATGTTTTGCGGCGCTCACGCAATTGAGCGTCTAGCTGGGCGGCGGCGGTTTTGTTCCACAGCTCTACCTCACCCAGCGCAGATTCATACACCACGCGCAGGCGGGTCGCCAATGCCCGCACCAAGCGGTCTGCAAACTCAGGTTGCGCCAAGCGCAGCACATTACCCAGGCCCAAGTACTGCAGGTGGCTACGCTCTACCAAATCTAAATCCCGCTCGTAGCGCACCAGCTCTGGTTCACGCGGTGTTTGCAGCGAAAACCCGTACTCCGCATTCAGTTGGCGAAAGCTGGTGGTGAGCATGGTTTGAATTTCGCCGTTCAGGCCCCTCGCATGCGACAGCACATCGCGCAGGCGGGCAAAGGTATCGTTGTATGCCTTGCGCACGCCCAGCTTGATACCGGGTTGACGCAGCGCATCGTTGAGTTGGCGCAACTCGGCTTTAAGGGTGGCGCTGCCCAGCGCGGAAAACACTTCGCGCAAGAGTTTCAGGTGAATAGAGCGCACTGCGTGAATACGCGCACCGCTGGCGTCGAACTCAGTTTGCTCCGCTTCAATGCGGTTGCGCATTTGTTTGATAACTGTAGCGTTTTTGCCACGCAAACCGCGCATTTCCACCATTTGCTCGGCCAAATCGCGCCGACGGATGTTGATCACACGCCCGGTTTCCATGCGCAAGTCGGCAATCCCGGAGGACATGGCACCGCGCAAAATAGACCTGCGCTGGCCCATCATCCCATCGCTCAGTGCCTTCTCCAGCATGGGCAGTTGGCTGGCCGCCAGCAAGGCCGTGTCGCCATTGACTTTGGCCACCAAACCCTTTTGGGCTGATACCGGAATGACCTGGCTTTTGGGCAGCTGCAAAATGTCGGCTGTGGTAGCCCGCTGGCGCTCTATGTTGGCCTCAATTTGCTGCTGCGTGGACAGAGCGTCCCACATGGTGTCGATCTTGTTAAGGACCACCAAACGTGAGGATTGGTCGGTGTTTTCCGAAATCAAATGTTCGCGCCAGATCGACAGATCAGACTTGGTCACACCCGTGTCGGCACCCAAAATAAACACCACCGCGTGTGCCTGTGGAATCAGGCTCACCGTCAGCTCAGGCTCGGCACCAATCGCGTTCAAACCGGGGGTGTCCAAGATCACCAAACCTTGCTTAAGCAGCGGATGGGCGATGTTGATCAAGGCGTGCCGCCACTTGGGCACTTCCACCACGCCCGCAGCGTCCGCCATTGGGTTATCGTCGGGGGTATCGTCGTGCCAAAAGCCCAGCGCACGGGCCTCGTCTTTGGTTACTTTGCGTATCTCGGCCACTTTTTCAAACGCCTGCGCCAATTGGCCTGCGTCGTTGACATCCAGGTCTATGCGCGTCCATTTTTCAGGGGCGGCGCGCCACTCCATCAGGGCTTGGGGTTGCATGCGGGTTTCAATAGGCAGCAAGCGCAGGCACGGTGGCACATCCGCATCCCAGCCCAGCTCAGTGGGGCACATGGTGGTGCGGCCTGCGCTGGCAGGCATGATGCGGCGGCCATATGAGGCGAAAAATATCGCGTTGATCAGCTCACTCTTGCCGCGCGAAAACTCGGCCACAAACGCCACCATCACTTTGTCGGAGCGCATTTGGCCCTCAAGGCGCTGAAGGCGCTCTTCGACCGAGGCATCCAGCAGCTCGTGGTCGCGCATCCAATCGGCCAGTAGCTTTAAGCGTAGCGCAAACTCACGGCGCCATACGCTATGCGAATCAAATTGCTCGTTGAATGAGGGGGCGTGGGTGCTGTCTACAGTGGCTTGCATAGGGGTTCAATATAACACTGCATAGCCGTTTAGTACATCCGGCAAGCCAGCGCAAAACGGCCTGAAATCACGGCGAGGCTTAGTATTTTTGGCAAGTGGCACAAAAAAACGTACTGCGCTGGCCCTGGCGCATCTGCTTGATTGCCATATCACACACGCGGCAAACTTCCCCTGCGCGGCCATACACCATAGCCTGCAGCTGGAAGTAGCCGGTTTTGCCCTCTGCACTGGAAAAATCACGCAGCGTACTGCCACCGTTGTTCACCGCTGCTTGCAGCACGTCGCGTATGGCAGCATGCAGCTTGGCGGCGCGCGGCGCGCTGATGTTGCAGCCGCGCACGGTGGGCCGTATGCCCGCTAAAAACAACGCCTCTGAGCAGTAAATATTGCCTACCCCCACCACCATATCGCCCGCCAGCAGCACCTGCTTGATAGCTGTTTTGCGCAACTGCAAAGCTTGGTGAAAGGCTTTGGCGTCAAAATCGTTGGATAACGGCTCCACGCCCAGGCCGCCCAAAAGTTTGCGGGAAACGCTATCGCTTTCTGAGCTGGCGTAGACCACCGCACCAAAGCGGCGCGGGTCGTTAAGGCGCAAGGTGCCGCGTGTGGTGGCCATCGTGAAGTGGTCGTGTTTGCCAGCCTCGCCCACATGAGGGGCAAAGCTGAGCGAGCCCGACATGCCCAAATGCACCAGCAGCAGGCCGTGTGCCGCGCCTGCGGGGGTGGCCAAGTCGATCAGCAAATACTTGCCGCGCCTGCGCACGGCCACCACCACACGGCCTTGCAGCTCGTCGGGGTCAATACCCATGGGCCAGCGCAGGGCTTTGCCCATTTGCACAGCGCGTATCTGCGCGCCCTCGATACGGCTGGCAAAACTCAGGCGGGTCACTTCGACTTCAGGCAATTCAGGCATGCTTGGATTATCATCCCCCAATGCATGCCACACCCCATTTAGCTTACCCAAGTGCCCACACTATGCCATCAACCAATCTGCGCCCTCCCCTGCACATAGCCAGCATTGCCACACTAAGCCTGGCCGCCCTGCTGTGGGCGTGTGGGCAAAATGCCCTTGCCCAACCCGTCCAGTCGGCCCAAGCCGCCAATCCCTCAGCCTCCAGCACTCAAGGCACCATCACGGCACTGCCTTCCAGTATGGGCGCTGACCTGTTCTACCAACTTTTGCTGGGCGAGCTCAAAGCCGGTGGAGGCGAGGCCGGCGCAGGCTTTTCCATCATTTTGGACGCTGCCCGCAAAACCAACGATGCCAAGCTGTATGAGCGCGCTGTAGACCTGGCCGTACAGTCCCGCTCCGGCGACGCCGCCCTGCAAGCGGCCCGCGCATGGAAACAAGCCCAACCCACCTCGGTGCTGGCTAATGAGCGCCTGTTCCAGGTACTGCTGGCCATGAACCGGGTGCCAGAGAGCGTGGAACCCTTGCGCGCCATGCTTACCCACACCCCCGTTGCGCAGCGCGGCCCCATCATTGGCCGTAGCGTGTCTACCTACAGCCGTTTGAGCGACAAAAAACTGGCCGCCAGCACAGCCGAACAAGCCTTGGCTGACTACATCAGCGCCAATGCCGATGCAGGTGTGGCCGCTATCGCGTGGACATCGATTGGCCGTCTGCGCCTGGCAGCGGCCGACGTGACCGGCGCGCTGGAAGCTGCGCGCAAAGCCCAAAGCGCCAGTGCCACCAGCGAGCAACCGGCCATCTTGGCGCTGGAGATCATGGGCCCCAAGCAGCCCCAGGCCGAGACCATCGTAAAACGCTATTTGGAAAGCGACAAAGCCCGCCCCGAGGTGCGCATGGGCTATGTGCGCGCTTTGCTAGATGCTGTGCGCTACGCCGAGGCAGGCCAGCAAACCAGCATCATCACAAAGGATAAACCGGCGTTTGCCGAGGCCTGGCTGGTGCAAGGCACACTGCAGCTACAAGACAACCAAATGGCCGCTGCCGATACCTCGCTTAAGCGCTACATCCAGCTAGCGCAAGACCAAAGCATCGGTGCCAGCACCGAGACAGCACAAGAGAGCAAGCGCGGCCTGACACAAGCCTATTTGGCTCTGTCCCAAGTGGCAGAAAAGCGCAAAGATTTCCCGCTGGCTGAGAGCTGGATTGCCAAGATCGACAGCCCACAGGCTCTGGTCAGCACGCAAAGCCGCCGCGCCTCACTGTTGGCCAAACAAGGCAAGCTGGACGAAGCCCGCAAACTCATCCGCGCCCTGCCCGAGCGCAGCGACGAAGACAAACGCATGAAGCTCACCGCCGAGGTGCAACTGCTGCGCGACAACCAGCAGTACCAAGCCGGCTACGACCTGCTGGCCGAGGCCTTTGCTGCCAGCAACCCCAAAGACTTTGAGCTGCTCTACGACCAAGCCAGCATGGCCGAAAAACTGGGCCGCTACCCCGATATGGAGCGCCTGCTGCGCCAACTGATTGCCGGCAAGCCCGACTACCACCAAGCCTACAATTTTTTAGGTTACTCGTTTGCAGAGCGCAATGTACGCCTGCCTGAAGCCAAACAATTGATCCTCAAAGCACTCGAATCTGCCAAAGACGACCCCTTCATCACCGACAGCTTGGGCTGGGTAGAGTTTCGCATGGGCAATACGGCCGAGGCCATCAAAATATTGCAAACCGCCTACCAAGGCAAACCTGATGCCGAGATTGCCGCCCACTTGGGTGAGGTGTATTGGGTCAGCGGCCTGCGCGACAAAGCCATTGCCATCTGGAAAGAAGGCATGCTGCTGAACAACGAGAACGAGACCTTGCTGCAAACCCTCAA
>JANMTF010000213.1:0-2056 GCA_031390175.1 Polaromonas sp.
TGAACATCGAGGTCCAGCGCGGCGAGGTGGTGGCGCTGATGGGCCGCAACGGCGCGGGTAAATCCACCACCCTCAAGTCCCTGATCGGCATGCAGGACAAACGCAAGGGCCTGGTGACTTTCATGGGGCGTGATATCTCCACAATGCAGTCGCACCAAGCCGCGCGCATGGGCCTGGGCTTTGTACCGGAAGACCGGCGTATCTTTACCGATCTGACGGTGATGGAAAATCTCGAAGTTGGGCGGCAAGCCCCCAGGCATTGGCCCGATGGCACACCTGCCCCAGTGTGGACGGCGCAGCAGCTGTTCAAACTGTTTCCCAATCTCGCAGAAATGCCAGACCGACTGGGCGGGCGCATGAGTGGCGGCGAGCAGCAGATGCTGACGGTCGCTCGCAGCTTGATGGGTAACCCCTATGTGGTGCTGCTGGACGAACCCTCAGAGGGCGTGGCACCGGTGATCGTAGAGCAAATGGCGCAGATGATTTTGCAGCTCAAATCCCAAGGCGTGAGCATTTTGCTGTCAGAGCAAAATATGCACTTCGCCCAGCTGGTGGCTGACCGGGCCTATGTGCTGGAAAAAGGGCAAATTCGCTACGATGGCACGATGGCCGATCTGGTGGCCAATGAGGCATTGCGCCGCGATTATCTGAGTGTGTAAAACCTAGACACTGACGCCGCAATGTCCACGCCATTGACACTCCAAGTTAATTGCACGCAGCGGACTTTGACTGTGTCAAAAGAGGCCACGCTGCTGCATGTGTTGCGCAACGATTTTGAACTTAACAGCCCCAAATACGGTTGCGGCTTGGGCGAGTGCGGGGCCTGCACCGTGCTGGTGGACGGCATCGCGGCGCGCTCGTGTGTGATCCCGGCGCAGGGCGTGGCGGGCCGCAGCATCACCACCCTGGAAGGTTTGGGCACACTGGCTGCGCTGCACCCGGTGCAGCAAGCCTTTATCGACGAGCAGGCAGCGCAGTGTGGCTACTGCCTGAGCGGCATGGTGATGATGACGGTGGCCCTGCTCTCGCGGGTGCCGCACCCCAGCGACGCGCAGATACGCAGCGAGCTGTCTGCCAACCTGTGCCGCTGCGGCACTCACCTGGAAATCATCAAGGCCGTGCACCGGGCTGCGCAGTATATGGCGCGACCTGAGGCCCAAGCTGTGGCCCAAGCAGTTGGCCAAGCCGGGGCCCAAGCTGTGGCCCCAACACCCCCGGCTGCGAGCCCCGCATGACGCGCCGCGCCGATACGCCCCGCACGCGCGCTGACTTTCATGCCGCCCAAGGTGTGCTCCTCATCACCCGGGCACCGCCACCCGCGCCTGCGCCGGTCAAGGGCCAACCCGCTGCTGTCAGTGGCAACCCGCTGGAAGGCGTGGAGATACTGGTGGCCGTGTGGGACGACGGCAGCGTGACGGCGCTGAGCGGCCATGTGGACTTGGGCACCGGCATTCGCACCGCGCTGGCGCAAATAGTGGCCGAGGAGCTGGATGTGGCGCTGGACAGCGTCCACATGGTGCTGGGCGACACGGCGCGCGCGCCTAACCAAGGGGCCACCATTGCCAGCACCTCACTGCAAATACACGCCGTGCCCTTGCGCCATGCAGCAGCGCAGGCCCGCGCGTGGCTGGTGGCGCGCGCTGCGGTGGCGCTGCAGATTGACGTTGCGAAGGTGCAAACGCGCGACGGCGCAGCGCATGACGCTGCTGATCCGACGAGGCGCGTGCCCTATACCGAGCTGCTAGCGCAGCAACATGTGGCGCTGGATTTGCTGCTCAGCACCCCCGTCAAAGCGCCAGAAGACTACCGCATCGTCGGCACCAGCGCCCCCAGAGTAGACATCCCCGCCAAAGTAAGGGGTGAGCTCACCTTTGTGCACGACATGCGCGTGCCCGGCATGCTGCATGGCCGCGTCGTGCGGCCGCCCTATGCGGGCGCAGACCATGGCGACTTTATTGGCAACACGCTACAGGCGGTAGACCAAACTTCTATTGCGCATATTCCGGGTATCAAGGCCGTGGTGGTGCAGCGCGATTTTGTGGGCGTGGTGGCAGAG
>JANMTF010000267.1:0-10487 GCA_031390175.1 Polaromonas sp.
GGGCACGCCGGCTACCAAGGTGATGGGGGCAAAATCTTTCACCGGGTTGTAGGGCAGGCTAGGGTACAGCGCCTTGTTGATGCCGTGGGTGCCCACAGTGCCCATCAGCAAGGTGTAGCCATCGGGGGCCGACTTGGCCACTGCATCCGCGCCCACGTTGCCACCTGCACCAGCGCGGTTCTCGACAATGAAGGTTTGGCCAAAGGCTTTGGACAGCTCTGGCGCGATGGCGCGGGCCAAGATGTCGGTGGTGCCGCCGGGTGCAAAGGGCACCACAATTTTCACTGGTTTGTTCGGCCAGTTGGTTTGCGCAAGAATGCTGGGCGAAATGCTGCTAGCTATTAAAAAAGTAGCTCCTTGCACAGTGTATTGAAGGGCTTTTCGGCGTGTTGTATTGAAATCGGTCATGCTATGTCTCCAGACGGATCAACGGGTGGTTGAGGTGCGCGCAATATGCTGGACGGATGATAGCGTCAAAAATGCGGGTTGAATGCCCCATTTACCCTGTGAGCCACCTCTACCAAGGGGCAACCCCCCGCAACGTCAGTCAGGCGCAGCGTGGTCAAACCCAGCAGGCAAGATGTGCGCCACGAGCAGGCGGGTATCGTTAGCTGCAGCCCGCAAATCCTCCAACAACTTCGCAGTGACATCGTGCTGCTTGTCCCGGGCAGCAGCTTCAATGCGGGCCAAAATACCTGCCATACCGTTAAAGCCCATCAGCAGACAGGCCCCTTTAAGCTGGTGCGCGACGCGGCCGCCCTCTTCGCGTTGTGCCACCAACAATGCCCCCATCGCATCTACCGCCGTGTGCCGCGCGTCCAAAAGAATATGCAATTGCTGCTGTACGGTCGCAGGCGGAAGCAAATCCCGAAATTCAGCAAACATCTGAGCGTCAATAAGCGAAGGTTGTGACATCTCGAAGTGCGGCAATAGGTGTGGAGAATAATGTGAAGCGGTGGGGCACTGTAGGGGATCGAAAAATGGTTGTCTATCAGCCAGGTGATGCACATCAAATCCGATGTGATTTTGGTCACGAATTTTGCCTTATGATGTGCAAAATGTATACAAATAGTAATCAATTAGTTTTGCAAAAAATCAGTTAAAGACTCCAATACTCGATGGAAGAACTCAAAATAATATTGCAATTGGTCTCGCAGTTCACCGGCAGTCAGGGGGGCATTAGTGTTGGCATCGTGCATTTTGTCTTTGCAGCGGTGTGTTTTGGCTTCCTGTTCGTTTTTGCGCTGAACAAATACCGGGAGAATCAAAACCCTCGAGAGCAATTACTCATTTGGGGGTTTGCAATAGGCTTTGTGCGGGAGCTTTTCATGTTGCTGCTGGCAACATTACAGGCTTTAAAGTGGGTAGATCCGGTGAGCCTGCATGCGCTGTTTCCTCCGCTGGAGCATATGGTGCGCACTGCCTCATTGATCCTGATTGCCGCGGCGTATTTACGCTATTTGCTGGATGATGCCCGCTTGCTCGCCGCTATCTGCAAGCTGGTTTGACGACGACGGTGCTCTCTTATGCAGTCACTTTCTGGTGGTGGGCGCAGCACATTCAAGCCCATCCCAGCTCCAAGTTTGGGCAAACCTGGTGCGATTGGGTCTTTCATATCAACTCCTCCTTTTGGTTTTTGTTGGCGGTGCTCACTTTGGGTGTCAAGACCAAGGGCTGGCAACGCAACACAGTGGTGACGGCGTTTTTGTTCTTCTTTATGGCTGACTTTCTCAAACTCCCCGATATGGCAATGAATGAAGTCCATGAAAAGATCTTCAATCCCATTTCCCGGTTGTTTTACCTCACCGCACTTCCCATGCTGGGGTACATCTATGTCCGCGAGACACTGAGCGAAATTCGGCGGTATACGCACGACCTAGAGTCACAAGTCAAGGCGCGTGCCATGGCTGAGCAGATGGCGCAGGCCAAAAGCAGTTTTTTAGCCACCATGAGCCATGAGATCCGCACGCCGATGAACGGGGTCATCGGCATGACCCAGTTGCTGGCCAATACCCCGTTGAACGAAGAGCAGAGCAAATTTGTCTCCACCATCCACCAGTCGGGCGAGACCGTGCTGCATGTACTTAACGATATTCTGGACCACGTCAAGATCGAAGCCGGTCGAATGGAGTTGGAGCGGATCACCTTCAAACTGCCCGCCATGCTGCAGGAGTGCAGCAATCTGTTTTCCTACCAGGCGCTCAAGTCAGGGATTGCACTGGAGACGCAGGTGGGAGACATGCTGCCCGCATTGGTGGGAGACCCTCTGCGCATCCGGCAGGTGCTGATTAACTTGCTCAGCAATGCTTACAAGTTTACAAGCCAAGGCAAAATCGGGCTGCGTGCAACCTGTGTGGTGCAAGAGGGCGGCCGCGCAGAGGTCCGTTTTGAGGTTCAAGACACCGGTATTGGCCTGTCCAGCGAGCAGCAGCACCTTTTGTTTGATGCCTTCGTCCAGGCCGATCCGTCGATCTCACGCCAGTACGGCGGCAGTGGCCTGGGTTTGTCCATCTCGCAACAACTGGTCAAGCTGATGGGCGGGCAGATTGGCGTAAGCAGCACGCTAGGGCAGGGGGCCTTGTTTTGGTTCAGCTTGCCGCTGGACGTAGCCCCCACCGAGACCGCGCCCAAGCTTAAACAGTCTATTGCCCAGGCGAACCAGTTCGCCCACTTGCGCGTTTTGCTGGTGGACGATTACCCGATCAACCAGCAGGTCATGCATGCGCAACTACAGCGCCTCGGGGTAGAGGCATCGATGGCATCAGACGGCGCTCAAGCCCTTCAAAGCGTGATGCAAGCGCCGGCGGCATTTGACGTGGTGTTTATGGACTGCGAAATGCCCGTGATGGACGGGTACACCGCCACATCGAGTCTGCGCAAGTGGGAGCAGCAAGAGCAGCGCAAGCCGCTGTACGTGTGCGGTGCCAGCGCGCACGCCATGCCAGAGTACCGCGAGCGCGCCATTGCGTCGGGCATGAACCAGTTCATCGTCAAGCCCCTGCGGATTGAGGATTTAGAGCAAGTGTTGCTGATGGTTGCCAGCAGACAATAAATAGGCTACACAGGCGCCGCCCAGTGGCAATGTGCTTGCAGCACAGGCCATTGCACCGGGTGTAGAGCGTTAAAGCGGGGATGCTGCGCTATGGCTTGACAGGCACCACAGGCCGCGCAGCTGGCCTGCAATAGGCAGGTTGACCTGAAGGCCCAGCGCCACAGCCAGCGCGTTGGCATAGCTGACTACCCCATCCTCGTAACTGCTGCGTGCCTGCCCAATGCACGCGCTGGTGTGCGCCACCGTGCAGGCGGCCAAGCCGTGCTGCTGCAAAAAATCCAGCGCCGCAATGCCAGCCGCGTTGCGCCCTACGCCTGCGTCGTTGAATACGGCCAGCAGCGGCCGCGCCGCCAGCGCATAGCGCGCCGAGCTCAGGCCCCCGTGCGAGCCACTCACCGCCACACAACCAGCGTCTTGTGGGCTGAGCTCGGTGATGGAGTCAACGATGCGCAAGGGTGCGGTGGCGAACATGGTAGCTTGGTAAGAACTCAATGATGGGAAAACTTCACTGTGAATCATAGTTCAGCGACAGCGTGCGCAACACGGCTTCTGGATGGTTCAAGGTAATTTGCTGCAATGCAACATTTTGCCGCAGATAAAAATAGTATTTATTTTTACTATTTAATAGAAATATTTAAATATTTCGTTAAATAATCCGCATTTTTATCCTAAATATTGGTTTTATTTTAATAAATACATAAAATTATGCGAATTTATGTACCTCGGACAGATTTTGCCAACTCGGAAGGTCTTGAAAAACCTCAAAAACTGCTGTTTTTAGTTTTTTTTAAGGTATCTATCGAGCTGCAGCCTTTTAGAATTATGCGGTAGCAGCTACTGTATATGTAGCGCATGGTAATTGCTCAGCAGGTAGTTTTAGGGGGCAATTAACGTTGCGCATAAAAAAAGGCGACCACAGTCGCCTTTTTTCAAACCGTGCTTGGACGCAGCTTAGTCTGCGTACACTCCGGCGGCTTTGATCACTGGGCCCCACTTGGCGATTTCAGCGGCCACAAACTTTTTGTGCTCAGCGCCATCCACCCGCTTGTCGCTAATGATGACCGCGCCCAGGCCTTCTTGTTTTTTAATGAAATCAGCGTCTTTCAGTGCAATCTTCAGCGCATCGCTGATCTTCTTTTGCGTGGCAGCAGGCGTGCCTTTGGGGGCATACAGGCCGTGCCAAATGCTCACTTCCAGGCCTTTGAATCCTACTTCTTGCAGGGTGGGCAGCTCTTTCAGCGCAGGCGTGGCCAAACGCTTGGCTGTGGTCACGGCATAGGCTTTGACCTTCTTGGACTCGATCTGGCTGGTGGTCGAGGTGGTTTGGTCGCACATCACGTCAATCTGGCCGCCGATCAGATCGGTCATGGCGGGGGCGGTGCCTTTGTAAGGCACGCCGGTCATGTCGATCTTCATGGCGTTTTGCAGCATCAGGCCGCACAGGTGCGAGGCCGAGCCGATGCCGGCGTTGCCGATATTGATTTTGTCTTTGTTGGCGTTGGCCCAAGTAGCAAACTCGCTGAAGTTGTTGGCAGCCAAAGTAGGGCGGGCAACCAGAGTCATCGGCACTTCGTTGACCATGCCCAGGTATTCAAAATCGCTCTCTACCTTGAACGGAATGTTGCGCAGCAGCACTGGCATGGTGGCCATACCAATGTGGTGCACCAACAGGCTGTGACCATCGGGCGTGCCTTTGGCAATTTTGTTCGCGCCAATCGAGCCACTCGCGCCCACCACGTTGTCTATCACTACGCTGGTGCCTAGGGTTTTGGTCAAGGCTGCGGCCAGGTCGCGTGCGACGCGGTCGGTCGGGCCGCCGGCTGCAAACGGCACTACCAGGGTAATCGGCTTGTCCTTGAGTGGAAAATCTTCGGCACGGGCGCTGCCAGTGGCGGCTACCAGTGCCAACGTGGCGCTGGCCAGAATGCTGAGGGTACGGATCGACATGAGAGAAAATTCCTTGAAAGTGATGCGGATATGTTAATGCGCTGGCGCATTGGAGTCACAACGGGAAATACGTAGTTTGGGATGACCATTTGGCGTAAAAACCTAGATTTTTCAAGGACTTAGCGGCTTATACCCAAACGCTATGTGCATGTGATTTCTTTGTATTGGACGCCCCGGCCAGGGCTACGTAAAGTGCAGGCTATTCTTCAAAGATTGCCCTGCCATGTACCGTTTTGCCCGCACCCTTGCCATTGTTTGCCTCTGGGCCACCAGCGCCCTAGGGGCCTTGCATGCCCACGCTGGCGGGCATGAGGCCGTATCAGCCGACACGGCCGCACTGGCACTGGCGCGCGGTGCTACGGTGGTGGATGTGCGCAGCAAGAGCGCCTACGAGAAGGGTCACCTACCCAACGCAGCGTTGCTGCCGCAAGATGCCGCCCAGTTAAGCGTCGCCAAGCTGGAGCGCCTGCTGTCCGATGCTGGCATAGACCTGTCACGCACCGTGCTGGTGGTAGGCGAGCCGGGCGACGCCAACGCGCAAGCGCTGTGGCACACCCTCAGCACCTACGCCACAGGCCGGGTGCTGTGGTTGGTAGGCGGTGCAAGTGAGTGGCAAATGGCGGGACGAGCACTGAGCACGCAGCCAATAGCCGCTAAAGCCGTGCCGCAACGCTTTGTTGCTTTGTACCCGCTGTCTACAGACGTGCGGATGGCGGGCCAGAGTACGCGAAGCGTTAAATGGGTAGGTGCAGAAGTAAGCGAAGTTAGCCCGCGTCACTAACCTTCTTCTAATCGGCTGACATTACTTTGCGAACGTAAGCTTGAACTAGCGGGGGGCAGTCAGGCGCTTTGTCAATGCGGGGATAAATATCTCGGTAGCGATATATCATTGCACTATTCAATCTGACCAACAATGCGTTTATGACAACACCTTTTAAGGTGTAAACGCCGGTTTGTAAAACAGATACTTTCTTATCACGTAAACCAGGTTTTTCGTTTTGATAAGCAATAATTGCCATGACCAACGGATCGTCGGGCTTGCCACTACAGGGGGCGCCAATAACCAAGTTGGATATCATTTTCGTCAACTCAACTGACAACATTGCCGCAGGAAGCTTTGCCATACAGACAAGGCCAAAGTGCACTAACTGAGCATCCTCTGGGCGGTTGGGACAGTTTAGCCCAACGTCTGCGCTGGTATTCCAGAAGAACAATGATTTGTCGCTGGTTAAAAATCCTTCCATAATCGCTCCTAATATAGCTTTAACCAGCACCGCTGCTGATCAATAACAACTAATGCACGAAACTGGTTGTCGTTATGAAGATAGAACGAACCATGAAAGTATTTCTTCAAAATCGCCGCTGGGCACTACTTGTAGCTGCGCGCATCCTCCATCACCTTGCCGTCGTTTGGCAAAGTTCCCGCGCCCACCCGCTCTACATCGCCGCGCAGCTTGCTGGTGTCGCGTATCTCCTGAGCCCGCTTGGCTTGCAGGCCTGCATTGGCTTGCCGGATGGGCTAAAAGTGCCAGCCGAGCAGTTACCATGCGCTACATATACAGTAGCTTCTCCCGCATCATTCTAAAGGCCTGCAGACTGATTGATATCATAAAAACGGCCTAAAACAGCGATTTTCGAGGTTTTTTCAGATCTCGCGAGCTGCCAAAAATCGCCTGAGGTACATAAATTCGCATAATTTTTTGTACTTTATAAAATTTAACCTGTATTTAGCCTAAATATGCGCATTATTTAACTAAAAAATTAGATTTTCTGTATTGATGGTAAAAAGAAGAACATTTTATTCTTTGCTGGCATGTTGCATCGCAGCAAATTGATTTACATGCTGCGCACGCCGGGCTGCGCAAGCCTTGCTGCGCCAGCTGTAGCCAAGTCGACAAACCAACGCATGGCCATCGCCTGACTTGTTAGCGCCCTTTGAGTGCGCGTGCCAGTTCGGCAAATTTTTCGTCGCCTACGGCCTCGCGAATTTTGGGCGCCACGGCCAACAGTTCTTTGTAGCCAGAGGCGGACTCTACCGCCATATTCAATCGAAAACCGCGCAGGCCCAAGCCTGATGTCAGTTTGGTGGCGATAGGGTAGGCATTTTGGTAGCGTTGCTGCTCTGATTCAGCGGGAGTTGCACTGTCAGCGGCTACTCCACCAGGCGCAGCGGCTGCGCTGGCCATGCTGGGGGCTGGGGCCACGGCTGTGGGTGCATTGGCAGCATTTGCTGGTTCGAGCAAGCCCGCCTCCACCAGCCGCTTGATATCTTCCACATTAAATCCCGTCACTGCCAAAGCAGCCAAAATGACGCTGTCATCTTTTTCACCATCAAACATGATCAAAGCGGTGCGCTGGGGCATGCTCAGTTTGTTGTTATGGTCTTTGAAGGTTTGTTTACCTAATTCAGTTTTTTTGTATTTCATGGGAATAAGCGGAGGGGGGAGGTGTTACTTGAAAATTACAAAAATCAGCATGGGTACACATTTTGCCCACACTGTCATTTCGGCGCTATAGGTTCAAGCCCTAGCATTCAATGAAACATGACAGTGAAAATCTAGCCCGAACGCAGGTTGTCCACCAACGCCAACTCGGACGCACTGGGTTTTTTATCCCATAAACTGACCATCACCAGCACCAGTGCGCCCATCGGCACGCCAAACACACCCGCTGCCAAAGGCTGTATGCCCCACCATAGCGCGATCGGGGACTCTACCCCAAACAGCGCACGCAGCCAAGGTTGGTTGGCAATCATGTAGTACATCGTCACTGAAAAACCCGTACACATGCCGGTGATAGCCCCCCAACGACTTGCGCCACGCCAAAAAATGCCCAAGACCAAGGCTGGGAAAAACACGGAGGCCGCGAGGGAAAAAGCCGCCGTGACCATAAACACAATATCACCAGGTTTTTGCGCCGCAGCATAGGCCGCCATCAAGGCCACGATCAGCAGCAGCACCTTGGACAGCGTCACCCGACGCATGGGCTTGGCATCGGGCGCCACGATCTTGTGGTACAGGTCGTGTGACAGTGCGCTGGCGATGGTCAGCAAGAGGCCGTCTGCAGTAGACAGTGCGGCGGCCAAGCCGCCCGCCGCCACCAGGCCCGCGATCACATAGGGCAAGCCTGCCAGTTCTGGCATGGCCAGCATGATGATGTCACTGCTCAGTGAGAGCTCGCCCAACTGCAAAATACCGTCTAAATTGATATCTGTGACGGAGATTAAGCTGGGATCCACTTTGCTCCACTGGGTGATCCAGGAAGGCAATTTATTGAAATTTGTACCCACCAGGTTTTGAAAAATTTCATATTTCACCAGTACGGCCAAAGCGGGTATTGTCAAATACATGATCAAGATAAAAAACAAGGACCAGGTGGCTGCGCTGCGCGCTTCCCGCACACTGGCGGTGGTGTAGTAGCGTGTCAGCACATGCGGCAAAGATGCCGTGCCCACCATCAGGCAAAAAATCAATGCCAGGAAATTATTGCGAGAATTGGCGTGGGCCTCTTTGTCCGCTTCGCTACCGTCTGGATCGCCACTGAACTCCTGCGCATGGCGCGGCATGCCAGATAAAGGTTTGGCTTTGGCATCTGCCACGGCCCGGGTTTGCTGCCAGCTGCTGACGGCTCTTTTCTCATCCCGGGGCAAGGCGGCCAGGCCTTTTTCGGCAACCGCTATGTCGCGTGGTGATATGTTGGCGGCCTTCAGCTCTGCAATTTTGCGGGTGGCCAGTGCACGGTCTTGCGCCAGTGCTTGCGCTGGATGGGCCAGTTTGTCGTCCAAATTGGCCACTCTGGCGCGGTAAATGTCCTGCACCTGTAGTTCGCCAGGATCCAGGAGCAACTGCGCCTCACGTTCAGTGACTTTTTCCAGTTGCGCGCCGAATACAAAATGGGGTAACGGTGAACCAGTTTGTTTGACGGACAGCCACACCACAGGCACCAAAAACGCAATGATCATCACAATGTACTGCGCTACTTGGGTCCAGGTGACAGCACGCATACCGCCCAGAAACGAACACATGAGCACGCCACCCAGGCCCATGAAAATACCAATCTCAAAAGCCATACCCGTCAGGCGGGAACTGATCAAACCCACGGCGTAAATTTGCGCTACCAAATAGACAAATGAGCACATGATGGCAGCCAATGCGGCCATCATGCGTGGGGCCTTGCCTCCATAGCGTGCGGCAAAAAAATCAGCTAACGTAAATTGGCCAAACTTGCGCAAGTACGGCACTACCAGTAGGGCGAGCAAGCAAAAACCGCCTGTCCAGCCCAAGATAAATGCCAGGCCGCCGTAGCCACCCAAGTACAAGGTACCCACCAAGCCCACAAACGAGGCGGCTGACATCCAGTCAGCCGCAGCAGCCATGCCGTTGTACATGGCGGGTATACGCCGGCCAGCCACGTAGTATTCGTTCATATCGGCGGTGCGGCAGAACACGCCGATGGCGGCGTAGACAGCAATCGTGGCCATCAAAAAACTGCCGCCAATCCACTCCCGTTTAAGGCCACGTTGCTCCAGCCACGCCAGCAGCGCGATAAAGGCCAGTACGCCTAGCGTGTACCAGCCATACGCCTTGTGTAGCTGCGAGGTGAACTCTCGCTGGCCTGGGGTGGTGGTGTGCGCAGCCTTAGTCATGTGGGGCGTGGTCGTCGGCCATTGCTGAAATGTCCCACCGGTTCATGGCCCAACCGTATACCGCCACAATGACCAAATACACCAACAAAGAGCCCTGCGCCGCCATCCAGAAGCTGAAGGGCCCGCCAAGCCATTTAAAACGTAACTCATGGGCAAAAAATGGCAACCCAAAAGTGACTACAGCCCACACCAGGAGTAAACCCGTTGTGAGCCATAGAGTGGCCTGCCAATGCCGCGTCATGGTGATCGGCGCTGTCCGCGCGAGAAGGGCGGCGAACTGCTTACTTCGCTGCGCTGGCAGGAGCCGCAGCCGGTGCTGTTGGAGCAGCCGCTGGTGCTTCCGTGTGGCTGCCGGTGTCGTGCTTCTCGCCGCTCATATCAACCTTGTCGCCACCTTTGAAAATCATGAACAGGCCCAAGCCAGCAAACAATACAAAACCTACAAATATTTTCCACATAAATCATTCCTTAAAAATCTGCATAGGATGCGCAAATGTACTCCCAAACTATCGACGGGGTGACATTTGCGCGCTCCCATAAAAAAAGGCTCCCGCTAGTGTAGCGGGAGCCCAGTGCGTGACGCTCAATTAGTCTTTGGCGTAGATGTCCACGTCTTTGGTTTCTTTCACAAAGATCATGCCGATGATGAAGGTGCCAGTGGCCACAATGACGGGGTACCACAGACCGTAGTAAATGTCACCCGTAGCAGCCACCATGGCGAAAGCCGTGGTAGGCAGCAGACCACCGAACCAGCCGTTACCGATGTGGTAAGGCAGGCTCATGGAGGTGTAGCGAATACGGGTGGGGAACAGCTCTACCAGCATGGCGGCAATCGGGCCGTAG
>JANMTF010000288.1:0-1600 GCA_031390175.1 Polaromonas sp.
TGGCTGCTGGTGTTTGGCATCGGCACGGCGATTGCCGGTCTGTCGGGCTTGCTGGCGGCGCCTACGCGGGCGGTCAATCCTGAAATGGGCATACCGATACTTGCCGAATCTTTTGTGGTGACGGTGGTGGGCGGCATGGGCTCGTTGCCCGGCGCAGTGATAGCCGGTTTGCTGGTGGGCGTGGTGTTTGCCATGACCTCGCTGTTTGCACCGGCTTATGCCGAGATGTCTATTTTTGTGTTGATGGCAGTCGTGCTGCTGATTCGTCCGCAGGGTTTTTTCGGCAAAGCCGGGTTGATGAGCTAACACATGCAACACAAAATAAGCAACGCCATCGACGCCATCCGCCGCCACCGCGTGGCCGCTACCGTGGCCTTCCTCATGGTCTTTCCCTTTCTGATGCCCTACGAGGCATTGGCCGTCAACATTCTCATCTTCGGCCTGTACGCCGTGGGTTTCAATTTGCTGTTTGGTTACACCGGCATGCTGTCTTTTGGCCACGCGGCCTTCCTGGGGGTGGGCAGCTATTTGGCGGGCATTGTGGTGGTGCATGCGGGCTGGCCATGGTGGGCGGCCATTGTCGTGGGCGTCATCGCATCCTGCTTCGCAGGCTTGGTGATTGGCTATATCGCCATCCGCACGCGCGGCATTTACTTCTCCATGGTGACCCTGGCCTTGGCGCAAATTGTCTACTACGCTTTTTACAAAGCCGACGACTGGACGGGTGGCGAGAACGGCCTGCGCGGCGTGAAGGTGGAGACCATCAACCTACCGGGCATCAGCATCGACTTTATGAACCCGCTGAACAAATACTACGTGATCTTGGTGTTTGTGGCGCTGGCACTGTGGTTTGTATCGCGCATTCTCAGCTCACCTTTTGGCGCGGTGATCGAGGCCATCCGCGAGAATGAAAAACGCGCTGCCGCCTGCGGCTACGACGTGGCGCGCAGCAAGCTCTTGGTGTTTGTGCTGTCTGCTGCCATCTGCGGCTTGGCCGGTGCGCTGCGCGCGCTGCATCTGTCCATAGTGCCGATTGACTCGCTGCACTACCTGCAATCAGGCCACGCGGTGATGATGTGTCTGCTGGGCGGCATGGGTACTTTTATGGGACCATTTGTTGGGGCGGCGGTGTTCTTGTATCTGGAAGACGTGGTGACCAATATCACCAAATACTGGATGGCGGTGACGGGCGTGATCTTCATGTTCTTCGTGCTGTTCTTCCCCAAGGGTATCTGGGGCACCGTGCTGGACTGGACAAACCGTTGGCAGCAAAAGATCAAGGGGACCGCATGAGCAGCACCCCTATTTTGGAAGTCAACGCGGTCTCGCGTTACTTCGGCAAGTTCCAGGCGCTGCACAACATCAGCACCCGCTTCTACAGTGGCGAGTTGACGGCCATCATCGGCCCCAACGGCGCTGGCAAGAGCACCTTTTTTAACGTCATCAGCGGCGGCATACCGCCCAGCCAGGGCCAGGTGCTTTTTGAAGGGCGCGATACGACCCATCTGGCGCAGCACGACTACGCCCGCATGGGTATTGCCAAGAGTTTTCAGATCACCAACGTGTTCAAACAGCTCAGCGCGCATGAGAACGTGCGCGT
>JANMTF010000071.1:0-8056 GCA_031390175.1 Polaromonas sp.
GTGGATCAATCCGTTCATGGCCTCCAGGCTGGTGCCGTAAGGCGCCGGGTCAAAAAACGGCACGGCAATATCGACAAACTTCAGCAAACCTGCCGTGTTGCGGGCTTTGAGGTTGTCCATCTCCAGGTTGCACACAGGGCACGCGCCATCGTAGAGCAGGGTCAGGGGGAAGTTGGTGGTCATGGCGTTAGCTCCCTAAAGGCCGGACTAGGTTGGCGATGCTGCTGGCTAAAAATACGATCACAGTCAAATAGGCCACTGCGGTGGCATCTGCTGGCGTGCAGCCCCAGCGGCGCAGGGCGTAGATGCTGGCGCGGTGCAGGTGGGTGACCACGCCGTATTGCAGCAGCAGCCCAAAGAAGCCGCCGATGTAGAGCATGGGTACCAACACCATGCCCATGCTCAAATCTCTCAATGCAGGCAGGGCAGTTTCCAGCCAGCGCCAGACGGTGATCACACTAGGGATGGCGACTAGCCACAGGCTGCTCACCGCTATGCGCCAGCCGCTGAGCAAAAACTTGTTGCGGGGCGACATGCTGTACTCCGGCAAACCTGCAAAGCGCGTCCACACGGTTTGGCGTGGGTCTTTGTTTTTTGGCAAACCAAACAGGGCAACCGACAATGCGCCGTGGGCGATCAAAATTGCCAAGTCCAACCAAAGGCCGGGCACCAGATCAGTCCCCAGCATGATTTGCAGCAGCGGTGAGCCCACCAGCGCCCAAGCCAAAACGCGGTTCACGCGCATCCATATTTTTTTATCGCTTACCTGTGCGCTGGCAAGGCTGGGTGCTCTGAGAGTTTGGGTCATTTATATTTCTCCTTTATTTTTAATTACAGTTATTTCAGTCTAAACAGAAATTAATGTGCAAAAAAAGGGCTGCATCACGGCCCCATCACCGAGCCCATGGCTTGCATATCGGTTTGCGCTTGGGTTTGCGCCCCTGTTTGCGGTTGTGCCAAGGCCTCGGTAGCCGCTGGTTTGGCAGTTTTGCGACCAGCCTGGGCAGCGCTGCTTGTCGCGCCCAGCAAGTCGCCGCGTATGAGTTTTTGAATCTTGGCACCTAGCTTGAGCACCTTGGTCAAGGTCTCGGTGTCCAGGCGCAGCATTTCGTCGCTCCACACGGTCATGGTCTCCAGCATGGTCAGCATCTCGCGCACGCGGTTGGCGCGCTCCAGGCCGTCCAGCATGATCTCGGGGTGGTTCAACAACTCGCGCAGCATGTCAATCGTGGGCATGATCTCGCGCTCTTTACGCTCGCGAATGATGGTGCGCGACAGCTCCCAAATATCGGTGCTGGCCTCAAAATGGTCGCGCCGGTTACCCATCACATGCACCAGCTTCACAAGGTTCCAAGCCTTCAGTTCACTGATCGAATTGCTCACATTGCTGCGCGCCACGCCCAGCGTATCGGCTATCTCGTCGGCAGGTAGCGGCTTGCCCGTAAGGTACAGCAGCGCATGGATCTGCGCCACCGTCCGGTTCACACCCCAGCGCGTGCCCATCTCACCCCAGTGGAGGATGAATTTTTGGCTGGTTTGGCTGAGCTGCATGATGTTTTGGCTTTCTCTTGGTTTGAATGTAGCCCTATCTTTTATTTCTGTCAATAGAGAAATAAAAGAAACCCACACTAAATTGGGTCTGTGTGGTTTGTAGTGGGCAGACCCGGCGCGTACACAAATGGGGTCATATAGCAAATGGGGTCAGATCAAAATTCAGGGAGACCCTCTGCCCGGAGTGCGTAACGCCAAAACGAAATTTTGCTCTGACCCCTTTTGCGTAGTCTCCGGCGTGTGAGGTCTTCCCAACCCTTTTTTTTGCGAGCGGAGGGTCCCTTGCGCAGGCCTTGCCACTCGCGACAGAGCCAGCAAGAAGGCGTTTGCACTCTACTGTGCGCGCGGCTGGCGGACTGGCGCTTCCAACCGCCCGTATGTGCCCGCAAACGCCCAGATGCCCCCGCAGGCACCTGCACACCCATTTCAACGTGCTACACATAAAGGAGCTGCTCCCGCATTATTCTATTGGGCTGCAGAGCGATTAGTATCTTAAAAAGGCCTAAAAATCGTATTTTTTTTGCCTCTTTTCGCGGCGCGAAGACCGTTGGCGAGCCTGGGAGGTACACTAAATTATGCGAATTTGTGAACCTTGCCAGATCGTAGGCATTTCACGTTGCGTTTTGATGATTTAGTAGTGAAACATCTATCCATGAGCTAATTTTGTAGTGAAAAACTTGGTATTTTTGCTTTTCTAGAGTGATGTTATTTATGCGTACTTATCAAAAGTCACCCCAGCCAAGCAGCGTTCGTTGCAGCGAACTGCCGCCCTGCAAAACTCCGTGCTCGCGCGAGGCCTGTGCAATGGGCTCTTCGCTCGCAAAAATAAAGGGGGGAGACCTCGCGCGCCGGAGACTACGCAAAAGGGGTCAGAGCAAAATTTCGTTTTGGCGTTGCGCGCTCCGAACCGCAGATCTTCCTGAATTTTGATCTGACCCCATTTGCTTCATCTGACCACGTTTGCTGGTACGCCGGATCTGCCCACTACAAACCACATAGAGCCAAAATAACAAAACCATGACCGAACACGACCAAAAAGAAATAAATCAAAACACTTTTTCCACCACATATCCAAGCTGCACCATTAAGGTAGGCAGGCCTTGCGGGCCTATCATATGCAGCGCGCCTACGGCAGCAAAAACGCGGCCACCTTGCTGGTGCAAGGCATCAATCCGCTGGGCCATCACAGGGTGACGCTCGTCTATCAGGCGGCGTATTTGGGCTTGGTCTTTGGGCGTGTTGGCGCAGTTGCACCAGTCGGTGTAGCTGCTCAGGGTGGCGTGGTCACTGCCCTCCCAAGCCTTGGCTAGCTTGGCCATCAGCACTTGGGCACTGCCGTCTTCCAGCAACAGCAGGCCTTCGTTCACTGCGGCCAGGGCCTCCGTGGTGTCGCTTACTTGCAAGAGCGCCAGTTGCCCGGCGGCGGTCTCCAGGGATCGAATGGGTTTTTTGCCGCTCTGGGCCATGCCTGCGAGCACCATGTCTATGCCGTAGGCAGCCTCCAGGCCGTCTTTTCTCAAAGCCATCACACTCAGGGTGATGATTTGAAACTCGGGCCGCAGGGGCGTGAGCTGGTCGATGGGTACGCAAGTGGCCTGCGCTTGGCGCGCTAGCCGCGCTTGAAGGGCGGGTGGCAGGGCGGTTGGCACAGTTTGCATCGCACCCTGGGTCAATTGGCTCAGGGTATCGGGCTCTAGCAAATTAAGTTCCAAGGCCAAGCTATCGGTTTCGCTCAGTGCCTTGCGCATTTCTTCGCCTGGAAAAACCCAGTCTAGCTTGGCGATGTGGATGGTGCCGTACAGGTAAGAGCTGCGGCCCTCTTTGGTGATACGCCACAAAAAGCCTCGGTCTTTGGCCAGCTTTTGCGCTGCTTGCAGTTGCGCCTGCGTAGGCATGCCTGCCGGGGGCGGGCAACTGGGTTGGGCGCTGGCTGCACCCAAGAACGCTATGAAGAGGACGGGTGCAAGCAGGTGGCGCAGAAAAATCATCCGCAGATGGTAGCAGGGCTACGAACCAACGGCGCAGGGCGGTTGCCCGCCACACCCATCACTCCACCTTGATATTGCGGATCAAAATAATACCGCCAAACAGTGAGGTATCTGACTTGATCCGCGCGGCCAAACCCTCGGCTGTCGAGGGGGTGGGCTGCCAGCCTACGTTGAGCAGTCGGGCGCGGCCGTCGGGGCTTTGGATGGCTTCAATCACGGCTGCGCTGAGCTTGGCAGCGATAGACTTGGGCAGGCTGGCGGGCGCTGCCATGGCGGTCCACAGTTCCATCTGCGCGTTGTAGACGTTTAGCTCAGCCATGGTGGGCAGCTCGGGCGCTTGGGTGCTGCGTACCGATGTAGTGACCGCCACGCCTTTGAGCTTGCCGCTGCGAATATGCCCCATCACCAAGCCCGGTGGCAGCAAGGCGGCTTGCAGTTGCCCGGCCAGCAGCGCGTTGATTACCTGGGGGTTGCCGGGGTAGGGGATGTGCACGCTGTTAGAGCTGATTTTGCCCTTGATAAGCTCCATGCCCAGATGGCCTGGGGTACCTGCGCCGGGTGATCCGTAGCTGGCCTTGTCGCCCAGCTCGCGTAGCCATTGCAGCCACTGCTGCGGCGTGGTGCCAGTGGCGCTGGCGTTGACGACCAAAATGAGGGGCTGCGTGCCAATCAGCGCGATGGGCTGCAAATCACGCGCCGGGTCAAACGGGGTGGCGGGGTTGAGCATTTTCACCACGGTCAAGGTGGTGTTGTTCATGATGCCCACGGTGTGCTCGTCAGTGGCTTTGGCCACCAGGTCGCCCGCAATGCTGCCAGAAGCCCCCGCCTTGTTCTCGACAATCACGGGCTGCCCCAAAATTTTACCCACCGACTCCGACAGTGCGCGGGCTGACAGGTCCTGCACCGAGCCGGCTGGAAAACCCACCAAAATGCGCAGTGGCTTGGTAGGCCAGTTGACGGCTGGCGCGGCGGTGCGGGCGGCTCTGGTTTGTGCAAAAACGCTGGGCAAGAGTGCCAGTTGGCAGGCAGAAACCAAAATGGTGCGGCGAAGATGCATAGGGATGTCCGGTTGAGGTGAACTGGAAGGAGGGGATCAAGGCCCTGCACGGCATCACGCAGGGTGGTGCTGGTAGGTGCGGGTTGGTGAAAATTATAGGATGTTTCGCTGCTATTATTTTTCGCTAAATTTTTTTGTGGCTGAATTCTATACGCACCCATTACGGTTTTCGCTCTTGAATATGTAGCTATTAGGTATGCAAAATTGCCCCGAAACAGTCGTTTTTTGGGCAATGCGTGAAAAATCACACGCAAACCATCCTAGCCAATGCGACCAGTGATCGACGGTGCGATCGCGCGCTGCAAATGGCTGGGCAAGGGCGAGTCATGCGCGTTCATCACCACGCTGGCCAGATGCTGGCCGCACAGCGCAGCAAAACTCAAGCCGCGTGAGCCCATCGCCGTGCAGGCATATAAGCTTGGCGCGGTGGTTGGAGACACTGCGCCCACCCAAGGCAGGCGCTCACGGGTGGTGCAGCGTGCACCGGCCCAGCCCCGCAATGGTCCCGCGCTGTGCTGCGCGGCCAGTAGTGCTGCGCCAGTGGGGATGAGCTGCTGCAAGCGCAGCAGATTGGCAGTGATGCCTTGGGCCGTGACTTGCGCAGGCTGCGGCGCATCGTGCTCGTAGGTGGAGCCGCTGAGCCAAATGCGCTCGCCGGTGTGCCCCCAAGGCACGGCGGGTATGAAGTGGCCGTTGCCGTTGACAGCGCAAACCATCTCCGAGGCGACCTTATCTTCAGCGGCGTTCGGTGGGCGATGCTGCGCCAGTTCGGGCAGCAGCGTGGGCCAAAGGGCTTGCCATGCGTCAGTCCAAGGGCCGTAGATGATCTGGCCCGCCACCTGGTGCAGCGCGCCAGCCAGGCGTTGCAGGTCTGTGGCGGCACTTCCAGTTTCCATACCCTCATGCAGGCGCTCTAGCAAGGCCTTGGCACCGTACGCATTGGCAAGCACGCAAGCGTCTGCTTGTGCCAGCAGCTTGCCTTGTGCATCCAACGCCTGCCACAGTCCACCATAGCCGTGGCTGCGGTGCAGTTTGTGCACTTGCATGCCGGTGCGTACGCTGATACGCGGGTGCGCCAGCCAAGCGGCCACGAGTAGGGCCGGTTTGACCCAGGCGGCATCCGCAAACCAGCGCGCCTGTGGGCCCAGTTTGCCTGCACGCTGCAGCGCGCCACAGGCTTGCCAGTCTTGGCCTTCTACCAGCAGTGTGCGGGCGGCCAGCGTGGTGGCGGCTACGCCCAAGCGGCTGAGCTGGGAGATGGCGTGGTCGTCATGCGAGAAATGCGGGGCCATCAGCGCTACCGGCAAACCTGCCGATGGTGCAGTACTGGCCAAGGATGCGACGCCAGCCTCCAACACCGTCACCTCGCAGCCGCGCAGGGCCAGCGCATGGGCGCAGGCTGCACCAGCCAGGCCTGCACCTATCACTATGGTATTCATAGCTGTTCCCGCAATATTTTAAAGGTCTACAGGCTGAAAAGGCATATAAACCATGCCTGTGGCTGATGCCAAAGCCTCTACGAGACCAGGCCGAGCGGGCTGGAAAGAGATGGCTCGGGCTGCGATAGGACGAATGAGTTTGAGTGGGCCCAGCACGCTGGCAGTCTGTGTGAATACACAGTTTATGCCGTAGGCGGCACGTAGCCTTGTACCACGTCCGCTCCTGCGCCAAAAAAGTGCGCTTCCATCTGGCGGGCCAGGTACTGGCGGGCACGCAGGTCGGCCAGGTTCAGGCGGTTCTCGTTCACCAGCATGGTTTGCTGCTTCATCCATGCGGCCCAGGCCTCTTTGCTTACTTGCTGCCAGAGCTTTTTACCCAACTCGCCAGGGTAGGGCGCAAAGTCCATGCCCTCGGCTTCTTTGCCCAGTTTGATGCAGTTAACCATGCGTACCATGTCAGTGTCCAGTCGAATAAGGTGATTACGAAATTGTCTTAGGCGCTGCGAACCCATGCCGGGTTTGCGTGTCCAATACCCGTATTGTCTCTTACCGGAAAACCTGATGCTAAATTTTTGGAAAAACCTCACGCTGGGGCGCGGGGCGGGCCTGATCGCGCTGGCTTGCATAGGGATGCTCGGCTTTGGCTTGTATCTGCAACATGGGGTCGGTTTAGAGCCATGCCCGATGTGCATTGTGCAGCGATACGCTCTTATTTTAGTAGCTGTATGTGCAATACTGTGCTGGGTTAGTGGCCTAAAATTTTCTAAGAATCAGGCGCGCAGTACGATGCAGAGCGTCTGGGCTGGCTTGGCAGTGGTGTTCGCCGCTGCAGGCGCTTTTGTGGCCGCCAGGCAGAGTTTTTTGCAGTGGTACCCGCCCGAGGTGGTGAGCTGCGGACGAGATTTTTACGGCATGGTTGAGACTTTCCCCCTCAAACGCGCCATTCCCATGATCTTCAAAGGCGGCGGCGACTGCTCCAAGGTGGATTGGACGTTTCTAGGCGGCTCCATAGCCAACTGGTCATTCATGGCGTTTGTGGGCATGGGGGTGGTGTTGGCGTGGCTACTGCTCAGCGGGCCAGTCGCCAAGCATACAGGCACCCTGCGTTCATCCTGAGCTTGGCATGCATGGGTGTGTGGACTTGTCTGCAGCGGGCGCAACGCAGCTACTGTAAATGTAGCGCCTAGGTATGCGTATGCAGGCCCCGCAGGTGCGCGCGGGATGCTGACCCGCAGCCAGAACCACCCGTGCGTTGCCCAGCCGGGCTGGCTGGGGTCTACGGCCAGGCGTGGCCCTTTTCATTGCACTGACTTGGCTACCCGCTTTGCGCTGTGCACGGGCTCCCGCATGTCCAAGCCTTCCTGCAGACCTTGTTGACTGGCCGCACCGCTTGGCCAATGGATGAACTCCGCAACGGATGAACACCGCTGGCGCTTTACTTGGCAGCGAAGGCGCGGTGCTGGCGGTTTAAAGGCGCTTGGAGGCGCTTGGACGCACCTGCGCAGGCCTGCACACCCCATTCAGCACGCTACATATATAGTAGCTGCTCCCGCATTATTCTAAAGGGCTACAGGCTTATTACTATTTTAAAAACAGCTCCAAACAGCCCATTTTGAGGTTTTTTCTGCCTCTGCATGCCGCTGGCAGCCTTTTGAAAACCCTTAAATTATGCGAATTTATGTACCTCTCTAAATTCACGCATTAATTAGTGATTTATATGCTAAAAATAAGCTTTTTTAGCTATTTCTGTGGAAATTACGCGTATTTATCAAATTCGTACAACGTTGCAACCTTGCATGGCTTCTTGGAAGTCCCGCTAGCCATGCTTTTTCGATAAAAAGCCCAGACGCACCACCAAGCCGGCCAATCAGGTCGGCGGTGCTACTTCAGCGCAGCGGCATCAAGGAGGAGGCGGCGGCCCTAGGCCGCCCCGGGGGACAGCCGCGGAGCTGAAGTAGCACCGTCGGCCTGATCACGTACAAAACGAACGGGCGACATCGGCCTGATAACGTACAAAACGA
>JANMTF010000314.1:0-10515 GCA_031390175.1 Polaromonas sp.
GTCGGGCTTCCGCAGCACTCACTGCCTCAGCCCAACTGGCACCAGTAAACGTGACTTGTGTTGTTGTCCGTTTCTCTAATGCATTACTAAATGACGGGAGTATCACTTTCGTGATGCCTCCGCACTCGCTCTTGGCTTTCCTCTGTTTCGTTTTCAAGGAGCAGCTGTCGCTCTTCTTCGAGAGGAGCGGGACCCGTTCCGCCTAGGCGCTGAGCGCTTCGGGCCGGAGGGGCGAAGGAGTACACTAGTCGCAGGGACCAGTTCTGTCAACTGGTTGTTTCGTGACGAGTGGGCGATGGCGTCCATGCCGGTGGCGGCGGTCAGCTGCGGCGGCAGGCCCAGGGTGAGGTCGGGGTCGCAAATGGCGGTCTTGGGCACCAAGTGCCAGCTATGAAAGCCCACTTTGCGGCCATCGTCCAAAATCAAAATCGCGCCGCGCGCCACCTCGCTGCCCGTGCCGCTGGTGGTGGGCACGGCGATCAGGGGGCAGACTGCGTCGGTAATCTTGAGCGAGCCGCCTTCGATGGTGGCATAGGTTTTAAGCGGGCCTTCGTGCGTCGCCAAAATGGCGATGCCTTTGGCGCAGTCAATCGAGCTGCCACCACCCACCGCCACCAGGCCGTCGCACAGACCGGCCTTGTAGGCGGCTGCGCCTGCGCGCACGGCGGACTCGGTAGGGTTGGAGGGCACTTGGTCAAAGATGGCGTGGGGCGTGTTGCCCAAAGCCGCCACGGCTTTGTCCACAATGCCTGCGGCGCGCACGCCCGCGTCGGTGACGATGAGCGGGCGGGTAATGCCCACGCGCTGGCACTCGGCATTGAGCAGGGCAATAGCGCCGTAGTCGAACTGGATTTGGGTAACGTAGTAGATAAAGGCCATGGTGTGCTTTGCTTATGGTTTTTTAAGCGTCCGCCTTCACGCCCGCGCCCTTGGCCACCAAGGCCCATTTTTGCTGCTCGGCCTTGATAAAGTCGGCAAACTTCTGGATGCTGCCGCCGCCGTCTTCTGCGCCGTACTGCTCCATTTTTTCTTGCACGTCAGGCATGGCCAGCACTTTGTTGATGTCTTCGTTCATGCGCTGGGCCATGGCCTGGGGCATTTTGCCCGGGCCCATCAGGCCGTACCAGACAGTGGCCTCAAAACCGGGAAAGCCAGACTCGTCCATGGTGGGCACATTGGGGTGGCCTTTGGCGCGCTTGAGGCGGGTTTGCGCCAGCGCAATGGCTTTGCCGCCCTTGACATGCGGGGTGGCAGAGGTCATGGTTTCAAAGCAGTAGTTGACCTGGCCGCCGATCAAATCGGTAATGGCGGGGCCGGAACCACGGTAGGGGATGTGCAGGGCAAACACCTTGGCTTGCAGCTTGAACATCTCCAGCGCAAAGTGCTGCGCCGAGCCGCCGCCTGCACTGGCAAAGCTGATCTGACCGGGCTTGGATTTGCACAGTGCCACCAGCTCTTTGACGGTTTTAGCGGGTTGGTTGGCGTTGCAGATCAGCAAGTTAGGCGTGACACCGACCATGCTGATTGGGGCAAAATCTTTGTTGGCGTCGTAGCCCAGCTTCACACCCGAACCTACGCTGTTGAGCGCGGGGCCCAGGGCGTGGCTGTTGATGTGGGCCATCAATAGTGTGTTGCCATCGGCGGGCTGCTTGCTCACAAAGTCAGCGGCAATCACGCCTGCGGCACCGGCCTTGTTCTCGATGACCACGGTATTGCCCCACATGAGCTGCAGCTTCTGGCCGACCACGCGGGCCAGTGCGTCGGTGCCGCCGCCGGGTGGAAAGCCGACGATGATTTTGATCGGGCCTGTGGGCAGGGTTTGCGCACGCAGCATGGGTGCGTGCAGAGTGGCTGCGCCAGCAGCGGTGACGGTCAAGAGGGTTCTGCGTTGCATCGTCAATATCCTAGAAGTTGAAATCGATCATTACCGCTATTGTCCGATATATCAACGCGCTGGCGGCAACTTGGTCACTAGCGTAAATACTGATCAGAAGTGCCACTCCTTGTTTTGTACGGGAGCCGGCCGATGGCGTACTCAGCTCCGCGGCTGTCCTCCGTGGCGGCTTATGGCCGCCAACTCCCCCTTTATGCCGCTGCGCTGAGTACACCATCGACCAGCTCTTGCGGCCATGGTCTGGGAGTCTATCGCTGCGTGCGACCGGTAACCCACTGTCATCATCTTGGTGATTGCCCCACCTTGGCACCCATACCCAATTCGCAGCCCCGGCGCTTGGCGTGGACGGCGCAGCGGCATAAAGGGGGAGGTGGCGGCCCTAGGCCGCCCCGGAGGACAGCCGCGGAGGCGTCCACGCCAAGTGCCGGGGCGGGCACAGCACTGCCCAGGGGACAGGCAGCAGGAGACAGGCGACAGGAACCAGAGACCAGGAAACAGCAGTCAGGGTACTAATCTTCAACCCAAGCAAAGTGAAGCGGCATCAAGCCGCCTTAGCCAACACGCTAGGCGCTGCATGTGCCGCAAAGTAGTCCATACCCGCTTGCACACCACTGCCTGCCAGCTTGATGCCAGCCAACTTCATGCCCATTTCGCAGCCGCTCAGCGCCGCCATCAAGGTCAGGTCATTGCAGTCGCCCAAATGGCCAATGCGGAACATGCGGCCTTTGAGCTTGCCCAGGCCCGTGCCTAGGGACAAATCAAAGCGCTCATAAATGGTTTTGCGCACGGCATCGGCGTCTACACCCTGAGGCATGACCACGCCGGTGAGCACGGGAGAGTAGACCGATGCATCGGTGCATTGGATTTCCAAGCCCCAGGCGCGCACCGCTGCGCGCACGCCTTCGCCCCAGCGCACATGGCGGGCAAAGGTCATGGGCAGGCCGCCGTGGCGGGCATCGAGCAGCATGTCGCAGGCTTCGTTCAGGCCGTAGAGCAGGTTGGTATTGGGCGTGGTGGGCCAGTAGCCGGTTTTGTTCATCTCCAAAATCTCGTCCCAAGCCCAGTAGCCTTTGGGCATGGTGGCTTTTTTGCTGGCTTCGATGGCCTTGGGTGATAGCGCGTGAAAACTGATGCCGGGCGGCAGCATGAGGCCTTTTTGGCTGCCGCTGATGGACACGTCGGCGCCCGAGGTGTCGTGGCTGTATTCGGCTGAACCCAGGCCGCTGATGGTGTCAACCAACAGCAGGGCGGGGTGCTTGGCGGCGTCCATGGCGCGGCGCACGGCGGCTATGTTGCTGGTAGCACCCGTAGAGGTTTCGTTATGCACTACGCACACGGCTTTGATGCTGTGGGTAGTGTCGGCTTTCAGGCGCGCTTCGATCAAATCAGCCTGCACGCCGCGCCGCCAGCCGTTGGGCAGGCCGGTGGTAGCGCAAGTGCCGGGCAGGGTGATGATTTCAGTGTTCAGGCCCAGGCGTGCGCCGAGCTTTTGCCACAGGGCGGCGAAGTGGCCCGTCTCGTACATGAGCACATGGTCGCCGGGGTTGCAGACGTTGACCATGGCAGCCTCCCAGGCACCGGTGCCAGAGGCGGGGTAGATGATGACGGGGGCTTTGGTTTGGTAGACCTGTTTGATCTTGCTGAGCACTTGCAGGCCGAGCGCCGCGAACTCGGGGCCACGGTGGTCGATGGTGGGGTAGCTCATGGCGCGCAAAATGCGGTCAGGCACAGGCGAGGGGCCGGGGATTTGCAGGTAGTGGCGGCCAGTGGGGTGGAAGTCTAGGGTGAGCATGTTGTTCGTCCTTGTGTCGTGATGGCGCGTATTTTTGCATACAAAATTGTTTTGTCAAGTCGTGCTTGTGACTTTTTGGGGATGCGTTTCGTGCATAGGTGTCGCGGCTTCGCGCCAGAGCGTGTGCCATGGCTATGCGCCCCGGTCTGCGGCCCCTTCGGGGGAGCATCTGCAGTACTCGCTTTTGGGGGAAGCATCGGAACTCGCTTCGCTCAGACAGCCGATGATTCTTATCCCCAAAAGCTCCGTGCTTCGAGCCCGCAGCCCTGATTGGGGCGCATAGCCATGGCACACGCTCTGGCGCGAGTACAAGCGGTAGTGCGTGCGGAAGTTTGGCGCTAGCGTAGTACATTTTACAGCCATAATCACGGTGTAAGCCAATAGAATATGGCGGGATCAGCTATTTAATACATAGTGACACCCATGCGTGAAACCGCAGAGAACACCAAGCGCGCGGCACTGGCGCTGTGGGGTTGCCACCCAATAAGAGCCCCGGGCTCGAAGCACGGAGACTTTGGGGATAAGAAGCATCGGCTGTCTGAGCGAAGCGAGTTCCGATGCTTCCCCCAAAGTCGAGTACTGCAGAGGCTCCCCGCGAAGCGGGCCGGGGCTCGGGTGGCAACCCCACAGCGCCAGTGCCGTGCGCGCACTCCCGCCAAACAGCGTGTCTTCACACACCCATCAAGCAGCCATTCACAGCCAAAGTTGACGAAACCCAATTTTGCATACAAAATGCATAAATGACAGCAGACATCATCAGCATCCCCCGCGCCAGCCTACACGAACAGGTCGCCTACCGGCTCAGAGAACTCCTGGTAGAAGGCCACATAGCCCCAGGCGCCAAACTCAACGAGCGCGAGCTGGCTGAGAGACTCAGCGTGTCGAGAACCCCCTTAAGAGAAGCCATCAAAATGCTCGCCGCCGAGGGCCTGGTCGAGCTGCTGCCCAACCGGGGTGCGGTAGCGGTGAGCCTGAGCGAGCAAGATGTGCTCGATACCTTTGAGGTGATGGCCGGGCTGGAAGGCATGTCTGGCGAGCTGGCAGCTCAGCGCATTACTGATGCTGAGCTGGCCGAGATCAAGGCGCTGCACTACGAAATGCTGGCCGCGCATGCCCGGCGTGATTTGTCCGGCTACTACCGGCTTAACGCGCAAATCCACCAAGCCATTAACCATGCCGCCAAAAACCCCGTGCTGCAAACCACCTACACCCAAGTCAACGCGCGCCTGCAAGCCCTACGCTTTCGCTCTAACCAAGACGATGCCAAATGGCAAAGCGCCGTGCAAGAGCATGGGCACATGATCGACGCGCTGGCCAAGCGCGACGGCGCGGCCCTGCGCGCCGTGCTGGTGCAACACCTGCATAACAAACGCGATGTCGTCATCGCCCAAGTGCGCGCCACATCCCCAGTTACCAGCCAGAAAGTCTCCGCATGAACGCGCCACTGCCTTTGAAAATTACCCAAGAAGCCACCCAAGCTGCGGCAAAAGCCGCTGCCGACCAGGTCGCCCGCGCCAGCAACGAAGTAGCCGGCCTGCTGGCCCAGCGCCTGGTGCAAGAGACACAGGGCGAGGTGCTGTTCAGCCCTGCCGACCGGGGCCGCTACGCCACCGATGCGTCGATTTACCAAGTCAGTCCCATTGGCGTGTTGGTGCCCAAAACCGCGTACGACGTGCAAACGGCGGTAGACATTTGCCGCGACATGCGTGTGCCCATCGTCCCGCGCGGCGGCGGCACCAGCCAGTGCGGCCAAACCGTCGGCGCGGGCCTGGTGATAGACCATGCCAAACACCTGCGCCGCATCCTGCGCGTAGACACCGAGCAACGTGAAGTGACGGTGGAGCCCGGCATTGTGCTGGACCATCTGAACGCCCACCTCAAGCCCTACGGCCTGTGGTACCCGGTAGACGTGTCTACCAGCGCGCAGGCCACGCTGGGCGGCATGGCGGGCAACAACTCCTGCGGCTCGCGCAGCATTGCCTACGGCAATATGGTGCATAACGTGCTGGGCGCAGAGATGCTGCTGTCCAATGGCCAAAAATTAAGCGCAGGTACCTATGCAGGCAGCAGCGGGCGGGCGCGCACCTTGGGCGACTATGTGCGAAACATCGCCGACCAGCTGCGCCCCGACATCGAGGCCCAATGGCCCAAAGTGCTGCGCCGCGTGGGCGGCTACAACCTGGATATCTTCAAGAACCAGAATGAGAAACCGTATACCCAAGACGGCTCGGTCAATCTGGCTCACCTGTTTGTTGGCAGCGAAGGCACGCTGGGCATCACCCAGTCGCTTACCCTCAAGCTCAGCGAGCTGCCCAAGGCCAAGGTGCTGGGGGTGGTTAACTTCCAGAGCTTTCACAAAGCCATGGACTCGGCCCAGCACATCGCCCGCCTCGGCCCCAGCGCGGTAGAGCTGGTAGACGGCACGATGATTGGCCTGAGCCTGCAAAACCCGGCCTTTGCGCCCACCATCCGCACCGCCCTCATAGGCGAACCAGAGGCAATTTTGCTAGTCGAATTCTCCGGCAGCAATAAAGCCGATTTGCTCCTAAAAATGAAGCAACTGGTCGAGCTGATGGGCAACCTGGGCTTGCCCGGCAGCGTGGTAGAGATGCTAGAGGACGCCCCGCAAAAAAACCTCTGGGAAGTGCGCAAGGCAGGCCTGAACATCATGATGAGCCTGAAGGGCGACGGCAAACCCGTGAGCTTTATCGAAGACTGCGCCGTGCCGCTGGAGCACCTGGCCGACTACACCGACGCGCTGACCGAGGTGTTCAAAAAACACGGCTCGCGCGGCACCTGGTATGCCCACGCCAGCGTAGGCACCTTGCATGTGCGACCGATTTTGGACATGCGTCGGGAGGGCGGCAAAAAGATGCGCGCCATTGCCGAAGAGGCCAGCGCCTTGGTGCGCAAATACAAAGGCGCCTACAGCGGCGAGCATGGCGACGGCCTGTGCCGTGGCGAATGGATCGAGTGGCAGTTTGGAGCCAAGATCACCCAAGCCTTCCAGGCGATTAAAAACCACCTTGACCCGATCAATCTGCTGTGTCCTGGTCGCATGGTCAGCATGCCCGGGCACCCAATACCGCGCATGGACGATCCGCATGTACTGCGCTTTGCGCCGCCACTAGCCCTTGGTGAAGCAGGGCAAGAGGGGCAGGGCAGGCAAGCCTACCGCGTCATCCCCCTCAAGCCCGCGCTCGACTGGAGCGCCTGGAACGTGCAAAACGACCCGGTCACCGAACTGACCACCGCCCCCGGCACCGGCGGCGACCCGGCCGAGGGCTTTGCCAAAGCGGCAGAGATGTGCAACAACAACGGCCACTGCCGCAAGTTTGACGCAGGCACCATGTGCCCCAGCTACCGCGTGACGCGCGACGAAAAACACCTGACCCGTGGCCGCGCCAACACCCTGCGTCTGGCACTGAGCGGGCAGTTGGGCACAGACGGCTTGGCCAGCGAAGAAGTGCACGAAGCCATGGACCTGTGCGTAGGCTGCAAAGGCTGCAAACGCGACTGCCCCACGGGCGTAGACATGGCCAAAATGAAGGTGGAATTTTTGCACCACTACAAGGCGAAGAACGGCTACACCTTCAAAGATAAATTGATCGCCAAGCTGCCTGAGTACGCCCATTGGGGTGCGCGTTTGGCACCCGTGTTGAACCTGCGCGACAAGCTGCCCGGCCTGGCCAAGTTGAGTGAAAAACTGCTCGGGTTTTCAGAAAAACGCAGCCTGCCTCAGTGGCAGCGCAAGACGTTTTGGAATTCCACACCGCAGATCGCATCGCGCGAAGCGGTGTTTAAAGCCGCCAAACCTGTCGTCCTCTTCGTCGACACCTTTAACGCCTTCTTCGATTCTGGCAACGCATTTTCAGCACTAAAAGTGCTACAAGCCGCCGGATACACTGCGGGAGCAGCTACCAAAACAGCAGCAAATGGTACCCGTGCAGAAGGCAAGTCCCTGTGCTGCGGCCGCACCTACCTGGCCAGCGGCATGGTCGATGAGGCGCGCGAAAAGCTGCGCGAACTCATAGCCGAGCTGTTGCCCTATGCCCAAAAAGGCATCGCCATCGTCGGCCTGGAGCCCAGCTGTTTGCTCACTCTGCGCGACGAGGCCTTGGTGATGGGCTTGGGTGCAGACGCCCAATTGGTCAGCGAGCACGCCTTTTTGCTAGAAGAGTTTTTAGCCCGCGAGGCCAAAGCGGGCAAACTGGACGCACTCAAAGCGCAGCTCAAACCGACAGACAAACCCATCCTGCTGCACGGCCACTGCCACCAAAAAGCCTTTGATGCGGTATCGCCCATCATGGACGTGATCAAGCTCATCCCCGGAGCTAAACCCGAGCTGATCGAGAGCAGTTGCTGCGGCATGGCAGGCAGCTTTGGCTACGAGGCATCGCACTATGACGTGTCGATGCAGATGGCCGAGCTGTCGCTGTTGCCCGCCATCCGCAAGCAGCTTGACGCCATCATCGTCGCCGACGGCACCAGTTGCAGGCATCAAATCCGCGACGGTGCGCAGCGCGAGGCGATTCATGTGGCGCACTTGCTGGCGCAGCAGTTGGCTTGATCGCTTTGCCTTGAGCGTCAGATGTCTCCCGTTGCAAACGGACGCGCACGGCGGTAGGCCAATGCCTATGCCTATGCCACCCGAGCCCCGATCCGCTTCGCGGTGAGCATCTGCAGTACTCAGAATTTGGGGCAACGGCGGAACTCGCCTTCGGCTCAGCCCGTGGCAAGCCTGCTATGCGCGCAGCCAGGCCGCTGGACAAATGCCCGATCTCGTACATCTTGGCCGCTATGACCAGCGGTGCCCCCGCGCAAACTCGCCTTGGCTCAGCAGCGCGACGTCGGCTAAATCTTCGGGGAAGGTGATGGATAAGTGCATGCAGTTTATCGTACGGCAGCAAGTTGCTAGATACATATCCATGTCAACTTAACTTAACATAATATACATCGTGTAAAGTAAATTAAACTACCAAAGGTGCCGTGCTGCGCAGCTCACCCGTCAATGCTATTCGCTTGGAGATGGCCAGGATTGCCGCCGCCGCAGACTTTGCCGGCGCCGTGGGCGGCGAGCCAGACCGCGTGTACATGCCTAGCTGGATCGGTATCAAAGGTTTTGCCAGCACCAGCTCCACCAGTTGGCCAGCTTTCATGCAGGCGCGTAGCAAGGCTGGCGGTAGCACGCCCACCATGTCGGTGGCGGCAATCAAATCCAGCGCTACAAAATACGAGCCGCAATGCACGGCGGGCAATGGCACGGGCAAGCCGCTGGCCAGGAATGATCGGCTAACGATGTCGTCGGAGCTGTCGTGCGCGGTCATGTACAGCCACGATGCACCTACCATGTCTTGCAGGCTACAGGTTCCTTTTTTGCCCAGCTTGTTGAGCAGTGGGTGCCCGGGCCGCACGGCCATGCGCATTTGAATTTCGGCCAGTGGCTTATAGTCCAGCCCGGCGTCCAGGTGAATTCGGGTGCGTTGGGTGACGGCCAAGTCCATCACCTCATCGCGCACCAGAGACAGCAAGGCACTGGGCGTAGTCTCCAAAATGCGTATGCGGGTCTTGGGGTGCAGGCGCTGTAGCGTGATGGCCAGCTCTGGCAGCAACAAGCTGGCACCGACAGGCGATACCCCCAGCGCCAGCAGCCGGGTGCTGTCGCCTACGGTTTTCTTGGCTTCTTCAGCGGCCTTGCGAAGCTCGGCCTCGGCCACCCGCGCGCGTGACAAAAATGCGCTGCCTGCGGTGGTAGGCGTTACACCGCGGCCACTGCGGTCCATTAGCTGCACACCCAGTTCTTCCTCAAGCTGCTGCAGTGCGCGCGTGAGCGCCGGTTGCGACATATTGAGCTGGCGGGCCGCACCACGAATGCTACCTGTGTCCACCACAGCGATGAATTGCTCAATACTTTGAAGTCGCATAAAGGTACCTCGGGTGATGCACAACGAACATCGGGTTGCTGCATCACGCATCTTCCCACAAGGTGGGTGCTCTGCCAATATCCGGCCCATCGACCTCACCGTTACCCCTAGGAGAATTTGATGAACACTACCCTTCCCTCCAGCGTTGCTTCACGCCGCTTGGTGCTCCGCTCAGCTTGCGCAGCGAGCGCGTCTTTGCTTGGACTTGGTTCAAGTCGCCCTGCCCTTGCGCAGCCAGCCACACCAGCTTCCATAAACCAATTGCGCATCCTGTGCTCGGGCCCTGCTGGCAGCATTCCCGATATTGTGGCCAGGCGCGTGGCAGAGCAATTGACGCGGCAGTACCCGCAGGGCGCCATGGTCGACAACCGGCCAGGGGCAGCGGGTCAAATTGCGGTGAACGCGCTCAAAGCGTCCGCCCCTGACGGCGCGACAGTTCTGCTAGCCCAAGGTGCCGTCGCCACGGTCTATCCCTACCTGTATGCGAAACTCGCATACGACCCGATTGCCGACCTGCAGCCCTTGTCGATGGCCGGTGAGATGACGCTGGCCCTAGCCGTCGGCCCGGCCGTCCCCAGCAGCGTGACCAATGTCCAGGAGCTGGTCGACTGGATGCGCAGCAACCCCAAGCTGGCCAACGTGGCCTCGCCCGGCACTGGCACCCTACCCCATTTGCTGGAGGCCATGCTGTTTCGCGAAGCCAATGTGCCTTGGCAGCATGTGGTGTACGCTGGAGGGCCACCAGCCATGGTCGATTTGCTCAGCGGGCAGATTGCGGCCTTGGTGCTGCCAGAGGGGCTATTTCGGCAACACAAAGCCACCGGCAAGCTGCGGGTGCTGGCCACATCGGGTGCGCAGCGCAGCACGTATTTCCCGGATGTGGCTACCTTCGTTGAGCAGCGTTA
>JANMTF010000315.1:0-10167 GCA_031390175.1 Polaromonas sp.
AATTCTCGAAATTCTGCATGCCAACTCCTTGGGGTGTCGTAAGCCTATGATTACAAAGGATTTCTCTAATGGTGTCCATTAGAAATTTGCAGCCACCGGGGTGGGCTCTGTAAGGTTTGGGGTTCTAATGGACTATCTCGGTTTATGGCTTGTATGGCCTCTGCGTCACCAACGCTCAGGCAGCTTGTTCAGCATCAGCCTTTGTGGGTGTGGTGGCGGTGTTGCGCGGGTGTAGGCTTTAAGGCATGGACCTCTGGCCGTTTGGCGTTAAACTGCCCCCATGAAAATCGTAGGCACCCAAAACCGCAGTGAGATTGAGCTGGACCCGCAGAAGGCTTGGCAACGCGGCAAGGTGCTGGACGCTATGCTGCGTGGTGCTACCACGCCGCATCCGCGCGGGGTGTGGCGGCTTACGCATGCGCAGATGAACCAGATGGATTTTGAGCGCCAACTGGTGCAGGCGGCCAAAGTCAACAGTCGTACGACGGCCTGATTTCTAGCGCCCATGAGCACACTTGCCCATCCGCACAGTGACCTGTTCTTGCAGTTGCTGCGGCGCTTTCAAGAAGAGGGTGTGCCGTGGGACGGGGTAGCCCTACCACCGCTCAGGCAGCTTCTTTAGCACCCACATCACCCGCCCATCGCTGCGCATGTAGCCGCCTTTTTCCAGGTCGCGCAGCAGCTTGCTTACCATCTCGCGGCTGGTGCCTATGCGTTGTGCCAAGGCGGCGTGGGTGGTGCGGGCGGGAATTTTTTGCTGGCCTTTGAGTTCGCCCTCGGCTATGGCGGGCTCGGCCAGCTCTTGCAGCACTTGCACCAGGCGGCCGTAGGCATCCAGCAGGGCCATGCTGCGCACCGTCTGGGTGGCGGTGCGGGCGCGGGTGGTGATTTTGCAGATGAGCTCGTAGGCCAGCTCTGGCGACGTGGTCAGCAGGTCTCGCACGCGCTTTTGGGTGAGCACGCTGCAGGTGCAGGCGCTGGCGGCCTCTACGCTGGCCGAGCGCGGGCCACCGTCTAGCGACATCTCGCCAAAGTAGTCGGGCGCGGTAATGGTGCCGTAGGTCACCTCGCGGCCCTGGCCGTCGGTGCCGTACACGCGCACGCTGCCGGTCAGCAGCACCAGCAAGGTGTCGCCCATGTCGCCTTCGCTCAAAATGACAGCGCCCTTTTTGTAGCTGCGCTGCGTGCCAGCCTCGGCCAGCGCGGCAATGGTGGGGCTTAAGGATTTGGCGTTTTGCGGGGTGGGGGTGGACGGCATGGCTGCATTATGCCCAGTAGGGGGCTCTGGCCGCAGGCACGCACCCTGCGCGCGCATGGGGGCGCACGTGGGCGCACATGGGCGCACATGGGCGCCTGCATACCGACTGGGCAGCGCTACATATACAGTAGCTGCTACCGCATCATTCTAAAGGGCTGCGGGCCGATTAGTATCTTAAAAAGGCCTCCAAACGGCCCATTTTGGAGCATTTTCTGATGGCGCATGCGGTTTTGTTCGCTTTGAACTTCCTTAAATTATGCGAATTTATGTACCTAAGCAAATGGATGGCTAAATTCGTGTGGTATTTCACGAAAATAGGTGTTTTTAAGCCAAATTTTAGAAAAATTATGCGTTTTTATAGAATCAAGCTCAGACCAGGCTGAGCTCAGGTCGAAGGGTTTGCATATAAATTATATTTTTTTACTATAAACATAAAAAAATAGTTTTTTTAGTTAAATAAGTCACATATTTAGACTGAAATTAGGAAAAATTAAACAAATTTTATAAAATTATGCGAATTGATGTACCTCGGACAAGTTTTGACGACTCTCGCTGCCCGAAAAAACCTCAAAAAACGCTGTTTTTAGGTGTTTTTAAGATATCAATCGATCTCCAGCCCTTTAGAATGATGCAATAGCAGCTACTGTATGTGTAGCATGTGGAAACTGGCATGCAGGCACTTTCAGCGCATCCTGCAAGTCAAGGCATGCCCTTTGGCGCTGTTCAGGCCAAACTTTGGGTGACTGGCGAGCGGTGGCGTTTAGAAATGGCTCTAACCCAAGCGCGCAAAGCAAAAAAAGCCGTGCAGAGAGCTCTCTGCACGGCTTTGCTTTTAACAGCGCCCGTTTTACAGGGCGCATTGGGCGGGCGCGGGTTACCGGCGCGCGATGACCGAGTTGCCGGGCACTGGCAGGCTGTAGGTGCCGGTGCCTAAGCCGGTGATGAAGTTCAGTGTGCCTGCCACCGCGCTGCCGTTGACGGTGCCGCTGTAGGCACCGGTGGCGGGGTTGGTGATGGTCAAGGTGCAGGTCAGCGCTGCGCCGTTGGCCAAATCATTACAGGTGGTGGTGCCGTTAGCCCCAACGTTGACTGCGGTGCCGCCAGGCGCGCCTGCTGCGTCGCGGGCGTCCCACGTGCCTTGGTAGGAGGCTGCGGTGAGTGCCAAGGGTACTTCGGGGTTGATGGCAGGCAAGCCCAGTCGTGCCACCAAGGCGTTGGACGCTGTGGTGTTCAGTCGAGCTGAGTTGGTCACGGTGAACTTGTCTTGGTAGCCGTAGTACACCTGGCCACCGCGCTGAACGAAGGTACGGGTGAAGGTGAAGGGTGCTGCCTGAGCGGGTGGGTTGCTCAGGGTCATCACCCGGGCATCGCCCAGGGTGGTGATGGTGTAGCTGCCAGTGCCGATCACGGTGCAGTTGCGGGTAGAAAAGTCTCTAAAGCGCTCCTTGCAGGCGTAGTAAGTGACTGGGTTGTTGCCAGCGCCCGTAAAGGCCAGACGGATACGTGTATTGCCTGTGTAAAACGCGGTGGGCGCGCCGCCTACGTTGCCCAGTGTGCTGATTGGCAAAGTAGTGCCACCCCAAGCCTCATTGGCTGCGTCTGGCGATGTGTAGGTGACACCGTTGGACACGAAGCTATTAGGCCCGGCGAAGATGCATGGGGTGCCCTTGAACGCGGCCACCATGCCTTCTAGCGTGGCGGTGCGGATGCCTGGGCCAAAGTTGAACTCCGATGCGTTGCAACCCACGCCAGCGGCCTGCGTGCGGCCGTCGCCACCAGCCGCAATGGCTGCGCTGTAGTTGTACACGTAGGAGTTAGTGCCTGGCGAATAAGCTTGCGGTACGGTCTGCGGCGTGGTGGTTTGGTAGCCTAGCTGCGAGCCTGCGGGGAAGGTGGCTGTGCCTAGCAGTGTGTCACTGCTGGCAATCGTCAGGTTGGTGAAGCCTGCAGCGCGGGCTTGGTCATACACCTGCTTCATGCTTTTGCCACTGATGTCAAAGTCGATGCGGTTACTCTTGTTGATGGCGTAGTTATTGCAGTAGTTGCTGGTGCCGTTGCCTGCTGCATCGCGCACGGACGAAGTGGATTCAAAATTGAGCCCACATGCCTCCCAAGCGCTGCCGGTCCAGTGCAGGTTGGCCTGGTCTTGCGGGTTGTTGCCAAAGTTCCATTGCGCAACCACCCCGTTATTGCTGCGGTGTCTACGGTCTACAAAACGGATTTTGTTGTTGGCATCAGGCGTGTTTTGCGCGAGGCTGCCCGTAAAGGCGCGTGAAAACCAGCTGCTGGCATTGGTATAGGTAAGGTTTCCCAGCAGCATAAAGCCTGCGTTGGGTGGTGCTGCGGTAACTGTCCCGGTACTGGTGACGGCACTGGTGCTGGCGGCTTGCTGGTTGTTGATGCCCACCAAGGTAGGCACCGATGCGGTAGTCAACAGTGAGCCACTCAGCGCAGCCACCACCGCAGCCTCTTTGCCTGCCGTGGTGAGCGTGGCGTTAGCCGGGTCGCTCAGCGCAGCGACTAAGGCGGGCAAGATCTGTAGCAGGCGCTGGTTAATAGCGCGGTTGATGTCGGCCTGGGTAATGGCCGCGCCATCAATCGCCGGTGCTCCTACCGTGCTGGCCAGGTTGCTTACCTGCGCCTGGGTGGCCACCACCACCATGCGGGCTACCACTTTGGCGCTGGGGCTGCCGTCGGTAGGCGCTGGCACCTTGGTGAAGTCTTGGAACAGCGATACATTGATGCCGGTAGACGACTGCACCACGCTCTCGGCTTCGGCCACCGTTACACCAGTACTGGCAATGGCCTCTTGCACCAAGTGCGTCAGCGGGCTGATCAACGCGGCCTTGGTGGCAGGCGCTGTCATGGTGTAGGCCACGGTCACGGTGCCGTGGTCAGCGTCTACCGCGTCAGTGCCAACGATGGCCAGCAGGGGGAACTTGCCTACGTCGGCATTGGGCACCGCCAGGGTCACGTTGCCTGCCACGTCGGTTTTGCCTTGCACCTCACCCGGGTCGCACACGCCGTTGCTGTTTTTGTCCATGCAGACGGTGGCGTTTTTCAGGGCACCGTCGATCACGCTGGTGGTGACTGCGGTGGTGGTGGGGGCAGGGGGCACGGTGACGGTCACAGGGGGTACGGTGACTGTCACCGTAGGCGTGGTCACCACCACCGTGGGGGTGGTGGTAGCCGCCGTGCTGCCGGTAGGCGCGGCATCCCCGCCGCCTCCGCCGCAGCCCGCCAGGCTGATAAGGGCGGCGTTGGCAATGGCCAACGACATCCATTTGAATTGGGTTTTCATGTCAATGTCTCCTGATAAAAAGTGAACAAGCCTTTGGTGGCAATGAAGAATAATTGGTTACGCCGTTTTTCGCATCCTCACATCTGATGAGAAAGTGCAAATAAATTTGCGGCGGGCAGGGCCGACGAACCAGCAATGGGTTTTGGCGCAGATCTTTTGTGTGCGGGTGCACGCTGTGGTTTCGGGTCACAGACGCAAAAAAAGTGTTTTGCAGATATAATAATTTCGTGCTGCACTAAATTAGGAATGCACAAATTTACATGCCATCTCAAACGCGGTAGACATATTTTTTTGAAAGGACATTCGCATGAGTACTCTAGCAATTGAAGCAAAGACCAGCGTCAAAGTCATCGGTGCGAATGGCCAGATTTCTTTAGGCAAAGGCTATGCGGGCCGACAGGTGCTGGTCGAAGAGCGTGAGCCCGGCGTGTGGCTGGTGCGCACCGCCGTTGTCGTTCCCGAAAATGAGCGGTGGCTGCACCAGCCGCAAGCCGCAGCATCGTTGCAGACCGCCATGGCATGGACGGCAAAAAACAAGCCCCAAGAGACCGACATCAACACGCTTTTCGATGGAATGAACCATGGCCCAAAACCCACCAAGCCAGCGCGTAAGGCTCGACCTCAACAACCCGGAGTTTCAAAAAAACTGGCTAGCGCTAGATAAAGCCGAACGCAGCCGCGTGCTGGACACGCTCAAAAAGTTGCTGCAACTAGACTGGGAGCAGGTCTACAAAGACCCAGGCTTAAAGTGGGAAAAGATCACCAGCGTCAAACCTCCAGCAGGTGTCGCGGCGCTGTATTCCTTGCGCATCACCCAGGCGCGGCGTGCCACCGCTGTGCGCGACGGTGACTTTATGCGGTTTCTAACTGTGCAGCCGGACCATGATTCGACCTACGGTAAGAAGTAGTGTGGCTCATAGAAAACCAAGGAAGACGCTATGAAGTGTGCAGTACGTGGTTTTGCCATTCCAAGCCACGCAGAGTGCTCAAAGCAAAAAAAGCCGTTTATTTGGTTGCCTCGTGATCTGTCCCGTCATCGGCTATTTCATCCAGGATGAGGGTTTGGAGTTTCTCAGAAAGCGTCTCAATGCTTGGTAGCACATCGAGCACAGATTGCGGCAGAGCCGTTCTGAAGGTAGAGACACCCATAGGCGTTTCCACGCCTCGCAGGGCGTACTCGACCATGGTTGCATTTTTGCTTTTACAAAGGATGATGCCAATCGTTGGCGCATCGACTGCCTTGTCACGCACCAGGTCATCAACCGCGGCGAGATAGCCATTGAGTTGGCCTGTGTAGGCAAATTTGAAGTCGGTAATTTTTTAAGCTCAATGACCACGTAACTGCGTCAAGGTTTCAATTTGCATCTCAAAGACTGACCGACTCCAGCCGTTTTCAATGGTCTTTTTGATTTACCACTCACGGGTAGAGCGATCTTTGACCTGGTCGATAATCGTGCAGTTATGAAACCATGGTAATTGTCCAGCAAGCTGCTGGCCAATTGCCTCATCACCCCAAGCATTGGCAAAAGCGCGCATGTACGAGAGGTTTGTTCGAGAGAGTCCTTTCATATCTGGGAACTCGGACTTTAAGTCTTTGGCGAGTTGTTCGATGACTTTTGTGCCCCAGCCTTGGGCGGCTTGACGCTCTAAAATTTCCTTCCCAATGCGCCAATAGAGTAGCACCAGCTCTTTATTGACCGCCAGTCCTGCCTTCACGCGGGACGTGCGAATTTGTTCTTTGAGCGACAAAAGCCATGCGGCGTAGTCAACGGGGATAAGTGAGGTGGTCATACGGTGTGTCGGTTAGAGTTTATGCGACTCTTGAGTGTTGGCGAGATTCAAAAACGTGTCTTTTGGAAGGCGCGTGTGTGGGACGGGCGTATCGCTTCGCCATGGCTTTTCACCGAGAGCACGCCACCGGGCAATCATGGCTTCTAACGCATCCGCTGTGATGTCAGGCACGTCGAGAGTGGCATAAAGGCCTGTTCCGTATTCAAAGCCTGGCTCTATGCAAAACTCCTCAAATACGGGAGCGGTGTTGCCTGTGTCGGTTTTTATCAATTCAGATTCGTAATCACACATCCAATCCAATCGGGTGCGATCTCCAAATTCGGGATGCGGCTCGTCTTCCCGCATCGAATAATGTTTGAGTCTGCCGCTGGGGTCATAGACAGGAATGAATTTGTCACGGAAGTTGAAATCCCGATCTGGTCGTAATTCGCAAGCCTTGTTACTCGCTATGTCGCTGACGATATTCCAATATTGACGCGATGCCGTCGAAACGCAAGCATTCCACATCGTGTGACCGTCAAGTCCCAGGAAGTAGACCTGTACGTCTTGATTAAAAAAAGCGGGTCGCCCCGGCTCTGTGAGTTCCGACCAACCATAGAAATTTTCGCTATGTCGTTGGCGTTTGATCTTGCTTCGGAGCTGGATAAACGCATCCCGCCGTTTGTAGCGGGAAAGCTCGGAGAAGGGCGTGAAATTCATTGATTGGCGTGAGTGTTTTTTCATAGCTGCACTTTATCGCTTTTGATCTTTGTAAATGGTAACGTAGTTCGGGTGCAGCACCAGTACCTAACCGGGCGGCTGGCTTCCACGGTACCGGCCATGGTGGTTCAAAATTTAAGACAAACAACTCGCCTTGCAGCCTTGGTGGAGAAACCTCTACTATCTATTCCGTAGCATTTGCCGCTATATTCCATTGGGCTGCAGGCCAGTTGATACCTTGAAAATGACCTAAAAACGGGTAAATTGGCAGTTGAAAACCAGTTTCCAAGCCGCCAGAGCCTCTGGAGCCTTAAAAAATGCCAATTTTTAGCTGTTTTTACGATGTGAATCGGGCTGTAGGCCAATAGAATATCGCGGGAGCAGCTATGAAATGTGTAGTACGTAGTTTTGCCATGCAGAGAAATCCCGCGCCATCCCGCGCCATTCCAAGCGCTTAAAGCAATAAAGCCGTGCAGAGAACTCTCTGCACGGCTTTGCTTTTTAGCGGCGCTCATGTTGCAGAGCGCTTGGGGTGCTGCGCTCTAGCGGCGCACGGTGACTGTGTTGCCGCCGGGGGCTGGCAGGCCGTAGGTGCCAGTGCCCAGGCCGGTGATGAAGTTCAGCGTGCCAGCCACCGGGTTGCCGTTCACGTTGCCGCTATAGGCGCCGGTGGCGGGGTTGGTGATGCTTATCGTGCAAGCCACGCCTGCGTTGGTAGCCAGATCGACACAGGTGGTTATGCCGTTGGCTCCTACGTTGACGCTGGTGCCGCCGGGTGCGCCTGCTGCATCGCGTGCATCCCAGGTGCCTTGGTAGGAGGCGGCAGTGAGTGCCAAAGGTACTTCGGGGTTGACAGCGGGCAAGCCTAGTCGCGCCAGCAATGCGTTGGAGGCCGTGGTGTTCGGGCGTGCTGCGCTGGTCACAGCGAGTCTTTCCTGATAGCCAAAGAAGACCTTGCCGCCGCGCTCGACGTAAGTGTTGTTGAAGGTTTGGTTCACTAGCTGTGTGGGAAGGTTGCTCAGGTTCATTACGCGGGCATCGCCTAGGGTGGTGATGGTGTAGTTACCTGTGCCGATGGGTTTGCAATTTCGCGTGCCGCCAGTTGTGGCGCGTTGTTTGCATGCGTAGTAGGTAACTGGGTTAGTACCTGGGCCTGTAAACGCCAGTCTTACCAAAGTATTGCCTGAGTACCAAGTTGTAGGCGTACCGCCGGTACTGGCGGTTCCAAGAGTGGCGAGACCTAGCGTACTGTTGCCCCACGCTTCGTCCTGCACTTCGCCGCTGCCGAAGGTTACACCGTTGATGGTACTGCTGCCGGGGTTGTAAATACATGGAGTTCCCTTGAACAGACTGACCATAGATTCAAGCGTGGCGGTACGGTTGATCGGGCCAACGTTGAACTCGGGTGCATTGCAGCCCACGCCAGCCGCTTGAGTGCGGCTATCTCCGCCAGCAGCCACTGCTGCACTGTAGTTGTACATATAGTTGTTACTGCCTGGTGCATACGCTTGCACTGCGGTTTGCGGCGCAGTGGTTTGGTAGCCCAACTGCGAACCAGCGGGGAAAGTGGCGGTGCCTAGCAGGGTGTCGCTGTTGGCAATGGTCAGGTTGGTGTAGCCAGCAGCGCGGGCTTGGTCATACACCTGCTTCATGCTTTTGCCACTGATGTCAAAGTTGGTGCGGTTACTCTTGTTGTTGCTGTAGTTATTGCAATAGTTGCTGGTGTTATTGCCTGCTGCGTCGCGCACCGTGGACGTGGATTCAAAATTGAGCTCGCATGCCTCCCAAGCGCTGCCTGTCCAGTGCAAGTTGGCTTGGGTTTGTGGGTTAGTGCCAAAATTCCATTGCGCAACCGCCCCGTTATTGCTACGGTATCTACGGTCTACAAAGCGGGTTTTGTTGCTGGCATCGGGTGTGTTTTGCGCAAGGCTAGCTGTAAAGGCGCGCGCAAACCAGTTGGTGGCGTTGGTGTACGTAAGAGCTGCTAATTGCACAAAGCCTGCGGTAGGTGGCGCTGCAGTTACAGTGCCCGTGCTGGTTCCCGCGCTGGCATTGCTCGTTTGTTGGTTGTTGATGGCTACCAACGTAGGCATGGAAGCTGTAGTCAGCAAAGAACCACTCAGTGCCGCCACTACAGCCGCCTCTTTAGCCGCAGTCGTCAGCGTCGCATTGGCCGGGTCGCTCAGCGCGGCTACCAACGCGGGCAGTATTTGCAGCAAGCGCTGGTTGATGGCGCGGTTGATGTCAGCCTGCGTCATCGGCGCACTGTCGATAGCCGGTGTACCCACGGTGCTGCGCAAGGTGTTGACCTGCGCCTGCGTGGTCACCACCGCCATACGGGCCACCACTGCAGCGCTGGGGCTGCCGTCAGTAGGCGCGGGCACCTTGGTGAAGTCTTGGAACAGCGATACATTGATGCCGGTAGACGACTGCACCGCGCTCTCGGCCTCCGCCACCGTCACGCCAGTGCTGGCCACAGCTTCTTGCACCAAGTGGGTCAGCGGGCTGATGAGGGCAGCTTTGGAAGCTGGGGCCGACATGGTGTAGGCCACGGTCACAGTGCCGTGGTCGGCGTCTACCGCGTCAGTGCCAACGATGGCCAGCAGGGGGAACTTGCCTACGTCGGCATTGGGCACGGCCAGGGTCACGTTGCCTGCCACGTCGGTTTTGCCTTGCACCTCACCCGGGTCGCACACGCCGTTGCTGTTTTTGTCCATGCAGACGGTGGCATTTTTCAGGGCACCGTCGATCACGCTGGTGGTGACTGCGGTGGTGGTGGGGGCTGGGGGTACGGTAACTGTCACAGGGGGTACGGTGACCGTCACGGTAGGCGTCGTCACGATGACGGTGGGCGTGGTCACCACCACAGTGGGGGTGGTGTCAACAGCCGTGCTGCCGGTAGGCGCGGCGTCGCCGCCACCTCCGCCGCAGCCTGCCAGGCTGATAAGGGCGGCGTTGGCAATGGCCAACGACATCAATTTGAATTGGGTTTTCATGTCAATGTCTCCTGATAAAAAGTGAAAAGAAAAGTGAAAAGAAAAATGAAACGCGGGGAAAACTAAACAGCCTTTTGTGGCAACGAAGAATAATTTGGTACGTGGTTTTTCGCATCCTCACA
>JANMTF010000321.1:0-6541 GCA_031390175.1 Polaromonas sp.
CTGGCCAGATGCTGGCTACGCTCGCGCAGCAGCTCGGGTGACACCATGGGCACAGCCATGGCGTTGGTAGGAATATCGTTCTTCATCTTAGTTGTCTATGGTTTTGATGGCCTTTTTCAGGGCCACGTTTTCAGCGCGGCGCAACGCGCCAGTGCTGCGAATGTGTTTACCCGCGCCCGAGCTGGTAGCGCGGCGGGCGAGGGCTTGCGCCACGGTGTTGCGTGGTGTAGGTAATTGCAATGTCAAAGCCAGCGGCTGCCGTCCTTTGTGTGTAGGGCGCCGCAGGTGTTTGACCTTGCCTTGCGCAAAGTCACGGGAAAATAGTTTGGCACTCATGGGGCACGCTCCAGAAACAAGAAACCCCAGCGAAACGAATCAGTCTGGGGCTTGTGGAGCGTGCGTTTCAATAGAACGCACTGCAACCCGCCGCAAAGCTGGTGTGGTGTGGCACCACATCCAGCTAGGGCAGTGGAGGGTGCGTCAGGTGTGAGTGAAACAGGTCATGGGTTTGGGTGGCTCTTTAAGGGTTGGCTGCACAAGGACATTCGTTGTGCAGCGGCTTAAAGCAGGAAACGGATTGTGATGAAGCGCTGCGGGTTTGACAAGTATTTTGCGCACATTTTTTCAAAGCGTTGTAAAAATCATTCACCTGGGTGCCGCAGCGAGATGGCAGGCGCGGATGGTCGCGGGTGTGCGCGCAAGTGCATGCGCTGACCTGTTGCCTGCGAGACCGGCGTGGCGCTGGTTGACGGATTAGAATATTTTTCTGCAGCCCGGGTGCGCTTGCCCAGGCTTAGTATTTCAAACCCTAGGAGTGACCATGCCCGTACAGATGAGCCCCGAAGAGATTGCACAACTGGGCCATGCGGATGAGCTGACATTTCGCTCACCCATTCCTACCCGTTCCATTTCCAGCGAAGAATTTATGCCCAGCGCGCAGAGTGAGAAGCAGCGCGAGTTTGAGGCACGGGTCAAGGCCTATGGCTCCGAGCTGGCCAAGCACCAGGGTATGCCGCGCAGGCGCTTCTTCCAAACGGCTTCGGGCATGGCCGCAGCCTTCCTGGCGATGAACGATACCTTTGGCCCGGTGTTTGGCGTCTCGCGCGCTGAGGCCGCTACGCCCGAGATGGCGGCGCAGCGTGCGGGCCAGCTCTCGGGCCAGTTCATCATGGACATGCACACCCACTTCTTGCACGACAAAACCCGCCTGGTCAACTTTGTACGCTCGCGTGAGGCAGTGGGCCGGGTGGGCTGGAACCCGGCTTTGGTAGGCAAAGAGCAAACTCTGGAAGATCTGAAGTTTGCCAACTATGTGAAAGAAGTATTTTTGGACTCGGACACCAAGGTGGCCTTGGTCAGTGGCTCGGCCTCGCACGAGCCGATCGACTGGTTTCTAAGCAACGAAGACAAGCGCGATGCCCGCGCCAAGATCAATGGCATGGCGGGCGGAACCCAACGTGCTTTGTCGCATTTGATTTTTACCCCTGGCGTGCCGGGTGCGCTAGAGAGGTTTGAGCGCGAGCTGGTCGAGCTTAAACCCGACTCCATCAAGGGCTACACCATTGGCGACAACACCAACAAGCCCATGGCCAAATGGCCGTGGCGTATGGACGACGAAAAAGTCGCTTACCCCTACTACGAAAGAGCGCTGAAAGCGGGTATAAAAAACGTCTGCGTGCACAAAGGTCTGTTCCCGCCCAGCACCGAGAAGCAGTTCCCCAACCTGCTGGGCTACGCCAATGTGAGCGATGTGACCAAGGCCGCCAAAGACTGGCCGCAGCTGAACTTTGTGATCTACCACTCAGCCTACCGTTTTGGCGCGGGGGGCAATGCTGCTGATGCCTGGGCGCAAGTGCAGCGCACTGGCAGGGTAGAGTGGGTGAGCGACCTGGCTGAGGTGCCCGCCCTGCATGGCGTGAAAAACGTTTACGGCGACCTGGGCCAGATCTTTGCGCAAAGCACCATGGCCAATCCCAACTTGGCCGCCTTCATGATGGGCACCCTGGTCAAAGGCCTGGGCGCAGACCGCGTGGTCTGGGGGACAGATGCCATCTGGACTGGCTCGCCCCAATGGCAAATCGAAGCCCTGCGCCGCCTGGAGATCCCCGAGGCGATGCAAAAGCAGTACGGCTTTGCGCCGCTGGGCGCTGCGGATGGTGAGATTAAAAACACCATCTTTGGCGGCAACAACGCCCGGCTGTACAACTACACCGATGCAAAGCGTGTGGCTGTAGATGGAGACAAGCTCAGCCAAGCCAAACTGGCGTATGAGGCACAAGGTACCTCGCGATCAAACATGGCTTATGGCTATGTGCACAAGCAAGCTTGACTACGCTGCAAGTTTGACTCGCAAGCGCGGCATTAAGTCGTCGCTCAGGGGCCTGCCTCGCGCAAAGGATGCGACGGATGAGATGGTTCTGAGTGGCGAGTGATGACCAAGAATGGGGGCAACTTGTGTCAATATACACATTTAGAAGGCTCACACCATGACACCCCAAACCCTGCTTTCCCACTACGACAGTGCCCAGCTCTGGCCCGCAGCCACGGGGCTAGACGTGCCCACCGCTTACCAGCGCGCCCTGGCAGTGCGCGCGCTGCGTGTAGCGCGCGGCGAGATACCGCGTGGCTACAAAATAGGTTTTACCAACCGCAGCATTTGGCCACGCTACAACGTGTATGCACCCATCTGGGGCGCGGTGTACAGCACCACGCTACAGTTTTGTGAAGAGCAGGGCGCCATAGCGCTGCAAGGCATATGCCAGCCGCGTATAGAACCCGAGACCGTGTTTGGCATGCGCAGCACCCCGCCGGCCAATGCCTCACTGCAAGAGCTGTTTAACAGCCTTGACTGGATAGCCCCAGGTTTTGAAATTGTGCAGTCGCACCAAAAAGACTGGAAGTTTGTGGCCGCCGACGCCATAGCCGACGGCAGCTTGCATGCGCGCCTGCTGGTAGGCAAAAAGCTGCCAGTGCGGCAGATAGCGGCTAACGCTAACGATCTGTGCGCCGTGCTAGCCGCCACCACCGTGCGCCTTACCCAAGATGCCAAGGTAATGGACAGTGGCGCAGGCGCCGCCGTGCTGGACGACCCGCTGCAAGCCCTGCTGCATTTCGCCCGCGAGCTGCGCCAATGCCCCGGCGCGCCAGACCTGCAACCCGGCGACGTGATTACCACCGGCACCTGGACCGATGCCTGGCCGGTAGCCGCAGGGCAAACCTGGGCGGCTGATTTTGATGCGCCGCTGCCCAGGCTAGAGGTAGCGTTTAGCTAAAAGGCGATTAAGCTTTCACGTGTTGCTTAAAAAACGCCATCATCCGCTCCCAAGCCAGCTTGGCCGCTGCCGCATCAAAGCGCGGCGTGGTGTCGTTGTTAAAGCCGTGCTGCGTGCCCGCGTAGGTGTGCGCCTCGTGCTTCACCCCTGCGGCCTTTAAAGCCGCCTCATACGCAGGCCAAGCCGCGTTAATGCGCTCGTCCACCCCCGCAAAGTGAATCTGCAAAGGTGCCTTCACCTTGGCCGCATCACCCGCCGCTGGGTGGTTGCCATAGAAAGGCACTGACGCCGCCAAGTCTGGCACCCGCGTGGCCAGCATGTGCGCTATGCCGCCGCCATAGCAAAAGCCCGTCACGCCAATCTTGCCCGTCGTATCGGGCCGCGCCTTCAGCCAGTCCACCGCCGCCACAAAATCTTCGCGCGTTTTGCTTTGGTCCAGCTTGGCAAAGGCCTCGCGGGCTTTGTCTTCATCGCCCGGGTAGCCGCCCAGGGGCGTAAGCGCATCGGGTGCAAAGGCCATGTAGCCGTCTAGCGCTATCCGGCGGGTAATGTCTTCAATATGCGGGTTCAGGCCCCGGTTTTCATGCACTACAAGAATAGTGGGTAACTTGCCAGAGCCCGCGCTGGCAGGGCGCGCCAAATAGCCCTTGACCGTGCCCGTGCCTTGGGGCGACGCAAACGATACCGTCTCAATTTTGAGCCGCGCATCGTCTTTAGGCGCCACTTGGCCGCGTGCAAAATCGGGGCTTAGCGCCGCCAGCAGGCCAGCAGCCGTCATACCCGCCTTGGCAAACTTTTCAGCCCCACGCAAAAAGCCGCGCCGGTCAATGCCGCCGTGCACATAGGCATCAAACAGCACCAACAGCTCTTGGTCAAAATCTTGCGCTGTCAGGCGATCTCTAGAGACAACAGACATCTTGCAACTCCTAAAAAAACCAGAGAATACCGCCAAGCCAGCAGCCTGGCAAGCATGCAGAGGCACGTAAATTACAGCGTGAAAGGCGGGTAAAACCTTGCAATAACTTGCGACAATGGGCGCATTGCCCACCCCCATCCATCCACCCACAGCACCCCTATGTCCCCACTGCCCTTTGCCCCCCGCCTAGCCAACGTCCAAACCTCCGCCATCCGCGAGATTTTCAAGCTCTTGGGCCGCCCCGGCATCATCAGCTTTGCCGGTGGCTTTCCAGACCCTGCGCTGTTTGACATCGAAGGTATCCGCGAAGCTACGGGCCAAGCGCTAGGTGACAGCAGCGCCCAGGCGGTGCTGCAATACGGCCCCACCGAAGGCTGGCAACCGCTTAAAGAAGCCATCGCCGTGCACATGGCCGCCAAAGGCATCACCGTGCAACCCGACGGCATCATCACCACCACCGGCAGCCAGCAGGCGCTAGACCTGCTCGGCAAAACCATGATCGGCGAGGGCGACAAAGTCATCGTCGAAGGCCCCACGTTTTTAGCCACCATCCAGTGCTTCAAGCTCTACGGTGCAGACCTTATCAGCGCACCCATCGACGAGCACGGCGTGCGGGTAGACGCGCTAGAGCAACTCATCATCCTGCACAAGCCCAAGCTGGTCTACCTCATCCCCACCTTCGGCAACCCCAGCGGTGCCATGCTCACCCTAGAGCGGCGCAAAAAAATATTGCAACTGGCCGTAGAACATAAAGTGCTGGTGGTAGAAGACGACCCCTACGGCGAGCTGTACTTTGGCAGCCCACCCCCGCCCAGCATCATGGCGTTAGCCAAAGACGTGCCCGGCAGCAGAGACTACCTAGCCTACTGCGGCAGCTTCAGCAAAGTGCTGTCGCCCGGCATCCGCGTAGGCTGGATGATCGCGCCCGCAGAGCTGCTGGCCAAAGCCACCATGTGCAAACAGTTCAGCGACGCCCACACCAGCAACCTCAGCCAAGCCATCGCCGCCAACTACCTGGGCCTGAAAGACGGCCAGCAAACTCGCTTGGATAAAACCCTCGCCGTAGTGCGCAAAACCTACGCAGAACGTGCAAACACCATGGCCACCTGCCTGCAGCGTGAGCTAGGCCACGCGCTCACCTACACCCAGCCCCAAGGCGGCATGTTCTTCTGGACCCGCCTCACCGGCCAGCCCATGCCCGGCAGCGCAACAGCCACCAGCCAAGACGCCACGGCGTATGCCAAACGCGCCCCCGACCACGGCGTAGCCTTTGTGCCTGGGTCGCCGTTTTATGCGGTCAACCCCGACACCGCGACGCTGCGGCTGAGCTATGCGACTTCGGATTTGGGGAAGATTGAGGAGGGGGTAGGTAGATTGGCTAAGGCGCTGCCTGTTTGAGTCGATGCATTGAACAGTCGACGCTTTGTCGACTGTTCAACTTGTTGATGTCAACAAAATGATCAACCATGGCCCCAAAAAACAGCTAAATTCGACTCTACCCCTATGAGCCATCTAACCACCACCAGCTTCACCGAAATCGTCCAACTAATTGCCGCCGCCAAGCAGCGGGCCATTCAGGCGGTTAACACCTCGTTGATTGACCTGTATTGGCAGGTCGGCGAGATCATTAGCCGCAAGATTGCGTCAGCCGAGTGGGGTGACGGTGTGGTGAACCAACTGGCTGACCACATAGCCCAAACCCAGCCCGGTCTGCGCGGTTTTACTCGGCCCAACCTATTCCGCATGCGGCAGTTTTACGAAACTTACAAGGACGAGGCAAAAGTCTCACCACTGGTGAGACTTTTGCCGTGGACACACAACATCATCATCCTGAGTCAGTCCAGACGCCCAGAAGAACGCGAGTTTTACCTGCGGATGGCAACGCAGGAAAAATGGGGCAAACGCGAGCTAGAACGCCAGTTTAAAACTGCCCTTTTTGAGCGCACAGTCTTAAATCCTGTAAAAGTCTCACCAGCGGTGAGACTTTTACAGCCCGAGGCTCTAAGCGCCTTCAAAGACGCCTACATGCTCGAATTCCTGGGCCTGCAAGGCGACCACAGCGAATCCGACTTGCACCAAGGCCTGCTCGCCAAGCTCAAAGCCTTTCTAGGCGAGCTAGGCCGCGACTTTTGCTTTGTAGGCTCGCAGTTCCCCGTGCAAGTAGGCGGGCGCGACTTTGCGCTAGACCTGCTGTTCTTTCACCGCAGCCTCAACTGCCTAGTCGCTATCGAGCTAAAAGTAGGCCGCTTTGAGCCCGAATACCTGGGCAAACTATCCTTCTACCTAGAAGCCCTAGACCGCGACGTGCGCAAACCCCACGAAAACCCCGCCATCGGCGTGCTGCTGTGCGCCA
>JANMTF010000382.1:0-3748 GCA_031390175.1 Polaromonas sp.
CTGGCGGTTCAGGGTGGCAACGCTACCTGTGGTGGTTTCTGTGTACACCAGCTCGCTATTGGGGCCTAGGGCGATGGCATTGACGCGTTGGCGCTTGCCCTGTGCGTTGCGTGACAGATCCAGGCTGCGCAGGTGCTTGCCCTGGTTGTCGTGCACGGTCACTAAGCTGATCACTAAATGGAGCACGTAGATGCTGCCGTCGGCCGCTATCTCCACATCGCAAGGGTAGTTAAACCCCAGGCCCGTAGTGTCCAGCGCGCCAAAGCGCAGCTCGGGCGTGCCATCCAGGGCAAACACTTGCACCCGGTGGTTGGCCGAATCGGCGACATAAATGCGGCCGCCCACGACCGTGATGGCGCTGGGGTTGTTCAGCTGGCTGGGGCCACTGCCGTAGCCCGCCAATGTGGCCTGCAATTGGCCGGTGGGGCTGTAGACCCGTATTTCACAAAGCGATTTGTCCAGCACATAGGCCTTGCCGGCCTCGTCAAAGCTGGCATCCACGGGGTAGGCGTCTGCCTGGGTAGCCAGTTGCCAGCCACCCGAGGCAAAGGCGCTGATGACGATACCGCTGGCTTGGCTGAGGCTTTTGTCGTCGTTGTTGAGGGTGTAGGCCGTGCCTTTGGAGCTGACTACCACGCGCTCGTTAGGCAGGGCAGGTACCGCGCTGGCTTGGCCGCTGGCAGCGGCAGCTTGGCCGCTGCCATCGGCACCGCCGCCTCCGCAGGCCACCAGGCTTGCGGCGACGGGTAACAAAACGCTACTTGCACAGAGCTGGGTAAATTGTCTTCGTTTCATTCAGTGCCTTTTGGCGTGATTTTTTTCACGTTTATTTACATTTACAAGCGGACTATGTAATCAAAAGTGATGATTCGCCATAGTCCAAATAGACTAGTGCTCTAAAAACAACGCGTTGGATTCAGGCGAGTACATCGCGATGGAGTTACATGCGGTGGATAAACCAAATGTATCAAAGTGATACCAATGTATCCGTCAGGTAAGCCCGCAGCCCATCGCCCCCATGGATTCGTACCTGATTCGGCCAGATAGGCGCTGCATCGATACAAATCGTCGCTGAATCGACAGCCTGCTGTTGCGAGGGGCCCACAGATGGCGAAAGGCGCTCAGAAAGCCGCTGCGCAAACTGGCTGTAAACCGACACGAAACGGAAAAGAGCCACTTATTGCGCTATAGCCATCTAGAAATATGCGCAAGCAGCTACGTAATGCATAGCGGTAAGCTTCTCGTTGCAAGCTTGCTCAAGTAGCTGGGGCAGCCCCAAAGTCGTCGGGTGTTGCCGCAGTGGCCGCCCTGCATCGGTAGCGCATAATCTGCACAAAATTCTCAGCGAGACCTATGATTGACCGAAAACTACTCCAAACAGATGGCTACGCCCTGCTAGGCAGAGCGATCCCGGTCGAACTATTGGATGATCTTCGCGCCGTATTTGATGCGGGCGTGAAACCGTCGAACCAGTGGCCGGTGCCACGCGGGCCCAGCTGGCGCTATTCGTTGCTGGATCTAGATTTGAAAGTGCAGGCTGTCTGCCGCCAGCCACAGCTTTTGGCCGTGGTGGGCGAACTGATTGGTGAGCGGTTTTTCCTCGCGCAGGTGGAGGGGCGAGAGCCCCTGCTAGGGGGCGGCCACCAAAAGCTGCACCGTGATTTGTCGGCCCAGCGCAGGGGCGATACGGTCATCGCCTTGGCCTTTCTCGACGACTATGGCCCTGAGAATGGTGCCACTCGCATCGTCCCTGCCAGCCACCGCCTTGCACCGGGTGAATTGCCCTTCAACTTCGATGACGAGTCCTTCTCGGTGCAGCTTGCAGGCCGCGCGGGTGACGTGCTGGTATTCGATGCAGATCTGGTGCACGCGGGCAGCCTGAACCCGAGCGGGGCACGCCGCCGAACGATGCTCATGACGTATTTTTCCGAGCCGCTTTACCCCCAGCATTTAGAAACTGCAAGCCTGCGCAGCGTGCGCATGGATACCACTGACCGGTTTGATTGGTCGGGGTTTGCCGTTGACACTAACTCTCCTGAATAGCGGGTAAGCGCCAGAGCGCGTCTTGAGCAAATCATTCAAAGCATTGTTCTCGCTAGTCGGACATACGCAGCCAGTGGTGCATGCCGGGGTAAGCGGGCACGCCTGAAGCTGCGGCGCGTTGTGCATCGGCGCACATGCCGTGGTACTGCAGCATGGGTACGCCAAAGTAGCGACCGGCTTGAAAGTTTTCCAAAATACTGGCGGCTGCGCCTTTGTAGCCTTGGGGGTGGAACACGATGCTAGGGTCGATGCCCAGATGCACTACGGCAGCGTAAGACCATGCAATGGCCATCATCTCTTCGGCAGGGTCGTCACCTACATGGTGATGCAGCGTAAACCGGGTGGTGGGCGCGGCCACGGCCAAATGGCCTGCCTCGTGCAGCAAGTCGCCGGGGTAGAGCAGGGCCGCTTCGTCTACCTGCAAACCTTGGGGTGTGACGGCTATGCCGGGCAAAAACGCGTCTGGGGGCACGGCACCGGTTTGCATGGGTATACCAATGCTGTTTAGAAATTCAGCGATCTGGGCGGTGATGGGATTTGTGAAATGACGCATGGGGAGAACGGTGGCTACAGGGGCGGGGAGCTACAGGCAGGGGGTGGCTATAGCGGCCAATCTAGCGAGTGCGACACTTGGCAGCCGCGCTGCTGCGCTGTGGGGTGGGTGGTTTCCAGCAAATGCAGGCGCTGCTGGGCGCTGAGCACGGCCACCAGGCTGGTGCGAGTGCCGTAGGTGGGCTGCTCTGCTGGGTAGCGCACGAACACGCTGGACAAAGCCTGCTCTTGCGATGTGGGCAAGCCTGTGCGGGGCAGTTGGTCAGTAGTGGCCATCTGCTCGTCCAGCAAAGTGCGCTGCAACGCCTCTTGCAGGTCGGGCAGGGCTATATGCCGTGAGGGTTGGCTGGCCAATCCATTGGCTGAAAGGCCACCCACAGTATCGCCAGAACCACCACCTAAAGCCTCGCCCAGAGCGCCAACCAAGTGCAGCGTTTTGGGCCACGGGGTATTCAGCGCTGCGTTCGACAAGCCCACTATCTGGCCGCGTGGTATCGGTAGGGGCAGTCCATTTGCTACAGTATCAGTAGCTTCTCCGGCGATATTCCCTTGGTCTAGAGGCTTATTTAGCTTTACATTGGTCGATGCACCAGCCAAGTGTTGATTGCTCACATACTGGCACTCTTGGCGCACCCAGTCTCCGATGATGAGGTTAAAACCGGCGTAGGCTGAGGGGTTGAGCGTGTGGCACCAGGCAGCGGCGTCGTGGCTGCTGGTCAGCCAGTCCATCACCAGCGTGCCCCGGCTGCGCGCGGTGGCGGGCACGGGGGCGGCGGGGTTGCGCACATTGGTCAGCATGGCGAAGCGGCCGCTTTGCGCAAAGCCTAGCCAAGTGCCGCCGTCCTTGAGGTCACGGCCGCTGTAGATGGTGTGGCCTTCCTGGGTAGTCCATTCGGCCAGCGGGGCGGTGGGGCGGGCATAAAACTCGTCGCGGTTGGACGCAATGACCAGCGGGTATTGGGCGCTCACGCCCCAGGCCATGGCGATCAGACACATGCCGCTTCAGCCTTAAATATCGTCCAGCAGCACGTAGGGCAGGGCTTGCAGTTGCACGGCCGGGCCTTGCGCGCTGGCCAGCAACTGCGGGCTGTCGGCGGCGCTGGTTTGCAGGGAGGCAATCGCCAGCCAGGGGCGGCCCGGCTCTGTACCCGGC
>JANMTF010000387.1:0-16130 GCA_031390175.1 Polaromonas sp.
GGTCTGGCTGGCCTTGCTGGCTCCGGCTGGCACGCCGCGCGACATCGTCGACAAGCTCAACAGCGAAATCGGCAAGCTGATGGCAAGCGCCGACACCAAAAAGGCACTGTTCGATGCAGGTGTAGAAGTGGCTCCCTCTACCCCCGAGGCCATGTCGGACTACATGGTCAAAGAGATGGCGCGTTGGGGCAAAGTGGTCAAGGACACGGGGATCAAGCTGGAATAAGCCGGGGGCCTACGCCCTCTCCCATTGGGAGAGGGCTGGGGTGAGGGTTCGCGCACAAGCCAGCCGCACAAAATAAGGGATAACTTGCAGCCCTCACCCTCACCCTAACCCTCTCCCAAAGGGAGAGGGGATAAGACCCCATCACTTTGAATCGCGCCTCGCGTCCGCGCTGCCTACCTCAGCGTTCGTCATAACTGACCACCACCTTCTGCGACACGCAATGCGCTTGGCAGGTCAGTACAAAGCCTTTGTCAATCTCCCACTGCTCCAGCGTGAAGTTTTTCTCCATCCGCACTTGGCCTTCCAGCACCTTGGCGCGGCAGGTGCAGCACACACCGCCCTTGCAGGCGTAGGGCAGGTCTAGCCCCGCTTCCAGTGCGGTGTCCAGCACATTGCTATGCGCATGCATGCCCATGGCGTGGGTTTTGCCGTCGAGCACGACTTCTAGAGCAAATTCATGGGCTAATTGGCCTCCAGCGCTTGTTTTAATAGCGTAAGCAGCTATGGAGTTTATAGCGTTTTGTTTTCGCTGTGCTGTGCCTGAGGCAAAGCGCTCGGCATGCACGCGCTCTTTTGCGATGCCTGCGCTGTGTAGTGCGCGCTCGCTTTGCTCGATCATGCTCTCGGGCCCGCAGATGAATACCTCGTCTATTTCGCGGGTAGGCACCAGGCTGCGCAGCAGCTCGCTCACTTTCTCTTCGTCCAGGCGGCCGTGCAGCAGCGCCACCTCGCCCGGTTGGCGCGAGAGCACATGAACCAGGCTCAGGCGCTCTGGGTAACGGTCTTTCAGGTCTTGCAGCGCCTCGTTAAACATGATGGAGCTGCCGCGCTGGTTGCCGTAGAGCAGAGTAAAGCCTGAGGCTGGCTCGGTGGACAGTGCGTGCGCCATGATCGACAAAACAGGCGTAATGCCCGAGCCCGCTGCGATGCCCAAACGGTGCGAACCTCGTGGGTTGATGAGCGCAGCCTTGGGCGTAAAGCGCCCGTCGGGCGGCATCACGTCCACTGCGTCGCTTACGCGCAGCGCAGTGGTTGCCCAGGTGCTGAACACACCGCCCTCTACGCGCTTGATGCCGACGGTAATCTCTTGCGCACTGGCCCACTGCTCGGGCGTGCTGCACAGCGAGTAGCTGCGCCGCAGCGACTCGCCCTGGATCTGCCTGCGCAACGTGATGAACTGGCCGGGCGTGAAGGCAAACGTAGCGTGCAACTCGGGCGGGATGGCGAAGCTGATGGCCGCAGACTGCGCCGTCAGAGCTTCAATGCGTTTAACTTTTAAAGTGTGGAAATGCGGTGTGCTCATCGGTGAAGTGCCAACTCAATAGGGTTTGAAATAATCGAAGGGTTCCAGGCAGTCCAGGCATTTGTACAGGGCTTTGCAGGCTGTGGAGGCGAAGTGCGAGGTTTCGGTGGTGTTGGCACTCTTGCAGCGTGGGCAGGGTACATTATTTATATCTATTTGGCCCGAGGCGCTTGTAGAACGAGCGTAAGCAGCTCCTGAGTTGCTAGCGAACTGGATGACCTTGTCTGCCTGCGCAGCGTGGTCTGCGGTGTGCATCGGTGGCGCAATGCCATAGTCACGCAGCTTGGTTTTGGCGCTGTCGGTCATCCAGTCGGTCGTCCAGGCGGGGGCGAGTTGGGTGACCAGCGTGGCTTGCAGGCCTGCGGTTTGGAGTGCCGCTTTTACATCGTCTTCGATCTGGCCCATGGCGGGGCAGCCGCTGTAGGTGGGGGTGATGACGACTTCGATGCTGCCGTCAGCTGCCTGGCGCACGTCGCGCAAGATGCCTAGTTCGCGGATGCTGACGACGGGGATTTCGGGGTCAGGGACTTGCTCTAGCAGGTGCCAGATTATTTCTAGCGATGCGTTTGATTTTTTAGCTGACTTTGTAGCTAAAGATGGAGAGCGCAAAGTGGGGTCAGAGCAAAATTTCGTACCTGTGCTTGCGCCTCCGGGGGCGTGGTCGTCCTGAATTTTGATCTGACCCCATTTTGCTTGGCCCCCATTTGCTTCTTGTTCCATCACCACGTCGCCTCCGGGTGCGCTCTGGCCAGACTTTGCATTTCGGCCAACAAATAGCTCAGGTGCTCGGAGTGCTGGCCTTCTTTGCCGTGGGTGGCATGGCCTTTATCGCTGGGAAGTTTGAGCGTAGCCTGCGTGATAACGGTGTTAACACTTGCTTGCCAAGCGGGGCGCAGGGCTGCTGCGTCGATGCCCACGCCACTAGCAATTGCTACTTTTTCCATAGCTGCTTGCGCCCACCATTCTTGGGTAAACGGCATTAAATAATCTAAGGCGCCTTGCGCACGCCTGTGCGACTCTGCCGTGCCGTCGCCCAGGCGCAGCATCCAGTCGGTGCTGTGGCGCAGGTGGTAGCGCACCTCTTTCACGCTCTTGCCCGCGATGGCTGCTAGCTGCGCGTCTTTGGAGTTCTGCAGGCCTGCCCACACCAAAATCATCAAGGAGCTGTACAAAAAATTGCGCGCAATCGTTACGGCGTAGTTCATCTCGGAGTGCACTGACGGCGCAAACGCTGTGCGGTGCGGCAGCTCTAGCAGCGTGTAATTGCAGAATTGCTCAGGGTTGCGAAAGTAAGCCAGCTTGTCTTCGGTGCAATCATTGCCAATTAGTTTTGCCGCATGTTGGTAGAGCATGCGCGCCTGGCCGATATGATCCAAGCCGATATTGGCCATGGCGATGTCTTCCTCCAGTACCGGGCCGTGGCTGCACCACTGGGCGATGCGCTGGCCATGCACAAGAGCGTTGTCAGCCAGGTGCAGGATGTACTGTGCAGGATCGGTGGCCGCCAGCGTGGGCATGGATTGGGCAGCCATCACATATGCCCCACAGAGTCAGGGATTTCGTAGAACGTGGGGTGGCGGTAAACCTTGTCACTCGCTGGGTCAAACAGAGCGTCTTTGTCCTCAGGCTGGCTGGCAGTGATGTCTTTGCTGGCCACCACCCAAATGCTCACACCTTCCATGCGCCGCGTGTACACGTCCCGCGCCATGTTCAGCGCCTGCTGTGCGTCTGCCGCGTGCAGGCTCCCGCAATGCTTATGCTCCAAGCCTTGCTTGCTGCGCAGGAAGACTTCAAATAAGGGGAGTTCTTGGGTCATAGCTGGTCGGTTTATCAAAGGAATACGGGGGAGAATACGGGGATTTTTTGAACGCAGAGGGCGCAAAGGTTTCGCAAAGTGCGCAGAAGGAATGCAAAAAAATACAAAAAATACAAAAGGCGAATTTGAAAAAAGAAAAATATTTAAACCTCTGTTGAAAGCTCTCACCATGGTTCTGAATATGTTTGGTTTTCCTTTTCTCTTCTTTTCTTCTTTTGCGCCCTTTGCGAAACCTTCGCGCCCTCTGCGTTCAAAAAATTCTTAAAACCTCAATGCGTCAAGCCGCCTCCCGCAGCAAAGAAGCCTTCTGCTTAGCCGCATAAGCCAGCGCCGCCTCACGCACCCAAGCGCCGTTCTCGTGGGCCTTCACACGCGTTGCCAAGCGCTCCGCATTGCAAGGCCCGTGGCCGTTGACTGTGGCCCAAAACTCGTCCCAGTCAATCGCGCCATAGTCGTGGCAGCCTTTGGCTTCGTTCCACTTCAAGTGCGGGTCAGGCAAGGTCACGCCAAGAATCGCCGCTTGCGGCACCGTCGCGTCCACAAACCTTTGTCGCAGTTCGTCGTTAGAAATACGCTTAATGCCCCAGCGCATGCTTTGGCCGCTGTTGGGGCTGTCGCTGTCGGGCGGGCCAAACATGGCGAGCACCGGCCACCACCAGCGGTTCACCGAGTCTTGCACCATGGCGCGTTGCTCGGCTGTGCCGCCCATCATCGTCAGCAGGCTTTCAAAGCCTTGGCGTTGGTGGAAGCTTTCTTCTTTGCAGATGCGGATCATGGCGCGGGCGTAGGGCCCATAGGTGCAGCGGCAAATCGGCACCTGGTTCATGATGGCTGCGCCGTCTACCAGCCAGCCGATGGTGCCGGTGTCGGCCCAGGTGAGGGTGGGGTAGTTAAAGATGCTGCTGTATTTGGCTTTGCCGATGTGCAATGCATCCAGCATCTGGTCGCGCGAGGTGCCTAGCGTCTCGCCTGCGCTGTACAGGTACAGGCCGTGGCCCGCTTCGTCTTGCACCTTGGCCAACAAAATGGCTTTGCGTTTGAGTGAGGGCGCGCGCGATATCCAATTGCCCTCGGGCTGCATGCCGATGATCTCGCTGTGCGCGTGCTGGCTGATCTGGCGCACCAGGGTTTTGCGGTAGGCGGCGGGCATCCAGTCTTGCGGCTCGATCTTGCCGTCGGCATCGATCTTGGCGTCAAAGCGGGTTTGGTGCGCTAGCTCGGCTGCCGTGGCGGGTGCGGGCACAGCTTTGAGTGCGGGATGGGTCGCTGGGTTAGCCGGTGGGCCACCCGCGGGCGCGCTGTCGGGAATGTCCAATGCTTGGGTGTACATACACGGTGCTCCACGCCCCGAGCGGCACCAGTGCCAACTGCTTGATTTGAGGGCGCAATGCTGAGTATACCAATTAACCAACCAATCGGTCGGTTAATTGAGGGACGACTCTGGACGGCGCGAAGCTGTGGGTCTCAAATACAGATTGGTGGGACTGGCGCTCACGGCCAGTTTGACTGGACGGCTCTGCCTGACTATGTTCGGCGTAGCTGCTATGGACGCGATTGTGTCCCTGCAGGATCTGGCGCGGGTCCACGGTGATGGTGCCGCTGTAGTACAAAGCGGCCAAGCAGGCATTGAGCCGTTTGAAAGGTAACAGAGTAAGTCGGGCGAGCATAGCCATGGTGCACGGTTGCTGGTTCAGTCTTCCGATCAGGCCCATGTGGTCATCATGCAGCCAACCTTGCGGCAGCACAGACAGTCGGCGCAAATAAATCGGAGATGTTTGATAACCCGCAGGCAGCACCGGGTTTTGCGTACGGCTGGCATAGATCCACATCAAGCGTTCCAGCGAGACCGTGTCAAAAGATTGCGGAAAATGTTGCGATTCATTGGGGCGATGCCGCCACGAGGCTAAAGCCAACTCCATAGGCCGCACATCGGGTAACAAGCCCACCTGCCAACGAGCTAAATCCACCATGGCAACCAAGCGCCCCTCAAAGTGCAGGTGGTAGGTGTTGTCTACCAAGCCACTTTGCCTGCTGGCCACCTGCTCGCCTAGCGCAAAGTGACAACACAGCTTGTTCAAAATGTCGCTGAAGGAATTGAGTCCCTGCCCGCAGTCGTAGGCGTCATCCAATGCCACCCTCAATAGTGCATCAATCTTATCGGGCACAGGCTGGGTAAAAGCCACTGGCCGGCTGCTTTGTTCCGGGTAAATGGTCAGTGGCGCATCAGGTGTATCCGCATTGTGGATGCTCAGGCCATGTTTGTCCTTCACTCTGACACTGGCGCTGTGGATCAGCCACAGGTCGGCATCTTCAAAAGGCACTATCTCCCATCGCGCACGAGGGCCGGTCGCCGCCAAGATCTGTGCCGTAGCTAGGTTAGCCTGCGCCCGGTCGAAACCGAGCAGGCCGAGTCGTAATAAGGGCAGCTCCATAGCGCTTTAGTTAACTTTAATATTGATGCAAGGTGAATTGTTCTACATTTAAAGGCCGAACGCCATACTCCTTTTGTATCGGATTGGCCTGAAAAATAAAAAACAACACTTCAACCACCCGCCTCCACCGCAAAACCTTTACCCCGACCCCGCCCCAGCACGGCCAATACCTGAGGCAAGGCGGCATTCAACGATGCTTTCAAGGTGTGCGGGGCGTTGATGACAAACATGCCGCTTTCGCGCAGGCCAGGCCGTTTGGCTGGCAATGGCTTGCCATCGGGGCTGATTTTGACTTCTGGCGCAGTAGGCACTTTGGCGGCATCTTCCTGACCAATGTTGAGAGTGGCGTGCAACCAAGGCTTTTTGGCCTGCTGGGCCAAGGCCTTAAGGCGGCGCGGCAGGTCGTGCGATTCGGCGCGTGGAATCACCGGGTACCACACCACATAGGTACCCGTGGGAAAGCGCTTCATCGCATCTTGCACCGCAGCGTTCACGCGGCCGTAGTCGCTTTTCATCTCGTAGCTGGGGTCAATCAGCACCAAAGCCCGTTTATTGGGCGGTGGTAGCAGGGCGCGCAGGGCGTCAAAGCCGTCAGCGCGCTCCACGCTGATCATGCGGCCCGCTTCAAGTTGGGCCATATTGCCGTGCAAGGCGGTGGCATCGGCCCCGTGCAGCTCAAACAGTTTGAGCTTGTCGCGGGGTGCGGCACCTGCCCCATTACGCAACTGGCTGTGCATGACAAACGGCGAGCCGGGGTACACCTTAAGCCCCTTGTCGTTAAAGCTGGTGATGCAGTCGACATAATCTTGCAAAGCAGATGCTACTGTTTCAGTAGCTGCTCCCGCAATATTCTGTTGGGCTACAACCTGTTTTAACTTAAAAATGTCAGAAGACAGCAGCTTGCGCACACCTTCATCCGATTCAGCACTTTTCTGCGCGTAGTCGCCGTCCAAGCGGTACAGGCCCGCGCCGGCATGGGTATCAATCACCGTAATGCCGGCGTCTTTTTGTGTCAGGTATTTGAGAGTGGCAATCAAGGTCATGTGCTTGAGCACATCAGCATGGTTGCCTGCGTGGAAGGCGTGGCGGTAGGAGAGCATGGCGCAATGGTAACGCTGAAACGGTAAATTTGACCTAAGCCCTTGATTTTGCTTATAATGGAGGGCTTCGCAGCGTTTAGCTATGCCCGCGGCAAGAATGACGAAGCCCAGCTCCTGGTCGACCGCTTACGCGTTCGGTACTGGGCAGGCTTCTCAAATACCCACCTAAGAGGCTCCCATCAGAGGAGCACCGACCGTGGAAAAGGCATGCTACAAACCCTTCTTTATATTGAAAAGAGAAAACTCATGACTACGTACAGCGCTAAACCCGCCGACGTGACGCACGAGTGGTTTGTGATTGACGCCACCGATAAGGTGCTCGGACGGATTGCCAGCGAAGCAGCCCTCCGTTTACGCGGCAAACACAAGGCCATTTACACGCCTCACATCGACACCGGTGACTACATCATCGTGATCAACGCAGCCCAGCTGCGCGTCACAGGTGCCAAGACATTGGACAAAAAATACTACCGCCACTCGGGCTACCCAGGTGGTATCTCCGAGACCAACTTCCGCGACATGCAAGCCAAGTTTCCTGGCCGTGCGCTGGAAAAAGCGGTCAAAGGCATGTTGCCCAAGGGTCCCTTGGGTTACGCCATGATCAAAAAGCTCAAAGTGTATGGCGGCTCCGAGCATCCACACACCGCCCAGCAGCCTAAAGTCCTCGACTTATCCGCTGTGGCAATGAAAGGGGTTGGTTAAATGATCGGTGAATGGAACAACGGCACAGGCCGCCGCAAATCAAGCGTCGCCCGCGTGTTCATGAAAAAAGGCACTGGCAAGATCACCGTCAACGGTAAAGACATCGAAGCTTACTTCGGTCGTCAAACCTCGATCATGATCGCCAAGCAACCTCTGTTTTTGACCAATAACGTGGAAGCGTTTGACATCAAAATCACCGTTGCCGGTGGTGGCGAGTCAGGTCAAGCCGGTGCAGTGCGCCACGGCATCACCCGCGCCCTGATCGACTACGACACCGTGCTCAAGCCCGCCTTGAGCGCCGCCGGTTTCGTCACACGTGATGCACGTGAAGTCGAGCGTAAAAAGGTGGGCTTACATGGCGCCCGTCGCCGCAAGCAGTTCTCCAAGCGTTAATTGGGCTACTGCGCGAACTTTATGCCGCGTTGCAAATCCTCGCCAGGCGCATAGCCTTTCTGCGGTTTGCGCCTTGCCTAAAGCTCGCTCGCTACGCCCACTTAAGTGGCTCATTTAAGCAGCTCACTCGTACCGCCTACGGTCAAACTAGGCGGTATTTTTTTTAGCGCACAATTACCTCCCATGCGTTTTCGACTCCTTCGCCGCCGCCTCACTATCAGCGCGCCTACTATGGCGATTCGCAGCAACACGGCGTGGCCGGTGCGTTGGGTGCTGGCTGCGCTGATGTTGGGGTTTTGCGCGGCCATTGGCCTGTGGGCCTTTGAGTTTGGCAAAGACATTGCGGGCCTGGACAGCAATGCCAAAGAAGAGCTGGCGCAGCTCAAGCAAGAGGCAGTCAAACTGCGCGAAGATCGCGACAAGGCCCAATCCATCTCCAACACCTCCGAGAGTTTGCTCACAGCTGAGAAAGCCGCGCAAGACAAGCTCACGGTGCAGGTCAAACTGCTTGAAAAAGAAAACCGCGCCCTGCGCGATGATTTAGGCTTTTTTGAAAAACTCATGCCCTCTGGCGGTGCGGAGAGTATTGCCATTCGCGGCATGCAGGCCGAGCAGCTAGGCGGCGGCGCGCAAATCAAATGGCAGGTGCTGGTGATCCAGCCTAGCAAAAATGCGCCCGACTTTAATGGCAAGCTCGAACTCATATTGGGTGGCACCCAAGCAGGCAAGCCTTGGTCCATGCCGATGCCCGGCGGCATACAAGCCTTGCAGTTCAAGCAATACCGCCGCCTGGAAGGTGTAGTAGACCTGCCCCCCCAAGTCGTGGTAAAAACGTTGTCTGCCAAAGTAACTGAAGGTTCAGCCACCCGGGCAGTACACAGCGTCAAGCTTTAGAGCTAGCGGCCACGGCAGTTAAACACAAAGTAAGTACATACTCGTTGAGGAATAAAGACATGTTCGGTAAAAAACAGCAACCCCCTATTCGCAGCCTGGTAGCCCCTGGGAGCGAGATTCGCGGCAATATGACCTTCACCGACGGCCTGCGCATAGATGGCTCGGTGGTGGGCGACTTGCGCGCCAACGAAGACAAGCGCAGCATCTTGGTAGTGAGCGAGTCTGCCCATGTGGTGGGTCAAATCCACGCCGACCATGTCATCATTAACGGATTTGTGCAGGGTCCTGTGCACGCCAGTGAACTGCTGGAACTGCAACCCAAAGCCCGTATTGAGGGCGATGTGCACTATAAAGCCCTTGAGATGCACCAAGGCGCCACCATTACCGGCCAGTTGCGACCCATGCTAGGCGCGGGCATGGACGACAAACCCCTTCTCAAGCTGGCAGCAAATAACCATTAAGGAACGACTAATCCAAAAGCGGGCGACCAGTAAAAGACCCTTGTTGGGCATACCTGAGCGTTTTGCTGTACTATTAGATTATTGATTTTTGTTACCCCAAGGAGCCGCCATGAGCGCAGTTGCTGAACATATCCATTCCCCTGAATTGAGTGAAATGCCCGAGCCTATCGTTTTCACCGACAGCGCCGCCGCTAAAGTGGCCGACCTGATCGCTGAAGAAGGCAACCCAGATCTGAAGCTGCGCGTGTTTGTGCAAGGTGGCGGCTGCTCGGGTTTCCAGTACGGCTTTACTTTCGACGAGATCACCAACGAAGACGACACTACCATGAGCAAAAATGGTGTTTCTCTGCTAATCGACGCAATGAGCTACCAGTACCTGATCGGTGCCGAAATCGACTACAAAGAGGACTTGCAAGGCGCCCAGTTCGTCATCAAGAACCCCAATGCGACCAGCACTTGCGGCTGTGGATCGTCATTTTCTTCCTGAGTGCGTCGCTGGTCGTAAGAAAAGCCGCTTCTGAGCGGCTTTTTTAATGCTAGTTGCCTTGCAAGTCAATAAAATATTGCGGGAGCCGCTACTGAAAACGTAGTAGTAGGAGTGATTAATGGCACACGCTCGGTAACCGCTGCATTACAGCTCTTACATCTTTTGCCGCCTAGTAACGGTGCGCGCGGGTAAGGTGGAGGGATGGAACTACACCCTTCTCAATGGATTGATTTTGCGAGCGACCTTATAGGTCGTGTGCCTGTGTTGCCCGCTTTGCCTACGTCGGCTTGGGTGGGATTTGCGTTGCTCATAGCTGTGTGGCTAGGTGAACGCCTTCAGCGAGCTGGTATGGCGCGCACCATGGGCTACTGGCTATGTGGCGCTTTCTTTGGCATCGCGCTGGTGTGGGCGCAGGTGTGGATGGGCCAGCCAGTATTGGCCACGGCGGCTAGCGGGGCAGCAAGCGCTAGTGCTGCCGATGGCGCTACTGCGCTTGGACAGGGGGCCCCAAGCACATTGGCTACTTTGCTCAGCCTAACGTGGATATTTGACTTGGCCCTGGGCTGGGTGCTGGTAGAGCTGGGCCAGCGCATAGACCTGCGCTGGCTGCTGCGCAACAAAGCTTTGTCTGCTACCGCGCTGCTGGAATACGCGCTCACTTGGGTGCTGGCTGCCTTGGCATTGCGCAGCTTGGGGCTTGCGTGGCTGCCTGCGGGCGTGGCCGCTACCTTGGCGGCACACAGCTCGCCAGTAATGCTCTCTACCCTGCTGCCACAGTGGCGCGCCGAGGGGCAGGTGACAGAGCGAGCCCTGCACTTGGGCAGCATCAACACCGTGTTGACCGCCATTACTTTACCGCTGGTGCTGTCTTTGGTAGGAGCGTACGCGCAAGGCGAGGAGGCCTTGTTTAACCCCGGCGTGCTGGGCTCGGCCCAAAACTCGGTGGGTGTGCTGGCCAGTGGCTCAGTGCTGCGCAGTGGCCTGGAGCTGGCCCAACCGCTGTGGGAGGCCGCCAGGAGTATGGCTATTGGCTTTGCACTGGGTTGGTTGCTGTCGCGGCTGCGCTCAGGTGCCCGTCGTGTAGGTGCGGTACGCACAGCAAGCACAACCGGCGCTGCGCCAGACCGCGCACCATGGCTAAGCATGCTGGGCGCGGTGTGCATCGCAGTGGGGCTAGCCCAGTGGCTTGCAGCACCGGCCTTGGTAGCTTGTCTGGCGCTGGGCCTTAGCATGCGCAGGCGCGCTGCCTTGGCCCATATGGGCGACAGTTCGGGCGTGGGCGCAGGTCTGAGTCAACTGGCCCAAGTGCTGATGTTTTTGGTGGCCGGGGCCAGTCTGCCGTGGCTGCAATGGCTGGGGTTGCAGCCCGAGCAAGCAGGCCCGGCCCTGGACATCCAGGTGCTGGTGCTGGCCGCGTTGCTGTTGCTCATTCGCGTATGCGCCAAAGTGTTTGTTTGCACCCTCACAGCACGCTGGGCAGGGCTGCGCTGGGTGCAGGGACTGGCGCTGGGACTTATGTTGCAACCGCTGTCCATGACGGGTTTGGTTTTTTGGGCCATGGCAGCCAGTGCCCTGGCCACGCCCTATGCCAGCTTGTCGCATGCGGTGTTGTTGATGCTGTGCATCAGCGACGTGCTGGCCCCATGGATGATGCGCGCCGTGCTGCGCGGCATGCGCGAGGTAGAGCCGGGCCCAGTGCAAGTCGTTTTATCACCTAGCGACTATTCCGGCTTGCAAACCCAGTCTAGCGTGCACGCGCTACGCGTGGACACGCATGCCCAGGTGCTAGGAGACATGCGCGGTGATCGACGCGATAAGCCCGTGATGGGTTAGTTGAATAGTTTTGTATTTTTTAAGGTTGTCGCCCATGCTGTCTTACACTGCTTCCCGCCCCCTCACCATGGGCGTAGAACTCGAACTGCAATTGCTCAACGCCCGAGACTTTGCACTGTCGCGTGACGCGCCTGATCTGATCAATCTGTTGCACCGCAAACCCGCGCTGCAAAAACGCATCACCCCCGAGATCACCGAGAGCATGGTCGAGCTGAACACGGGCATCCACAGCAACTACGACACGCTCCTGGAAGAGCTGCGCCAACTGCGCGATGCCATCTGCGAGGCGGGAGATAAGCTGAACATCGACATCGCAGGCGGCGGCGCGCACCCGGTGAGTGTGTGGAAAGACCGGCGCATTTTCCCCACCGAGCGTTTCCTCAACACCTCGCACCTGTATGGCTACCTGGCCAAACAGTTCACCGTGTTTGGCCAGCACGTGCACATTGGCTGCCCCACAGGCGACGCGGCCATTCAGCTCACCCACATGCTGGCACCCTACATCCCTTACTTTATCGCGCTGTCAGCGGCCAGCCCCTATGCAGCAGGTGAAGACACCTCGTTTGAAACCTCACGCCTGCACGCGGTGGCCGTGTTCCCGCTGTCGGGTCACATGCCACGCCTGTCCAACTGGGCCGAGTTCAACCGCTATTTTGACGAAATGCAAAGCTACGGCATTGTCAAAAGCATGAAAGATTTTTACTGGGATATTCGCCCCAAGCCCGAGTTTGGCACGGTAGAGGTGCGCATCTTCGACACCCCATTGAATGTAGAAATGGCCGCCGCGCTAGCCGCCCTCGTGCAAGCCTTGGCCGCCCAGTTGATGACCATCAAACCCGGCTCGGCGGCGCATGCGCACATTGGCGACCTGGCCACCTACCGGGTGTACGGCTACAACCGTTTCCAGGCCTGCCGTTTCGGCTACGAGGCCATGCTGGTCAACCCACGCACCAAGCAGCCCTTTCACCTAGGCTGCGCCTTGGGTAGCCTGCTGGAGGAGCTCATGCCCACCGCCGCCCAACTAGGCAGCGTGCGCGCCCTCATCTATCTGCAAGAGCTGGTAGCAGCCCGCCAAAATGGGGCCAGCTGGATGCGTGCCATGTTGGCGCAAAGCGGTGATTTGAACGAGGTGATGCGCTTGCAAGCCGGCCTGTTCCGCCACAGTGGCCACAACGCCACACGCAACGGTGGCGGGCAACGCGCCACTGGCCCCATCGAGCCGGTGCTAGGCGGGCCGTCGCTGCACAGCGTGCCGCCTGCGGTACAGCAGTTGGCGGCGTAGGTTTTATTCTGCTTCTAATCGAGCTACAACCCAATATAACATTGCGGAAGCAGCTATTTTAATAATAGCGTAAATGTGGAATTTGGGGTCTATTGGATTAGAAAACTGAGGTGCTGACGAGTACATGGTTCTCATGCTTCTCGCCACCCAACTCAAAATAAGCGGTTCCCGTTTTGGTTAAACCACGCTTTTTGTAGAAAGCGATAGCAGGAAGATTTTGCGCATTCACCGTCAGCCAGATGGCTGAGCTCCCAGTGCGCTGCTGCGCAACGTGCTGGCATTCCAGCAGCAGCGCAGAGCCAATGCCTTGCCCGGCAAAGTGCTCCTGCACATACAGCGTGGCCACTTCTACGCTTGGCCCACCAGTGGGGCACGCAAGCCCCAAGCTCACCAATGCGTAGCCCACCGTATGACCATCCACCTCGGCCACCAGCACCGTCGAATGCGCTTGTGCGAGAACGGCGGCAAACTTAGCGGGGCTGAATTCAGCCAAGACATAGCGGGCGATCACGACGGAGATGCCGTCTGTGGCGTAGGTATGTAGCCACACCTGCGTGGCCAGCACGGCCAGGCACTCGGCATCATCGGGGATGGCTTGGCGGATGGTGGCTTTTACAGGCATGGCATTCGCAACCCAAGCGTAACCTTCATCGGACGCGCTTAGCCCAGATCCTGACCAAACATGATGCGATGCCCGTCTACCGTGCGAATCAAAAACTCCTTCATGCCCCAAGGCTCAGACGCCAGTTCCTTCAGCACTTGCGCTTTTGCTGCAACCACACGCTGGTAGTACGCGTCAATATCATCGATCTCAATGTAGGCAAAGTAAGCATCCGGTGTCCGGCCCGGCCACTCGCCCGCCATGATGAGGCAAGTCTCCAGCGTGTAGAGCATCCAGCCTGTACCTAAATCCCTGACCGAAAATCCCAAAACATCGCGGTAATACGCAGACGATTTTTGGAGGTGAGGTACGTCTATGACAAATCTGGTGTTTTTGATCATGGGGGTTTGATTTTGCTAGGCAACGTGACCGGTTAATCGTGTATTTTATGGAGTCTCTGTGAAATGCCGTGGGTAGGAAAGTGTGGCGTTATGTAACGCAGCATCGGGCACGGGGTGTTTGTAAGTCCAAGCCAAGCACGTGCGCCGCCGACCTGATGCCGTGCAAAAGCCAAGCTAACCACCCAAGAGTGCACCAGCTAAAGCCGACTCGCTACTGACCCAGAGCACGTCACACACACCCGATAAAGTACATCGAAGTAGTCCGCCAAGGCCCCAGCTACACTTAAGCCATGCAAACATACTTGGTCGGCGGTGCAGTCAGAGATGCTCTTATGGGGCTGGCGGTGCGCGACCGCGACTTTGTGGTGGTGGGGGCTACGCCTGAAGAGATGTCGGCGCAAGGCTACTTGCCGGTGGGCAAAGACTTCCCTGTTTTTCTGCATCCCGAAACTAAAGAAGAATACGCCTTGGCCCGCACCGAGCGCAAGACCGCCAAGGGCTACCACGGCTTTAGCTTTTACACCGATGCCGAAGTGACGCTGGAGATGGACTTGGTGCGGCGTGATCTTACTATCAATGCCATAGCTGCTCGCGCAATTGACCAGGACGCTAGCGACGATTTTTCTTTAGAAAATTTGCACCTTTACGAACTGACCGATCCGTACCACGGCCAGCGCGACATCAAAGACAAAGTGCTGCGCCATGTGAGCCTGGCCTTTGCCGAAGACCCGGTGCGCATCCTGCGGCTGGCCCGCTTTGCAGCGCGGTTTGCCGATTTCAGCGTAGCGCCAGAGACGATGGATTTGATGCGCCGCATGGTTGCCAGTGGCGAGGTAGACGCGCTGGTGGCTGAGCGTGTGTGGCAAGAGCTGGCGCGTGGGCTGATGGAGGCCAAGCCGTCCCGCATGTTTGAAGTGCTGCGGGACTGCGGGGCCCTGAAGGTGCTGCTGCCCGAAGTAGACCGCCTGTGGGGTGTGCCCCAGCCCGAGGCGCACCACCCCGAGATAGACACTGGCGTGCACTTGATGATGGTGCTGCACATGGCAGCAACGCTGCATGCGCCACTGACGGTGCGCTTTGCTTGCCTAATGCACGACCTGGGCAAAGGAACCACCCGAGCGGACGAGCTGCCGCGCCACTTGGGACACGAAGAGCGCAGCGTGAAACTGCTGCTACCGGTGTGCGAGCGCCTGCGCGTACCCACCGACTGCAAAGACTTAGCGGTGATCGTCGCCAAAGAGCACGGCAACATCCACCGCAGTGCCGAGCTGAGCGCCGCCGCCGTGATGCGCCTGCTAGAGCGCTGTGATGCGATTCGCAAACCGCAGCGCTTTTTAGATGCCCTGCTGGCCTGCGAATGCGATGCGCGTGGGCGGCTGGGCAAGCAGGATGCTGCCTACCCGCAGCGCGTGCGGCTGGGCAAGGCGCTACAAGCGGCGCTGGATGTTGCTACCGAAACGATAGCTGTTCACGCTCTTTCTACGGGTGCTACAGGTCCAAAGATAGGTGAAATGATTGCCAAGGAGCGGGTTCGGGCGATAGCGCTTGCGCTGGCCAGTGGCGACGCACGCTGAGGCGACCCACGCACACTGCGGCAAGGGTCGCGCAGCTTACCCTACTGGTTCATCCAAAGAAAAGCTGCGCCCGGGTCGTCAGCCAATCCGCTGCGGCAACCAGGTCGCAATCGCGGGCAGCCAGAACACTGCGGCCAGCAGTATCAGGCTCATCACGACATACGGCACCACAGCCACAAAAATGTGCGCCATCGTCACCGATGGCGGTGCCACACCGCGCATGGTCATCAGCAGCAGGCCATGCGGCGGCAGCAACAAGCCCAGCTGCATGCAGATTAAAAACATCACGCCAAACCAGACCGGGTCAATGCCCAGCGCCTGCACGATGGGCATGAAGATAGGCAAGGTGATCATCATCATACTGACCTGATCGACAAAAATACCCAGGAAAATCAACAGCAGCATCATCCCCACCACGATCATGCGGGTCGACCAGCCCTGCCCGGTGATCAGTTGCACCAGGCCGTTGCTGGCACCCGAGAAGGACAAAATTTGCGCAAAGGTCGTAGCACCCAGAATGATGAACAAAATCATGCCAGAAATGCCCGCCGTGCCTTTGAGTGCCTTCAGTACGGCATCAAAGGTCAATACGCGGTAGCACAGCGCCAACAGCATGGTGGCAAAC
>JANMTF010000447.1:0-6728 GCA_031390175.1 Polaromonas sp.
AGCGGCATAAAGGAGCAACTGTGTTCGAAGTCAAGCTGTTTTTAAATGATTTCAATGTTTGTGATCCTGTGCATAAGTGGGACTCCAAGGTTTACCCGAACGCACGATGGCGTTCATGATGGTTAGCAACTTGTGCATACACGCCACTAATGCCACTTTAGGCGCTTTACCTCTGGCAACAAGCTGCTCATAAAAGGCTTTGATCACTGGATCGTGCCGCTTGGCACTCAAGGTGGCCATGTATAGCGCCGCGCGCACCGGAGCTCTACCACCCCAGGTGATACGCTTGCCCTTGAATTTGCCGCTATCGCAGTTCAAAGGAGCGATACCTACCAGCTTGCCGATCTGGTGATGGGTCAGCTGCCCCAGCTCAGGCAAACCCGCCATCAGCGCCGCTTTGGTGCCCACAGCGACCCCCTTGATACCTTCCAGAAGCTTCAGCGTAGGGGCAAAGTGCTGGTCTAAATTGCGCCCAATGTCTTTGTCGATTCGCCCAATCTCGCTGGCCAGCAGCTTGATAACGGCGTTGATGCTTTGGCGCTGCGCCAAGTGAGCACCAGCTAAGCGATTGCCCTCGGCCACCCGCATGACCACCAGTTGACTGCGCCGCACCACCAACGCTTGTAGCACCACTTGCTGCTCGCTGGGCAGCTTGAACAGCATGCGCTCAAAGCGCGCATCGCCATGCAGGGTGCGCGCAAAGTGCGACAGCACCTTGGCATCCAGCGGGTCGGTCTTGGCCAAATAACCCATGGATTTGGCGAAATCGTGCGCTTGGCGCGGGTTGATCACGATCACGGCCAAGTTGGCCAGGCACAGGGCCAGGGCGCAGGCCCGCTCCAGGCCGCCAGTGGCCTCCAGCAAGACGACCCCGATGGGCCGGGTGCAGGAGGCAATCAGCTTGACCAACCGCGCAATGCCCTCGGGGTGGTTCTCAAAGGTCTGCGTGTTGGAGCTGTTGTCCAAAGCTACTTCTAAAGTATCTTTGGAGACATCAATACCAATGAAGAGATTGTCAGAGTTGTCCATGATGTTTCATCCTTATCAATACGAGCAGGCGCGTCCTTTAAAGACATCTATGCCGATAGTGAACGCTCAGAGTTGTTCATCATTGCCCATCCTTGCAAATACGGGGTCTTTGTTTGCGCACAGGCGTACGCCTGTGCGCAAACAAAGCCTGCCAGCAACTGTTCGGGCTTTGGATAAACAGTCGGTCATGCACGCCAAATGCTCCTTTACGGGCTTGGTGTCCCACGGAGGCGACGGGCTGTGCATAACTTTCTGAAACTTTCATTTGAACTCCCTGAGACTAAGCATACAAGGAGGAAGCGGCCCTAGGCCGCAACGGGGGACAGCCGCGGAGCTGAAGTAGCACCGTCGGCCTGATCACGTACAAAACGAACGGGCAACATCGGCCTGATCACGTACAAAACGAAGGAGGAGCAGGCTTCTTCAGGTACGCTGAGTTAACGTACCGGCAGCAAAACCTGGGACAGCGTCAAGCTGTTGCTGCCCCAGTTGCCGGGCAGGTCCATGGCAAACACCGCGCTGGAAGCGGCTTGGGTGGCGCTGGCGCTGGCGGGGGCGACAAAGCGCACATAGCTGCGCTGGCCTGCGTGCACGTTGCGCAGCAGTACGCTGGCGTCGGGCCCCAGGCTGGTGGTTTGCAGGTTCTGGGTAAAGGCTGCGTCGCTGGCCACTTGCACCGTGATTTGCTGGGGCAGGTCAGCGCTTTTGCCGGTCACTTTGAGCAGCAGACCGTTGGGTACATACTGGGCGCTGGCGTCCAGGGCAATCTCATTGGGCCACCGCAGGCTGACCACCGCTGGTTTGACCGCTTCTGTTTTGATCTGCACCAAGCGGATGGCATCAAAGCCTTCAATGCCCGAGGGGTCCACACCGCGCACGCGGGCGTAGTAGCTGCCATCGGCCAAGGCGCTCACGTCCAGCGCAGGGGCGCTGGATTTGATGTCGCTTTGGAGCTGGCTGAATTTTTCGTCGCTGGCAAACTGCGCGCGGTAGCCCGCAGCGCCCGCCAGGCTGCCCACCCGCCACTCGGCGCGGCCCGGTGTGGGGCTTTGGGCGCTGGTGCGCAGCACCTGGGCAGGCAGCAGCTCCTGCGCCAAAGCGGGCAGCAGGCTGACCACCTTGATTTCGCGTTCCTTGGGGTTGATGGCCGCGCCAAAGCCGCCGCTCAAGTTGGCGTTCACTTGCTGGGCAGTGTTGTCGGCTTGTACCTTGCCCTCCAGCACCTCGGTGCGGGAGATGCCGCTGGCGGGGTCTTCAAACGCCACGCGGAACTGGGTGCCGCGCACGCCGATCACCGAGGTGGGCGTGGTGATAGTCAGAGGCGTCAAGCGGCTGGCTTGCTTGTTGGCCAGCGTGTCCAGCACACCCGACACCAAGCGGATAGCGCCCGAAAACCAGGTGGTGGAGGCACTGCTGGACGGGTCGCGAAAAGCGTAGCCATGCTGGGTGGTGACCTCGGCCAGGGTTTTGGGCATCATGTGTACTTTAGAACCATCGCCCAGCTCCACCACAGCCGAGCTGTCGGCACCAGTCTCAATGCGCGCGCCCTCGGGCACGCTGGCACCGACTTGCACGCTTTGCCCGCCGATCTTCACATCGCCCTGCTCACTGAGAATTTTGCCCGGCGTGGCCAGACGCGGCTGGGTCTGCAGGTTCAGCAAGCTGCGCGGCACGTTGATCACCTGCCCCAAGCTGAGCAGGTTGGGGTTTTTCATGCTGTTGAGTGGGGCTACCTCGGCCCATTTGGTGGGGTCTTTAAGCAAGCTGCGGCTCACGCCTTGCAAGGTGTCTCTGGGCTGGACGGTGTAGCTGATAAATGGCTCCGTCATGGCCGCCCAACTGGTGGAGCAGGTCAGGCTAAACGCTGTCAAAAAAATAGCAGCACGGGCAACGGCTACCAAGGTAAACATGGGTTTTTTCATCATCATCCCTTTCAAGTCAGCCCTTGCAAGGGGCTGGGAAAGGGCGAATGTACTGGGTGCAAAGCCTGAAAATCTAGCGCTTCTTGCCAAGGTGCCATGTGGATACACAAGCCGCGACTTGCATCACGACGATTAGGGCTTGATGCAACAGGCGCTGCTGCCTGGACGACAAGCTCAGACGGCAGCGTTCAACGCACGGGCTGCAAAGCCTGCGTCATGCCCATCACGGTGGTGCCCCAGTTGCCTGGCACGTCCAGAGTGAACACCACGTTGGCCGCAGCTTGCTTGGCCGTAGCGGCTGAGCTAAAGCGGATGTAGCTGCGCTCACCGGCGGTCACATTGCGCAGCAGCATGCTGCCATCGGCATTAATAGCGACGGTTTGCACGTCTTGGGTAAAGGCAGCATCCCGGGCGATCTGCACGGTCAATTGCTGCGGCAAATCACTGCTCTTGCCATAGAACTTGAGCAGCATGCCCTCGGCTGAATAGTCAGCCGTGGCGCCAATGGAAAGTTCTTTGGGCCAAATGAGCTCTATCGGCGCAATCACGATCGGTGTGGTTTTGATTTGCACCCGCTTGATAGCGTCAAAGCCCTCGATACCAGAGGGATCGACACCGCGCACGCGGGCGTAGTAGGTGCCGTTGGGCAAAGCGCTGATGTTGATGGCTGGTGTGCTGGATTTGACGTCGCTTTGAATCAAGGCAAACTTCTCGTCAGTGGCAAACTGTGCACGGTAGCCGCTGGCACCAGACAGGCTGCCCACCACCCACTCAGCCCTGTCGGGCGTGGGACTTTGGGTATTGGTGCGCTGCACCTCGTCAGGTAGTTGCTCTTGGGGCAATGCAGGCAGCAGGCTCACCACCTTGATTTCGCGCTCTTTGGGGTTAATGGCCGCGCCAAAACCGCCATTCAAACTGGCATTGGCCTTTTGTGATGGGTTTTCGGCCTGTACTTTGCCTTCAAGCACTTCAGTACGAGAGATGCCACTAGCCGGGTCTTCAAAAGCCACCCTGAACTGCGTGCCGCGCACACCGATAATCGAAGTGGGGGTGGTGACCGTGAGTGGCGACAGGCGGCTGGCTTGCTTGTTGGCCAAGGTATCCAGGACACCAGACACCAAGCGGATGGCACCTGAAAACCAAGTGGTTGAGTTGCTGTTGGACGGGTCGCGCATGGCGTAGCCGTGCTGGCTGGTCACTTCGGCCAGAGTCTTGGGCATCATTTGCACTTGGGAGCCATCGCCCAACTGCACGATCACGGAGCTGTTAGCCGCCGTCTCAATGCGTGCGCCCTCGGGCACGCTGGCTCCTACTTGCACGTTTTGCCCGCCGATTTTTACATCACCCTGTACGCTGAGAATCTTGCCAGGCGTCGCCAGGCGCGGCTGCGAGCTTAAGTTGAGCAAACTGCGCGGCACGTTGATCACCTGCCCCAGGCTCAGTATATTGGGGTTTTTCATGCCATTGAGCTTGGCCACCTCGGGCCACTGCGAGGGCTGTTTGAGCAAGCTGCGGCTCAGGCCTTGCAAAGTGTCTTTGGGTTTGACGGTGTAGCTGACATAGGGCTCGGTCATCGCCGCCAAGGCACCACTGGACAGCAGTGCCAGCGCGACCATCGTCATGGCGTCTTGGGCAGTGGCAGCAAGGGTATAGGGTAGTGGTTTCATGGTCGTCAGTTCCAGTAGGTCAGTCTCCGGGCGCAACATCCCGCACATTGGTAATGTACTCTTTGTAACGTATCGGCAGGGTGTTTTGGTTGACAAAGCGGATTAAGGGTGCGAATTGCGTCACGAACGGTAATACATGAACGCAACGCCATTCGTGAAGTATGACCAGCTTGAGCTTGGACCGGTGCGTTGGGCCAGCGCTGCGAGGCTATCTGCCAAGGGCTGTTACGGCCATCCCGGCTACTAAATAAGTAGCAATACCAACACCCCCTACAGCCTTGGAGGGGGTGTTAAAAGCCGATTCGCGTGCGCAGTGGCCGCAAGCTCAATGCAGCGGCCGCAACGCAGGCGCCAAACTGAAAGCGGCGCTGCCCCATCGCTGTGGAATATCGATCGTAAACACCGGGCTGCTGGCGGCCAAGCCCTGGGGGCTGGTGCCGGCAAAGCGCACGTAGCTGCGCTGGCCTGAGGGCACGCCGCGCAGCAGGGCCGAGCCGTCGGCGGCGACGGGCAGCGACACCAGGCCTTGGGTAAAAGCCGCGTCTTGGGCGATTTGCACCAGCAGGGCGGGCGGGCTGTCTGCGCCAGCGCGGCTGACTTTGAGCACGATACCGCCGCGCACATACTCAGCAATGGCTTGGGCGGCGATCTGGCGTGGCCAGGCGAGTGAGGTCTGAGGAGCGGCAGTTTTAATCACCACCTGCTGCACAGCATCGTAGCCCTCGATACCGGCGGGGTCAAACCCGCGCACCCGGGCAAAGTAGCTGCCGTCCAGCAAGGCTTTGACTTCCAGCGCGTTGGTGCTGGATTTAAAGTCGCCTTCCAGGGCATTGAATTTATCGTCAGAAGCAAACTGCGCGCGGTAGCCGCTGGCCCCTACCAGCGTGCCGACGGTCCAAGCGGCCTGCGCAGGCTCGTTATGGTCGCCCACAATGCGCAGGATCTCCCGGGGCAAAAGGGTGCTGGGCATGGCGGGCAGCAGGGCCACTACCTTGATCTCGCGCTCATCGGGTTTGACCGCCGCTCCAAAGCCGGTGTTCAGGCTGGCACTGGCCCCTTGGGTGGGGTTGTCGGCCTGTACCTTGCCCTGCAGCACCTCGGTGCGCGCTGCGCCACTGGCGGGGTCTTCAAAGGCTACCCTGAATTGCGTGCCGCGCACGCCCACCACGGAGGTGGCGGTGATGATGTTCAAGGGTGTGGCGCGGTTGGCCTGCTTGTTAGCCAGCGTGTCCAGCACACCCGAGACCAGGCGGACAGCGCCGGAGAACCAGGTGGTGGAAGCGCTGGTGGCAGGGTCTCGCAGAGCGTAGCCGTGTTGGGTGGCGACTTCGGCCAGGGTTTTGGGCATCATTTGCATGCGCGAGCCATCGGCCAGCTCGACGATGGCCGAGCCGTTGGCGCCGGTCTCAATGCGGGTGCCCTCGGAGACGATGGCTCCGGCCAAAATGTTTTGCCCGCCAATTTTCACGTCACCAATGGTGCTTTTGACCACGCCTTGCACCGCAATGCGCGGTTGGGAGTTGAAGTTGAGCAGGCTTTTGGGAATCTGTAGCACCTGGCCGGGTTGCAGCACGTTGGCGTTGCCCATGCCGTTAAGCCGCGCCAAAGTGGCCCACTGGGCCGGGTCATTCAGCAAGCTGCGCGAGAGCGCCGCGACCGTGTCGCTTGCGGTGACGGTGTAGTTTGCGTAGGGCTCGGTCATGCCAGCGGCCCATACCGTTGATGAAGCCAGCCCGACGGCTGCACACATAGCGGTCAGTGCAAAGCGGTGGCCCATGGCCCATGGCATTTTTTTCATTGGTGTCTCCTGCTGGCAAATGGCTTGGATGGTGTCCAAACCGGTAAAAGCTATGGCGCTATGGGCCGCAAGGCAGACTTGGGACGAAAGGCTTTGCACACGGCATCATGCGTGTGAATGTAGGGCCCACCGATCAAATCTACGCAATACGGAACAGCGGCAAAAATTCCGGGAATCGCATGATCCCCAGACTGTACCCCTTGTAACGTTTCTTGTATGGACTTTGGTTGACCGGGTAAGTTGATGATGAGACTTCTGTCACGAACCACGGCGCACTGGCGCGACAGTATGGCGGTGGGGACGAACTTTAGG
>JANMTF010000438.1:0-3252 GCA_031390175.1 Polaromonas sp.
CCGAGAGCCGAGAGCCGAGAGCCGAGAGCCGAGAGCCGAGAGCCGAGAGCCGAGAGCCGAGAGCCGAGAGCCGAGATGTGCATTTAGTAACTCCGTTGTACGTTTAGTTCCAAACTGAAAGTATTACAGAGTTTTTTGGTAATTGCAAGAAATAGTTGAAATGCTCAGGCCTTCGGCTTCACGCCATCTTTCAACGCCGCCAAGGCCATCTTCTCCACCATCCCCGGGGAGATCAGCTTGATGAAACGCCCGACTTTGCCTTTGGTGGTCATCACCACCTCACGCTGGCGTGCCTGCATACCTGCCAGGATCAGGCGGGCGCATTCCTCCACGCGCATCGCGCCGTCTTCTTTCAAGCCGCTGTCCCCAGCAACCAAACCTTGCGCGTTCAGGCCGTGGTGGCGGATTTGCGTGAGTACTACGCCGGGGTAGGCGGTGGTTACGCTGATGCCTGCGCCTTTGAGCTCGGCGCGCAGGGCTTCAAAAAAGCCTGCCATAGCAAACTTGCTGGCGCTGTAGGCGGTGCGGCCGGGCACGCCGACGATGCCTGCCAAGGACGAGACGGCAACGATAGAGCCCTTGGCGGCTTTGAGGTGCGGCAGGGCTGCGTGGGTGCACCACACGCTGCCCCACAGGTTCACGCGCATCATGTCTTCGTACCAGCCCAGGTGTTCTTCTTTCACGTCTTCAAACAGCGCTTGCGCAGAAATGCCCGCGTTGTTGATGAGTGCATCCATGCGGCCAAACTTTTGCATGCTTTGCGCTATCAAGTGGCGGCAGTCGGCCTGCACACCCACGTCGGTCTTTACCACCAGGGTCTGCGCGCCCAGGCTGGCGCATTGCGCTGCCACCTGGTCGAGCAGGGTAAGATTGCGCGCCGCCAGTACCAGTGCGCATGGGCCCTTCAAGTTGCCCGCCAGTTGGCGTGCTATCTCAGCGCCTATGCCGTCTGAGGTTCCGGTAATTACTATAGTTTTCATAGCTGCTTACGCATGATTTTATTGGGCTACAGGCTGTTTTGATTGGTAAAACAGGTCAAAAACAGGCCCACAACTGGTCGGCCAGAGTGACCAGGAAGTCTGGCCGGGTGTACAAGGCAAACACGCCCAGGCAGGCCAGCACGGCGGCGCTGTAGGTGATGAGTTTGGCTCGCTTGCCCATGCCCAAATCCTTTAAGCGGTTTTCAAACCACCGCGCACAATACTGGCTTCTTTGACCGGCATATTCACCAGCGCCGCAAACACGCCCAGCCCAATGGCGATGTACCACACGATGTCGTAGCTGCCGGTTTTGTCATACAAATAGCCGCCTAGCCACACGCCCATAAAGCTGCCAATCTGGTGACTGAAAAACACAAAACCGCCCAGCATGGACAGGTGCTGGATGCCAAATATCTGCGCCACCACCGCATTGGTAGGCGGCACGGTAGACAGCCACAGCAGGCCCATCACGCTGGCAAAGATGTAGACGCTGAGGGGCGAGAGCGGGGCGATGAGAAACAGGCTGATAGCCACGGCGCGGGCCAGGTAGATAAATGAGAGAATATTTTTCTTGGCCATACGCTGGCCCAGCGCCCCGGCAATGTAGGTGCCAAACACGTTAAACAGGCCAATCAAGGCCAGCGCGTAGCCCGCCACCTGGGGCGAAAGGCCCTTGTCTTTCAGGTAGCTGGGCATGTGCACGCCAATAAACACCACCTGAAAACCGCAGACAAAATAGCCCGCCATGAGCAGCTGAAAACTGGGGTATTTAAACGCCTCGGTCAGCGCTTGCACAATGCTTTGCTCGCGTTGCATGGGCGGGCTGCCCGCCGCAAAGCCTGGCTCGCGTAAAAAGAAGGCCAGTGGCAAAATCAGGCAGACCGCGCCACTCAACACCAGTAGTGCCTCCTTCCAGCCCAGGCTACTGATTAAAAAGCCCTCGATAGGCACCATCAAAAACTGCCCAAATGAGCCGGCGGCCGCCGCAATGCCCATGGCCCACGAGCGTTTGCTGGGGTCGATATTGCGGCCAATCACGCCGTAGATCACCGCATAGGTGGTGCCCGCCTGCGCCGCACCGATCAAAATTCCGGCAGTCAGCATGAACATCAACGGGCTGGTCGACAGCGCCATGCCCGCCAACCCGGCGGCATACAAAAGCGCCCCGGCAATGATGACCTTGAAGGCCCCAAACTTGTCAGCCACCATACCCGCAAAAATGCCAAACACGCCCCAGGAAAGGTTTTGCACCGCAATCGCCAGGGCAAAGGTCTCACGCGACCAGTTTTGCGCCTGCGTGACGGGTTGCAGCCACAGCCCAAAACCGTGGCGAATGCCCATGGACAGGGTCACAATCAGTGCGCCGCACAGCAGCACTTGATGCATGGAGAGTTTTTCGGGGGCATTGGAGGTCATCCCTGTATAGTAACCACTTGCTTGGGTAGTGGTCGTCGCATGGGGGATGGGTGCATACGGTGGTATGAGCATTTTGGGGACACATGGGGGACGCGCGGGGCATGTACAGGGTATGGCGAAGGGGATGCGCGAGGGATGCGTAGGGAGCCTCGCGTACGCACGGCGAGGTGTTTATCATCCGCCCTCATACTGGAGTACCAGAAATCGGTCGGCTGATAAACACCTCGCCGTGCGCGACCATAGTAGTGCGCTACCGGTAGACTCGTTCGGGTATTTCCCGTCACTACGGGTAGCGCACGACCTTATGTGCAGGAGGGCAAGCGGATGTAAATTGACCGATTTCTGGTACTCCAGTATGAGGGCGATTTACATCCGCTTGCCCTCCGGGAGAGCCAAGAAGCACAGCAGCTTCCCCACTCCCACACCCGCAAACTACGTACCCAGAAAACCATCGTTTCCCACTCTTTTGAGCCCCAGCCGCCCAAAATGCGACAATACAGGGACATGAGCGATCAATTTTCTTCCCTGGGTCTGGCCGAGCCGATCCTACGCGCCGTAGCTGAAAAAGGCTACACCACCATGAGTCCCATCCAAGCCCAGGCCATTCCTGTGGTGCTGGCCGGGCGTGATGTGATGGGCGCGGCCCAAACCGGTACCGGTAAAACGGCCGCCTTTATCCTGCCTTTGCTGCAACGCATGCTCAAGCACGAAAGCGCCTCCACCTCGCCCGCCCGCCACCCTGTGCGCGCCCTGGTCATCTTGCCCACCCGCGAGCTGGCCGACCAGGTGGCCGAACAGTCCAAGCTGTATGGCAAATACACCCAGCTGCGCACCACCGTGGTGTTTGGCGGCATGG
>JANMTF010000011.1:0-26390 GCA_031390175.1 Polaromonas sp.
AGAAAAAGCCTACGCCGCGCCCACTACGATCCAGGCCGCCGCCATTCCCGCCATCTTGCAAGGTCGTGATGTGCTGGGTTCTGCCCAAACTGGCTCAGGTAAAACGGCGGCCTTCGTGCTACCGATACTGCAGCAAGTAGCGCTATCCGTACCTACATCACCCCGCCGCACGCAGGCGCTGATCTTGGTGCCCACGCGCGAGCTGGCGGTGCAGGTGGGCGAGGCGCTGGACAGCTTGGGCAAGTACCTGCCGCAGCGTGTCAAAGTGGCTGTGGTGTTTGGCGGTGTGTCGATCAACCCGCAAATGATGCGCATGCGCGGCGGGGTAGATGTGGTGGTGGCCACCCCTGGGCGCTTGCTAGACCTGCTGGCGCACAACGCTCTGAGTATTGCGCAGGTTAGCACCCTGGTGCTGGACGAAGCCGACCGCCTGCTGGACATGGGCTTTGGCGAAGAGCTGGGCCGCATCTTGGCGCTGCTGCCACGCAAGCGGCAAACCCTGTTTTTCTCCGCCACCTTTCCGCCTGCTATTGAGGCGCTGGCGAACAGCATGTTGCACAACTCGCTGCGTGTAGAAGTAGAAGAGCAGGCTGCAACCGCCTTGGATATATCGCAACGTGCTATCGAAGTAGATGCAACCCGGCGAACCCAGTTGCTGCGCCATTTGATAGCCACCGAAAAGTGGACGCGTGTGCTGGTGTTTGCGGCCACCAAACACGCCACCGAAATCATCGCCGTCAAACTGCGCGGCGCAGGCATCACCGCCGAGCCATTTCACGGCGAGCTGAGCCAAGGCAAGCGCACCCAGGTGCTGATGGACTTCAAAGCCAAAACCCTGCAAGTGGTAGTTGCCACCGACGTAGCCGCGCGCGGCATCGACATTGCGCAGTTGCCCGTCGTGGTCAACTACGACCTGCCGCGCTCGGCGGTGGACTATACCCACCGCATTGGCCGCACTGGGCGGGCGGGTGAGAGCGGGTTGGCCGTGAGCTTTGTGAGTGCGGGTACTGAGGGGCATCTGCGTTTGATAGAGAAGCGCCATGGCGTCAAAGTGCCGCGCGAACAGGTAGCCGGGTTTGAGCCTGTTGAGGTGGCAGCGGCAGAGGTAGGTGTAAAAAACGCGCCATCTGCCAACGGCGGGATCAAAGGTGCGCGGCCTAGCAAAAAAGACAAGCTGCGGGCGGCTGCTGCGCTACTGCTCACAGCGCAATAATTTAGTATGCCAAGAGAAGTAGTTTGCTATAAAAGTAATAGCTTCTAACAGCCAATTGACAGGGACTATTCTAGTATAGTCAACTCAAAAGGATATAGTGAGCAGTCTGATGTCACTAGATTTTTAGATAGCAATGTCACTTTGGCAAATAGAAAATAGAACCCTAAATTCCCTAACTTGAGGATTTTTTCTGTGCAAAGATTACTCGTTTGGCTTGGTTTGTTGATCCTATGCATTTTTAGTGTGTACGTCATATATATTGGCACAATGAACTACAAAGGGTATTGCTTTGCACAAAGCAAATACCTGAATGAAGACGAAAAGATAAGAGTCGCAGTGCAAGATGACTTGAAGAAATACCCTACGAACTTGTATTGGAAACGACAGGCAGATGGTTCAGTTTTAAAATTTGTAAAACCTGTACAAACCATTCCTTATCAAGATACCAATGAGTTTCTCAAGTTGAATCCTCAGTGTTGTGCGATCTCGTCGGTGGCTGGTCATGCTCAGGGAGAGTTACATGGTTCAGGCTTTGAAACAAAGGTAACAGGCGTAGTTTCTAGTTTCGTCGCTATGAACTATTTGATCCGATATACAGAGATGTTCAATGTTGTAGATGTTTTTGTGATGAAGCAGGACATTCCAATTTCCAACTGTGGCAAACCAGTTCGTTGGTTTAATCCGCTCAATTCAACTTTTGACTCCATATTTTTACTTATCAAAAATTGGAAAACACTGTAAGCACCTTACCCACACCTGGTGTTACTTGCGCCGATCCGAGTTCCGCTCCAGCTTTCCCATGGGCTCCCCGCGCCAGCTGGCAGTAGTTTTATTGCTTGACCAACAGCTATGTGAAAGTGTTAACGTTAGTCGGCAAGCAATAAATCTGATAAACTGATTATCAGATTTAAATTCAAGGAGCCTGCCATGGCAACGCTTGCCGTCAACGCCACCGATTTTTCCCGTGGCCTGTCTGAATTTTTAAACCAGGTGCAGTACAAAGGCCAAGTGCTGGATATTGAGCGAGGCAAGCGCGTGGTGGCGCGGGTGTCGCCTGTCGCTGCGGCGGATGGGTTTCCGATTGGGCAGCTGGACGACTGGCTGGCCAAGGGGCCGCAACTGGGCGGTGCTAACCGCCAATCCATGGCCAAAGACGTGCAGGCCGTGCGGGCGCAGTTGCTTACTAGGGCTGACCCATGGGCCTCGTGATTGATACTGATGTGTGGGTGCTGGCTGAAAAGTCGGGTGCTGGCCTGAGCCTGGCGCGCTGGGCGCACTATGGCGGCGCGTACATGAGTGCGGTGACGGCCAGTGAGCTGCTGGTGGGTGTGGAGCGCGCCAACACGGCACAGCGCAGGGCGCAGCGCGGCGCATTTGTGGAGAATTTGTTGTCGTCCATTCCGGTTTTGGAGTTTTCGTTGCCAGTCTCCCGTACGCACGCCCGCATGATTGCGGCGCTGCCCAAGAGCCTGACCGCTACGGCGCATGATGCCTTGATAGCCGCTACGGCGGTACACCATGGCTATGGCTTGCTGACGCGCAATGTGGTCGATTTCAAAATATTCGCTGGCTTGCAACTGGAGGCCTTTAGTGTTGCCGCGTGACGCACATTTGCTGGATAAGCTGGCGCAGCAAGACGCGGTGCTTATCACCATTGACCGCTTTGAAGGCTCCAGCCCGCGCGAGGTGGGGGCTTGGATGCTGGTGTTTGGCGATGAAGTGCTAGGCACAGTGGGCGGTGGCAATTTGGAGTTTCAGGCTATCGCGCATGCGCGCAGTGCGCTTGAGCAGCATGCACGCACGGGCATCGCTTCCAGTGCGCCAGCGCCAGCGGCAGCAGCCACACTGCAACCCCAAGACGAACTGCGCCGCTATCCGCTGGGCCCCACGCTGGGGCAGTGCTGCGGCGGTGTGGTGCATCTAAAGTTCAGCTTTGTCAGCGCGCAAGACGCTATTAAAAGAGAAGCTTCTCACGCTATTATCCATTGGTCTAGAGGCCTGAATGCGTTTAAAGTGGCGCTCTTTGGTGGGGGCCATGTGGGCAAGGCTTTGGTGAACGTGCTGGGCACGCTGCCATGCGCCATTACTTGGATAGACAGCCGTGATGAGATCTTTCCCGAGGACGTGCCCAGCCATGTGCAGTGTGAGCATTCAGCCCCCGTGCATGCTGCCGTCAATGATGTGCCCGCAGGTAGCTATGTGCTGATCATGAGCTTTAGCCATGCAGAAGATTTGGACGTGGTGGCCGCGTGCCTGATGCGCCTGCGCGAGAAAAATGACTTGCCTTTTATCGGCCTGATTGGCAGCAAAACCAAGTGGGCCACTTTTCGCCACCGCCTGCAAGAGCGTGGTTTTAGCGCCAGCGAGATTGCACGCATTACCAGCCCGATTGGCATTGACGGCATTGCAGGCAAAGAGCCTGAGGTGATTGCCGTTAGCGTGGCGGCGCAGTTGTTGCAGCTGCGTGCACTGCACAACTAATTTTTACAAAGCTCTACCAGGTATTGCGCAACTCGCGCAGTTTCATAAAAACCGTCTTGGCATCGGGATGCTCGGGCAAGTCTGGAAAGCTCTCACGCAGCCTGGCAATCACGCTGGGGCTGGCGAGGCGAAAGAAGGTGTTGTGCAGCTTTTCGTCTCCCAAAGTGGTCACCACCGACTTGGCGGGGTCATGGTCTATCGCGCTGGGCAGTAGCGCTTTGGCGGCTGCATTGTCTGGCTCGCGGGCCAGGGTGAACTTCAGGTTGTTCTCCATGTAGTCGTGACCGGGGTAGACCAGGGTGTTGTCGGGCAGCTTGGCCAATTGGTCGGCAAAGCTGGCGTACATGGCATGCACATCGCCGCCATTGTGCACATTGCCGGCACCTGCGTTGAACAAGGTGTCGCCCGAGAACAGCGCAGGCTGCTCGGTGTGCGAGCGCAGGCAGATATGGCACATGGTGTGGCCGGGGGTGTCCAGGCATTCCAGCTCTACCGTCTTGCCTACTTTGATGACATCACCCGCCTGCACACCTCTGTCCATGCCTGCAATACTGCCACCGGCTTTGAAGTGGGCTATCACCTTGGCCCCCGTCGCGGCCACCACGGCGGCATTTCCGCCAGTGTGGTCATGGTGCTCGTGGGTATTGAGAATTTGTGTGATCTGCCAGCCTTTCACCTTGGCGGTGTGCAGGGTTTTCTCGTGGTCTAGCGGGTCAATCGCCAGTGCTTCGCCCGTCTGTGGGCAGGCGATGAGGTAATTGAAATTGCGGTAGGCGTTGCCCGTCCAAATGCGTTCGACAATCATGTGTTTTTCCGATGGATATTTGTAGATAGGAACTTACCACGTTTCATCTATGGGTGAAGATATTTGGACCAATGTGATTTGCAGTGGACAGGTAGCCAATTGAGCTTGGAGGGGGCATTCGCGGGCGCTTGGTTGGCATCCGCTGGGGATAGAAAACACTACATATTCAGTAGCTGCTCCCGCAGTTGTTTAGACGGTTAGAGCCCAATCAGCATCTGAAAACGGGTTATTTTCGAGCGTTTTTCACGCTCCAAGGCGGTCAGAAAACACAAAATCCAGCTGAAATCGGTGATTTTGGGTGAGTTTAGCTTTTGCGCGGGAGCAGGTCGTCGGTGTACTCAGCTGCGCGGCGGTCCCCCGTTGTGGCTTAGGCCGCGTCCTCCTTTATGCCGCTGCGCTGAATACACCACCGACCTGCTCTTGCGAGCGTGCTAGGTAGTCAACAGCTTAGCCCCAACCTACTCCGTTTTGCAGCTCTGGCGCTTGATCTGTACGGCGCAGCGGCATAAAGGGGGAGCCCGCAGGGCGCAGAGCAGCCGCGGAGCCGTATATGCCAAGTTCCAGAGCGTGCACAGAACAGGACAGAACAGAACAGGACAGGGCTGGAGTCTGTACCGCAGCCAAATGCAAGTCTATCGGTGCCGTGAATTTTGCGAAGATCAATACAATGCAAATTGCAAAGCACAGACATCAACTTTTCAACCAAGGCTCCACCATGGCACACATCGGCAGTTCAGTCACCCTAGACCATCCAGCCTTCATTCACGACTCCGCGCTGATCTACGGCAAGGTGTATATCGGTCCGGGCGTGTCGGTGTGGCCGCATGTGGTGATGCGGGCGGAGATGCACGAGATTCGCATTGGCGCGCGCACCAATATCCAGGATTTTGTCATGCTGCATGTGGGCAACTTTACGCCCACGGTGGTGGGTGAAGACTGCTCCATCACCCACCACGCCACCCTGCATGGTTGCACCATCGGCGACCGGTGTTTGATAGGCATCAACGCCACCTTGATGGACGGCGCCCGGGTAGGTGCCAACTCCATCGTTGCCGGGCATTCTATTTTGACCGAAGGCTCTGTGTTTCCAGAAAACTCTGTGATCGCTGGCGTGCCCGCCAAGCAGGTGGCTACGCGTGACAACTCCAAAGCCAACCTGTTCAACTCAGTTTTTTACCAGCTTAGCGCCGCCAATTACGCCAAGGGCCTAGACCGTTTATCGCCCGATGATTTGCAGACTTTGACCGCACGCATGGCCCCTGCTGCGGGTAAATAGTGCGTGTTTTTCGCAACCAGGCAGGTGATGTATTCCAAGCAGATGTTTCAAAACATTTAGCCCTCTAGCCCAATAGAATATCGCGGGAGCTGCTGCTGAAATAGTAGCGTTTTGGAGTATGGTTCAACGGCAAGTTCTAGCTGCTACGCTCGGCATGCCATGGGCCGCAATGCGCACAGCACGGCCGCTTGACTTCAGTTGATTCAGCACATTACCAGCGGTAAGCGCCAATGTGGAGTCCACACCCAGCCCCATGCTGAGCAAGCCCTTGGCTACCCACTTGTTGCAGGTGTTAAACATGTGGTACTTGCCCTTGGCTTCGCAGAATTGGCTATTGCCGTAGATGCCCGGCTTCATGGGGATCAGTTGATCCGTGGTATTTTTTAAAAAGCTTTGCTGGATAAAGTCATTGAGCGAAGCAAGTTCCCGCTCAGAGGCGCAAAACTCCACCACTTCGCTGCCGCTGAAGGTGTCAAATGGCGTATCGGCAGAAGGGGGCAGCGACACCACATGCATCACGGCACCCGTGGATGAGAACATGGCTTGCAAGATGAGATTGGCAGTGATTTCCTCAGACTGGTAGAAGCCTTTGTCACCCCAGCCCATTTCAAAATAGCTGGCGTTGGCAAAACGCTCCTTGAGCGCTGGCAAGCGTGCTACCAAGGGAGCTGCAGGCAGAACCAAGCCCACATGCCAGCCATGGCTCACGGCAAAAATGCGGTGAGGGCGCGGTTCATCAGCCACAGGAGAAAACGATATGGGATGCGGCGCGCCGGAGCAGCCTGCCAGCAAAGTAAAGGCCAGGATGAATAAGACCCACGCCTTCCAACCCAGAGAGGCGCCCAGCGGCAAGGCATTCAACATGAATTTGATCCAATGAATAAACGGTTTGATTTAACCATGGGATAGTTGCAACCATTGCAATGGCAAATAGGCCAGTTGTACGGATAAATATTTCAAAATATGTACTTGACACTATATTCAATAAAATACATGATTTAGCCCGTGGCATGGGACATTGAATACACAGACGAGTTGGGAATCTGGTGGAGCCAGTTGACCGAGGCCGAACAGGTGTCAGTCAACGCGTCGGCATTATTGCTGGCCTCGCAAGGGCCGCAGTTGTTCTTTCCGCACAGTTCGGGCATCAACGGCTCCAGGCACGAGCATATACGCGAACTGCGTGTGCAGCACCAAGGCAGGCCGTAACGTGTGCTGTATGCGTTTGACCCACGCCGTGCCGCCATCTAGTTGCTAGGTGGCGACAAAACGGGCGACAACCGTTGGTACGACAAAACCATACCCGTCGCAGACAGGCTCTATGGCGAGCACGTGGAAACACTACGAAAGGAAGGGCTGATCGATGGCTAAAAAATTTGCAACTCTCCAGGCGGCCATGTCGCCAGCGGCACAGTCGCGCTCTGCTGCCAAAGCCGAGGCCATGATGCTAGAGATGCAGCTACAAGCGCTGCGCAAAAGCCGCAACGTCACCCAAATAGAAATGGCCAACTTGATGAGCGTAGAGCAGGGCTCCATTTCCAAACTGGAGCGGCGCGAGGACATGTATGTGAGCACGCTGCGCGAGTATGTAAAGGCGCTAGGCGGTGAACTCAAGCTGGTAGCGCATTTCCCGGATACGGATATTCAGGTTCATCCGTTTTCTTTGGCGAGTTGATTCGGTTTACAAACCACGCTGTGCTTGCTAGCATGATTTTGTTCCGATTTCAAAGGGTGTTTTGTGCTGTAGGCCAATAAAATATAGTGTAAGCAGCTACGAAAAAAAAGAGCAACGTGCCCCCAAAGTCTTCGCACACCCAAAGCGCGCCGCAGCAGCGCGCACCTTTACGCAGAAGCAAGCAAAGAGTGCTACTGTTTCAATAGCTTTTTGCGCTATAATCCATTGGCCTACAGCCCCATAAGAGAAGTAAAACTCAGGCCGTCCAAGCCATACTGCTAGCCAAATCCCCAATCGACTTCTCCGTCTCCTGCCCCGCTGTGATCAGCCATTCGTTGAAGCTGTCGGTCAATGGGCTGTTGGCTACTGCCAGAGGGGAGTTGGCGTAGTAGCGGCGTTGGCGGGCGGCTAGCATGCCGAAGGGAGCGCATAGCTTGCCGGCGATGATGTCATCGGCTACCAAGAACAGCGGCACCAGTACCACGCCCAGGCCTTCGGCGGCGGCTTGCAGGGCGAAGTACATCTGCTCAAAGCGCAGTTGGTTCTCGCTTTGCAGGCTGGGCACGGACGCTGCGGCCAGCCAGTCGGGCCAGGTGAGGGGCTCGGTGTCGTAGTTGATCAAAGTGTGCTTGGCCAGGTCGGAAGGGCTTTGCAAGCGCCCGCGCTCCATCAGGTCAGGGTGGCAAATCGGCACGATGGTCTCGGTCATGAAAGGGATAGAGCGCAGGCCAGGCAGGGGCTGGTCGCCCGCGCGGATGGCGATGTCGTAGCTACGCTCGGCAAAGTTGACTGGCGCAATCGAGGTGGTGAACTTGATCTCTACATCCGAGCGCTTTCTTTGGTACGACGAGATGCGCGGGATGAGCCAGCGCATGGTAAACGTCGGCGGCGCGTTGATGCGCAGGGCCGAGGGCGAGGCCTGCTCTAGCAGTTGGGTGGCAGCGGCGGCGATGCGGTCTAGCGCGGGCGTGGTGGCAGCCAGCAAGGTGCGGCCCGCGTCGGTCAGGCTCAGTTGCGAGGGCGAGCGGTTAAACAAGGGCGTGTTCAGCCAAGCTTCCAGTATCGCCACCTGTTTGCTCACTGCACCATGCGTCACGCTCAGCTCGCCAGCGGCCTTGGTAAAGCTGATGTGGCGGGCGGCGGCCTCGAACGCGCGCACGGCATTCATGGGGGGAATTTTTCTCATGGCTGGCATGGTTCTGATCTTTGCGTTTTCGGTGAAATGTGTGAGTTTTTCTATTGCTACCTCCATAATAATACGCCATTACCCAAGGCTTGTCGCCTCGGCGATAGTGTGCAGATTTACACCAGAGAGTTGACCGCCGTGAGAACCATACAGACCAACCCAGCAGGGCGCAAGCACAAGGTGCGCGCATGAAGGCTGCTGCTTTTGACTATGTCCGTGTTGACAGCCTAGCGCACGCTCTAAGCCTCTTGGCCGAGCACGGCGGCGACGCCAAGCTGCTGGCCGGTGGCCAAAGCCTGGTGCCCATGATGGCCATGCGCCTGGCGCGGCCCGCACTGCTGGTGGACATTAACCGCCTGGCCGAGCTGAAAACTATTCAGCCCAGTGCCAACACCATCACCATGGGCGCGGGCGTGCGCCAACGCGATGTGCAAGATGCTAGAGCGCTGGACGCTCCCCTGCCCCTGGTGCAACAAGCCCTGCGCTGGGTAGGCCATGCGCAAACGCGCAACCGGGGCACGGTGGGTGGCAGCTTGGTGCATGCCGACCCGTCGGCCGAGTTGCCCTTGGCCGCGCTGGTATTGGAGGCGACGATGCGCCTGCACAGCCAAGCGGATGGCGAGCGCAGCGTGGGCGCGCAAGACTTCTTTCTCGGCCCCATGTTCACCGCCGTGGGTGAGACTGAATGTTTAACGGCCATCGACTGGCCCGTGTGGCAGGGTGGCCGTGTGGCCAGCGCTTTTGACGAGACCGCTATCCGCCATGGCGACTTTGCCATGGCATCCGCTGCCTGCCAAGTGCAGCTCGATGCGGATGGTACGGTCAGCCGTGCCAGCATGGGCGTGGGCGGTGTGAGTGGATCTCCTCTTGCCTTCCCGGTGTTTGCCGCGCAGCTGGTGGGCCACCGCATTACCCCCGCGCTGGCGCAAGAGCTGGCGCAGGCGGCGGCCAAGCAGACCGACCCCGGCAGCGACATGCATGCCAGCGCCGAATTCCGCAGGCACTTGGCAGCTACCTTGCTGGCGCGGGTGCTGGTTAAGGCCGCTGCTGCGGCGCAGGTTACAGGGTAGAGGCGACAGGACACCATGATAAAAAAATTAGCCATTCAAATTACCGTTAACGGCGTAGCGCAGGCGCGCGATGTGGAGCCGCGTACCACCCTGGTGGACTTTTTGCGCGACGACCTGGGCCTGACGGGCACCCATGTGGGTTGCGAGCACGGCGTGTGCGGGGCCTGCTCTGTGCTGCTGAACGGCGACCCGGTGCGCTCCTGCTGCATGTTCGCCGTGCAGGCCGATGGCATGCAAGTGACGACGGTCGAAGGCTTGGCACCGCAGCGCGGCCAGCTGTCTAAAATTCAAGACGCGTTTTGTGAAAAGCACGCTTTGCAGTGCGGCTACTGCACCCCTGGCATGCTGATTGCCTGCCACGCCTTGGTAGCGCACAACCCGCACCCCGACGAGGCGCAGATACGCGAGGCGATTAGCGGCAACCTGTGCCGCTGCACGGGCTACCAGCAGATAGTGGATGCGGTGAAATACGCTACCCAACCAGAGGGTGCAAGCCATGGCTGATGGCACAACAGGTTTCCGCTTCATCGGCAAACACCGCCGCGCAGTTGAGCACAAACGCTTTGTCGTTGGCAAAGGGCGCTACGCAGCCGACATTCAAATGCAAGGCATGCTGCATATAGCCTTGGTGGCCAGCCCGTATGCCAGTGCCAAGATTCTCTCTATCGACGCATCTGCCGCCCTGGCCATGCCCGGCGTACATGCCGTGCTGACAGGCGATGAACTTTGCGCCGCAACCGAGCCCATGCTGCCCGGTGTCGATGCCCCGCAGGTCACGCGCTACCCGCTGGCCAAGGGTGTCACGCGCTATGCAGGCGAGTGGATCGCCGCCGTAGTGGCCGACAGCCGCGCGCTGGCCGAAGACGCTGCTGAATTGGTGCTGGTGGACTACGAAGCCCTGCCGCATGCAGTAGACCCTGAGGCCGCGATGGCGGCAGGCGCGCCCCTGGTGCACCCGGTGCACGGCAGCAACACGATTTTCAACCGCACCTTCGTCTGGCCAGCCGCCAACGGCGAGCAGCCCGCTGCGCAGTTGGCGCAGTGTGAGCACCGCTTAAGCTACCGCGTGCGCTGGTCGCGCAACTCCACCGTGCCCATTGAGACCTTTGCCGTGGCCTGCGCCTGGAACGATGCAACGGAAATTATGGACGTATGGGCCTCCATCCAAATGCCCAAATACCCCGACCAGTTGGCCAAGGCGCTGCGCTTGCCCGGCAGTGCGGTGCGCGTGCATTTTGATGTGGACGTGGGCGGCAGCTACGGTGTAAAGCGCGGCCTCAAGCACACCATTTTGGTCGCCTACCTGGCCCGCAAACTCGGCCGCCCGGTGCGCTTGGTGGAAGACCGGCTGGAGAATATGCGCGGCGGCGACATGCAGGGCCCAGACCGTATTTTTGACGTGACCTTGGGCTTTAATGCACAGGGCATCATGCGCAGCATGCGCATGCGCGCGATAGACGATATTGGTGCCTACGCAGGCCGCTCGCCGCTGCAACTGGGCAAGCCCGTGGGCGCCATCGTGGGGCCGTACCGCATTCAAAGCGTGGAATACGAAGCCATCGCGGTGATGACGAACAAAACGCCACAAGAGGCCGTGCGCGGCTTTGGCCAGGCACCGACCAACTATGCGATAGAGACGGGCATGGACAAAGTGGCCCGCTTTCTCAAGCTAGACCGCATTGAGTTAAGACAACGCAACTTGATTGGCAAAGACGAGTTTCCGTATTTGATCCCCAGCGGCACCCACTACGACAGCGGCGACTACGCCACCGTGCTGGGCAAGGCGCTCAACGCCGCGCCGTTTGACCAAATCGTGCAACAGCGCGATGCCCTGCGCGCCAGTGGTCAACTGGCAGGCATTGGCTTTGCAACTTGCCTGGAGCCCTCCGGCGGCAATTCATCCTTCGAGCCCTTGTTCAACCCCAAGAACCAAACCACAACTTGGATGGAATCCTGCGTGGTGCGCATCGACCTGTCGGGCGCGGTGATTGCGCTCATGGCCACGTCTACCTCGGGCCAAGCACACGAAACTATGGTGTCCACCGTGCTGGGCGAGGTGCTGCACAGGCAGCCCGACAGCATTCGCGTAGTGCATGCCGACTCGCTCAACGCGCTGCCGTCCAACAGCCCGGTGGGTAGCCGCATGGCCATCATGCTGGGCGGTGCGGCGGCGGGGGCGGCCAAAATTCTGCGCACCAAGCTGTTGCGCATTGCCGCGCATAACCTGCACCTGCCTGAGAGCGAGCTGGTGTACGAGGGCGGGAATGTAGTTGTTATGAACGACCCGCAGCGCAGCCTGAGCTGGGACGCGCTGGTCGAGATTGCCCACCGCAAATACCACCAGCTGCCCGCAGGCATGGAGCCGGGTCTGCAAGAAAAATTTGTTTGGGAAGTACCCACAGGCGGCCAAATGCCCACCGCAGACGGCCGGGTGCAAATGTACCCCTGCCACTCGTTTGAGGCGCATGTGGTGCTGGCCAGCATCGACCCCGCTACGTGCAAGGTGGCCATCCAGCGCTACGTGTGCGGCCACGACTGCGGCGTGATGATCAGCCCCGACGTGGTGCACGGCATGACCTATGGCGGCATCTCCCACGGCCTGGGCGCGGCGCTGATGGAAAAGTTTGCGTATTCGGAAGAAGGCCAGTTGCTGTCCGGCACATTCATGGACTACCTGATCCCCAGCAGCATGGAAGTGCCCGCCATCACCATCGTAGACCACTACACCCTGTCACCGCTGACCGAGTTTGGCCAAAAAGGCTCGGGCGAGGCGGGCTATTTGGGCAGCCCGGCGGCGATTGCCAGTGCTATTAACGATGCATTGGCTGAGCGTGGTGCGTCCATAGACTGCTTGCCCATGACCCCGCAGGCTATCTGGACTGCGCTGCGTGCGGCGGCTTCTTGATCTTTGCGCTCATCATGACACACGATAGTTCTTGCATGGTTGGTTTTGTGCGTGATGTTCGCTTTGGTTTTGTACGGGATCAGGTCGGCGGTGCACTCAGCTCCGCGGCTGTCCCCCGTTGCGGCCTAGGGCCGCTGCCTCCTCCTTTATGCCGCTGCGCTGAGTGCACCACCGACCTGATCTTGCGAGTGTGGTGGGCGTTTCACCGTTGCAGGGGCCTGGTCTTGCAAGCGCGACGGGTATTCCACCGCGAGTGTAGACACTCTCTTTCTAGCATGGCGGGTCTTTCACCGCTGTGTACCCACCGTGTTGACCGCCCTGGCGCTTGGTTTGGACGGCGTAGCGGCATAAAGGAGGAGTCGTCGGCCCTAGGCCGACACGGGGGACAGCCGCGGAGCCGTCCAAGCCAAGCGCCAGGGCGTACAAACCATCGCAGCCCAATGCCTAGTTTTCCAAGCCAAGCAGGCCGCAGAGCAGTCTCTGCCTGCAGGTGTCATGCATTTTGCAAAACCTCATAATCAATCACAGGATTCTTAACGTGACTACAGTGACCCAACAAACCATCTCCGGCCCCGGCGGCGACATTGCTGTGTATGTGCAGGGCGACGCGGCCGCGCCCGTGGTCTTTATGACGCACTCCATCCTCTCGGCCAGCATGATGTGGGAGGCTCAAGCCACACTCTTGGCCAACGAAGGCTGGCGCGTGGTGCGGGCTGACACGCGTGGGCATGGGGCGTCCGGTTCGCCCAAAGCGCCGTATACCATGGCGGATTTGGTGGCCGACACCGTGGCCGTACTGGATGCATTGAAGATTGAGCGCGCGCACTACGTTGGCTTGTCTCTGGGCGGCATGAGCGGCCTGGGCCTGGGCATTGCGCATGCCAACCGTTTGCTCAGCCTGTGCATTTGCGATGCCCGCGCCGACGCACCGCCTGCCGTCGCCGCACCCTGGGACGAGCGCATCACCATCGCCGCTGCGCAAGGCTGCGGTGCGCTGGCGGCTGCTACCGTAGAGCGCTGGTTTGGTAAAGCGTTTTTGGAAGCCAATCCCGCAGTGGCGCAGCGTTTTATCGATACTGCCACGGCCAGTTCGGCAGAGGGCTTTACCGGCTGCGCCCGCGCTATCCAGGGGTTGAACTATTTGACCGACGTAGGCCGCATCAGCACGCCGACTACCCTAGTGGTTGGCGGCAATGACGGCGTGCTGCCGCAGGTGATGCGCGAGCTGCAGGCCTTGATTCCCAATGCGGTGTTGGCCGAGATACCCAATGCGGGCCACCTGCCCAATATTGACCAGCCAGAGGCGTTCAACACCGTGCTGTGGCGGCATTTCAAACGGGTGGCTGCGGGTCAACCTCTGCGGCGTAACGCAACCTAAATCACCATTTCCCTCACCCCAGCCCTCTCCCGAAGGGAGAGGGAGCTAAGCCACGCTTCATTTTTTAAGGACTCTCTATGCATCCCCAACTTATCATCCAGCAAGACGGCCGCGCTTTGCGCATCACGTTCAACCGCCCTGAAGACAATGGCGTGTCCGACAGCATGGCCGCTGCGCTGTCCGCAGCCCTGAACAAAGCCCATGAGACCTCCGACTGCGTCGTCATCCGCAGCATTGGCCCGGATTTTTGCACCGGCCGCATCCGTGACCTGCCTGGCCCACCATCGCCCGAGGCCTACAGCCGCCGCGATGAATACGACTCGATCTTCGGCAGCTACCAAGCCGTGCGTAACTGCAAAGTGCCCGTCATCGTGGCGCTGGAAGGCCGCGTGATGGGCTTTGGCACCGCACTGGCTGCGCTGGCCGATGTGTCCTTTGCGGGCAGCGCCACCACCTTCAACATTCCCGAGATTGAACACAATGTGATGCCCACCATGGTGATGTCGGCTATCTATGACCGCATCGCCCGCAACGCGATTTTGTGGATGGCCTACAGCGCCGAGTTCATCAACGCCGAGCGTGCATTGAACTTGGGTTTGATCAGCAACGTCGTGCCCGCAGACAAACTGAGCACCGAGCTGGAGCGCTTTATCACCGTGCTGCAGAGCCGCCCGCGCCCCGCCATTCTGGGGCTGAAAGAATACATGCACAACGCCCCGCGCATGGACGAGCAAGGCGCTATCGACTACGCCCGCAGCCTGCACTCCATCGTCAACACCTCGGCGGCAATGAAGAAGAAACATTGATGTGGAAAGAAGGGATGCAGGAGAAAGGGAACTGGGGTCAGGACGCAGAGGACGCTAAGGTTACGCAGAGGACGCAAAAGAAGACAGGGAAAAAATGAAGACAAAAATTCATTTTTGATTTGTGAATATTTTGTGTTCCATTTTGAATCTTGTTTTGGATTTATTTTTGTATTTTCTTTTTTGCGTCCTTTGCGTATCTTTGCGCCCTCTGCGTCCGGTCAAGTCCGCTTTTCTTATTCTTCGAGTGCCTTTAATCATTTAGGATATTCATGGAAATCATCGGTACCCAAACCATTCCCGCGCCGCGCGCCACCGTGTGGGCGGCGCTCAACGACCCGGAAGTTTTAAAGAAGTGCCTGCCCGGTTGCGAGTCGGTCGAGCGCACGGCGGAAGACGAATTCAAGGTGGTGGTCGTCACCTCCATCGGCCCATTGCGTGCCCGCTTTAACGGCGTGCTGCGCTTGACCGAGGTGAACGCACCCGTGTCTTGCGTGATGGTGTTTGAAGGGCAGGGCGGTGCGGTGGGCTTTGGCAAGGGCTCGTCTGCCGTCACGCTGAGCGAAACGCCTGAGGGCACAGCGCTGGCCTACAACGCGCAGGCGCATGTGGGTGGCAAGCTGGCCCAGGTAGGCTCGCGCTTGATCGAGAGCGTGGCCAAGAAGATGACGGATGATTTCTTCAAGGCCTTTCGCAAGCAGCTGGCACCTGATGCAGTGCCCGATGCGTTGGCAGTGGGTGCTGCGGGTGTGGCAGGTGGCGCGCTGGGCAGTGCAGCTTCGGCTGTATCAAGTGCTGGCGCAGCGGCATCTACAGCCCATGCATCTTCCGGTGCATCGGCGGGTGCAGCAACTAGCTCGAACTCCAACCAAAGCGGCAACCAGCGTCCCATGGTGCCTGCATGGTGGTTAGCCCTAGCGGCCCTCATCGGTTCTGCGGCTACCATTGCTGGCGCGCTCTTGTTGCGCTAAATTTTTCGCACTCTTTATTTATCAACACCACGCCATGACCGACGCACGCCTTTCCCGCCGCACCGTACTCCTCAGCGGCGCTGCCGCTACCCTTAGCCAAACCGCGCTGGCGCAAAGCACAGGCAGCGGCAAAGTGGTGAAAATCCTGGTGGGCTTCCCCGCAGGCCAGGCCACCGACATCGTGGCGCGCCTGCTGGCCGACCAGCTGCGCACGGCCACAGGTGACAACTACATCGTAGAAAATCGCCCCGGCCAAGGCGGCAGCCTGGCGCTGGGGCAGTTGGCTAAATCGCCCAAAGACGGTAGCGTGATGATGCTGGCCCATATGTCTGCCGTGGCTACCAACCCGCATATTTACCAAAGCGTGCCCTACGATTCGCTCAAAGATTTTGAAGCCGTCGGCCTGGTCGGCGATCTGCCTTTTGTACTGGTGTGCAACGCCGCCCTGCCGTTTAAAAACGTGCAAGAGATGGTGCAATACGCCAAGGCCAACCCCGACAAGCTCAACAACGCGTCATCCGGCAACGGCACGGTGTCTCACCTGGCCATGGAAGAGATCAAACGCAAAGCGGGCATCACCATCACCCACATCCCCTACAAAGGCAGCGTGGCGGGCTTGACCGACGTGATTTCGGGCAACGTATCGGTCGCACTAGAAACCGCCTCTGCCGTGCGCCCCCATGTAGAGTCCGGCCGCCTGCGCGCGCTGGCCGTGGGCAGCGCCAAGCGCCTGGGCGGCGTGCTGGCCAATGTACCCACGCTGAGCGAGCAAGGCTTTGAGAACTTCAGCGCCGTCACCTGGCTGATGGTGCTGTACCCCGCAGGCACGGCCAAGGCCACGGTCAATGCATCGTTTGCCAGTGTGAACGCCATCACCGCCACAGCCGAAGTGCAGCAAAGGCTGCAAGCCACCGGACTGCAACTGCGCCACAGCAACGCCCCCGAAGAAGCAGCTGCCTACCTGCGCAGCGAGGTCAACAACTGGGGTGAGGTGGTCAAGCGCAGCGGTATCCCGCGCGAATAAGCGCGCTTGACTGGCGTTGCGTTGATCCGATCAAATCACAAAGCGGTAAAAAAATAGCCCATCGCGCACCGGGTGGTCGTGCGTGACATGCTCTATCAGGTTAAAGCCGTGCAAACGGTTCAGCGCAATTTCTGCCTGGTACCGAGCTATTTTTTGCGATCTGCTCACCCAGTCCACGGCCTCGGAGCCAATGAAACACTGGGCATAGGTTTTTCCATGGTACAGGCGGTCGCGCACCTCCACGCCCATTGGAGACGACAGCATGCGCAGCAGAGCACCTGGGCTGGTGCGATCTACCGCTGTGGACATATCGGTGCGGTAAAAGAACGCTTCGTTGGCAAAGGCATGCTCATGCGCCACATGGTGCAGCAGGCCTAGACTTTGCAGCGCTGCGCCCAGCGCAATGGCTTCTCCTGTTAGCACAGCATACTGCTTTGCCAGCCACGCTACCGCCTCGGTGCCCACAAAGCAGCTGGGGTACGACTTGAAGTGGTACAGCCGGTTAAGCGCCTTGACGTTGCTTGCCAGGGCAGCGCACACGGCCTCGGCCGACAGGCCGGTAGCTTTGCGCACCAGGCCGCGTGCTGATGCTGTGTCAGGCTTGATCTGCATGGCGCTGAAGTAGCGCGCCAGCGTATCGCCGCTCAGCGGCTGCGCCCCTGTAAGGCGCGCAACCCAAGCCAACACTTGGGTAGACTCTGCCCCCAGACTCACCGAATCCAGCTGGTCCACTAAATCCGCAAAACCCAGTGCCTGCACCCAAGCGCGGTCCGCCGCCCACAGGCCACGCTGTGGCCGCGCAAGCAGCGTGCGCTGGCGGGCCTCCAGGCTGGGCAGCAGCGCCGCCAAAGCCACCAGGTGTGCAGCAGCCTGCTGCACACCCGCCAGGTCGATGATGGCCACGGTGTGCGCGTCTGCATGCAGCGTGTGCGCCAGCTGCGAAAGCTCAGCGCGGCTGGGCAAAATGTCTTGCGGCACCACATGCATGGCCATCAGCGCCGCGCGTACGGCATTGCGCGCCTCGCCAGGGGGCATACAGAGTAAAGCCGTTGGGGTGGTTGTTTGGCGCATGGACAGTCTCCGGCGGGATCTTGCAGGTGTGCAAAACCTCAGGTTTGGCTTCAGTCGTGCTGGCATGGTGGGTTCTTACAAGTTGTACCCATCACGGTCTGCACCACCCTGGCCAGCACCTACCTGCACTGCGCCAGATGCGCTAGCATCTACCCCATGCAAACTGTATTTAACTTTTTTATCCGCCTGGTACTGGTAGCCGCAGGCTTGGTGTTTGCCGCCAGCCTGGCCCTGATGGCCATCGTGCTGCTGGTGCTGTGGTGCCTGCGCGCGGTGTGGTGCAAGCTCACCGGCCAGCCCATCAACCCCTTCACCGTGCGCATGAGCCCCGGCGCGGGATTTGGCAATATCTACCGCTCCTGCCAAGCGCCCGATGCAGCAGACACTGCGGCCAAATCCAAGCGGGTATCTACCGACGACGTCACTGATGTGGAAGCTAAAGATATCGACAATCGGCCACGCTAGACAGTGGCGCAATATTTAAGCAAAACAGGGCTTTAGCCCCATAAAATATTGCGGGAGCAGCTATCATTAATAGAGCTAATGGCGCCAATGCACAGGCGTGGTTGAGCGATGGTCTTCATGCCCGTAGCCTTGGCCGATTAACGCCCTGATAAGGTGGCGAGGTCTTGCGCCTTCAGGCGGGCCTGGATCGTCGCTTCGGTCTGCGCATCTTCTGGCTGCTTTCGCTTTGCACTGCCCATGCCGCTTGCCTGCGTCATCGCAGGAGGACAAGACACCGGGTTTTACATGGGCACAAACGTCAGATGAGGTACGTAGCCCAAAGCGCCAGCCATTCTGACCAAAGTGTCCAGCGTAGGATTGCCCAACGCATTGAGAATGCGCGATACCTGCGGCGGCTTGACCCCTACCTTTTGCGCCAACCGCTCCTGGTTCAACCCGGACGCGGCGAGCAAGTCCTGCATCTGAGTTGCGGCTTGCAGCTTTACGCGGCTTTGCCAGTAGGCATCCGTGTCACGCGCGACGGTCAGCAGTGCTTCTAAAAAAATTACGCAAAGCTTGATCTATGGCCGGTGTTGTTTTTGATTCCACATTCCTCATCGACCTTTTTAACCCCAAAGTAGCAGGAGACCAGCGCGAAAGCTTGTGGTTCCGGCTGAATCTGGGCAAATGCGCATTCCTGACGCAGATCGACTGAAGCTTGCGCTTGGCTGCACGCGCAACAGAAATTAAAAACTAATCCGAGCTCCAAGTCAGCTGGTTAAGACAGCTGCTTAAGACAGCGGCACATCATGTATGCTCTGCGGCATATGACTTTTCAACCTTTCAAACTGGCTTTGTGGTTATTCGTGGCCGGCATCAGCTTTGGCCTGAGTTTGGGCTGGGCGTGGCTGGTTTTGCTTGGCCTGTTCAGGCCGATTGCACTGCTCACCGCTTGCGCCGTATGGCCGCTGATGCACAGGGTTGATTGACTAAACCCCAAGCCAAGTCCATACGCCTGCATACACGGAATCTATTCCTTATATCAGGCTGCAGCCCCATAGAATATTGCGGGAGCAGCTCATTATTTAATAGTGCTCCGTTGGCCTGCTGCGCGGCCTGAGCAGCAGCGGCATCAGGTGCCAGCGTGGCTTTTTCCGGGTCTGGCAGATCGCTCGATCGGGCGCTTTGATTCACGCGGTGACCGGGTGGAGTGCGTCTCTTCACGCACCTGGTCGCGCCCCGGCGTTGCCTCAGTCTGCCCATGCAAGGGGTAGTCCTGCGGATTGTGGGGCGTGGGTGGTGCATTCAGGGTTTTGGACGAGGTATTGGGCTGCTTCATGGGGACTCCTGTGGGGATGAAAGGGGCGAAGGTGAACTTACCTTGCCAATTGCACTATCGCCCTTGAGGTGTCCGCCGTCTATGCGCTAACGCACAGACTCCCCAGAGTCGGTTTGGGAGGCTATTAACGGGTCGTTAGATGCTATAGACGTCTCTTGGGAGCCTTTTTCTAATGCCAAATCAGCCTGCAGACCAATAGAATATTGCGGGAGCAGCTACTATTTTGTGAGATGTTTAAACTGCAGTTCACGTGGTTTTTTCGCTAGCTTCTCGCAGCGCGATAATGGCTGCTACGCGTTGATCGTAGTAGTAAAGCTCTGCAATCCGTCCTCGGTTTTCAAGCCAGAAGACATCGTTCCAGTGGCTGGATATGTCGTCACAATGGGCGCGGTACATGTAGCAAAATTGGCGCTGTGGATCGGGGTCATGCGCTAACTCGCCAGCGTAAGAGTCGTCAACCAGTGCGTTGCTGGGCTGGGTGTGGCCACGGTGCATGGCATCGATCAACTGAAGCCGAAAAATCAATGACCTGGGCACATCTTCCACCATGCTGCACAAACACTCCCATATGAGCAGGCGGTCTAAAGCGATGGTGCGCAGTTTCGTCTCTTCGTGGCTAGCTTGCTCAGGATTGCAATTGGGCCAGCGTGGTCGGGTAAAGCAGGCTTACGCCACATTCTTTGGTGGAGTCGGGCAGCGACCATGTGTCGATCACGTTGGCAGCTTCCATATGGGCTTGGCTGCCAAAATGCTGGATAACTGGCGCCGATTCGCCATCAATGACCTCTAGGCCCAAATACAAGCACTTCACCGTGCCGTAATCCGTCAACTCAAAGTAAGCGCACGGCCTGTATTCATCCTCGAGGTAGTTGTAGCAATGCTCACCCAGCGGAATCTGCGCCGCATCCAACTGCGCATTCGGCTGCCCATAGCCCGGCGGCTCTGAGCGCATTTGCAGGCTTTCGCCCAGCATGTCCTCAGCCCAGCGCCTCCAGCGTCTCCAGGATGCGGGGCAGGCTGTTCTTCCACGGACCACGGCCTTTGAACTGGGCTTCTAGCTGGGGCAGGGTGATGGCGCTGGTGCGCCACACTAAACACCGCCGCAGATCGATGCCCTCGAAGCGCTACCTTAAGCCAGTAGCGGTACCCGCGAACCATGTGCGGCATTCACGACCGCTTTGTGCAGACGGTTACTGAGCGGCGCAACCAGTGGCGTGACCGTTAGCCTGCGCATGCTGGTGATGGCATTGGCAAAAAGGCACAGGCAGCTATGGTGCGGATGCTGGGCCGATGCGTACAACACACCTTGCAATCCTTGATGCCAACAGTCTTGCGCCAGCTGCTGCGTGTCCTCGTAACGCAGCGATTGCAGCACCGGGAACGGTTCTTCGTGTCCCCGCAGGTCTGCAATACGGATGCTGTGTGTAGTTTCAAACGTGACCAAAGCGCGTTGGCTTAGGCTCTCCAGCGTGCAACTGCGAGCCTCGCGCCGAAACAATGACTCGTAAAGCGCCGTTTCAGCGCTGTCGGCCACATAGGCCGTTGCCTGTGACTGCAAGTCAAAACGGTTGGCCAACAGGCCACTTGGTGCCAGCACAAAGCCGTTGATGCGTACGCTGCCTTTCAATGCTTTGAGTCTTTGGATGCGATACCACCGCGCTTGTTTGGGAATTTCTATAACGGGCGGGTTTAGTTCATGCAATTTCATGGAGTGAAGTTCAGTGGGCTTCTGCTGTTGCCAGTGCTAGCACGCGATCAGTGCCCACGCCTTGCTCTAGCGCCGTACGCGGGGTGAGCCCGCCTAGCGCTGGTAAGGGTGTTTCTAAAAATCCGAGCACACGCCAGCCATCATCGGTATCCAACTGCTTAGCTAAGGGCTCTAAGGCAGCCCATACCGCAGGCTCGAATTGCCACCGAGGCAGCTTAAATCCACGGCGCAAATGGGCCACGCCAATGCAGCGCCCCGCTTTAATCCAAGCGTTGATAGTGACGCGGGTGGTGCCAGCGAGAGCGGCTGCTTCTTCCGTGGTGATCATGTCTTGCGCGTCCATCCGCTCGCGGCGGTATTGCGCGCCTGTGCGTAGCAAAGCAGCAGTTTGCGCTTCGCTGGCGTAAGGGTCGGCGGATGTGCGGGCGGTTTGGGCACGGCTGGGGGCGAATGCAGAATTTAAGGTTAAAGAGTTCATGGGGTTACGGGCTCATTTGTGCGCTTATGGCGCGTTGCGTAGATTGAGCTTGGAGGCGGCGAAAAAACCTGCTAGCCTTTGAGTGAATGGTCGCTGCTTGACAAAGCTTTGCACGGAATGCGAAAAGCCCAGGCTTTGCAGCAGAGGTTGCCTGAACAAAGCGCTGCACGAAATGGCATTAATTGGCCGTCCTGCGAAGTCGACTGAATCGCTTGGGGTTTCGTTCAGATCAAATCGCAATGAAGACGATTCCCGGGTCAGCACGTTTGCCAAAATGGGCAGCGTGTGTCTTCGTTCGACAATGCCCGAAACTGATTGAAGCATCCCCAGCGGTTTCTCTTGAGTGGCCTTAAGACCTATCACAATAGTTCCAGTTTAAATTTGGTATCAATACAGGAGGGGGTTTCGAAACATCAGTTTAAAACCGGATGTTGTTTTAAGCATCCTTGAGTCGGGTAGCTTAGCATATTTCGATAATTTCGTAAAGTTAGGTTAATTTGGATAAAAACCCGCAATCCATAAACTGGAACTCACTCAAACCACAGCGCCGCCAGCAAATCCCCCTCGCGGCCCATCATCCACCATTCGATGCCTCGGTCAGTAAGTATGCGGTGAACGCAGGCGGCTTGCGTGCCAAAGCTTTGCGCCAAGGCACGCACCTGCGGCGGTAGCCGCGCGTCGTGCAGGGCGATGGGTGTGTCGCTGTGGTGGCCCCGCAAAGGCGGCATGGCCTGCAGTAGGGTCAGGGTGCTAGCGGGCGCGGTTCCAGAGGCTCATTTTTATAACAAATACGGCTGCAGACCAATAGAATAGCGCGGGAAAAGCTATTATTTTGTGAGTAATTTAGACCGCTGCTCAATCGGATTTTTCGCCAGCTTCTCTCAGCGCGATGATGGCCGCTACACGTTGATCGTAGTAGTAAAGCTCTGCAATCCGCGCACGGTTTTCAAGCCAGCAGACATCATTCCAGTGGCTGGATATATCGTAAAAATGGGCGCGGTACATGTACCAAAACTGGCGCCGAGGATCGGGGTCGTGCGCCAATTCGCCAACGTACGAGTCGTCAACCAGTGCGTTGCTCGGCTGGGTGTGGCCACGGTGCATGGCGTCAACTAGCTGAAGCCGGAAAATCAAAGACGCAGGCACATCTTCCACCATGCTGCTCAAACACTCCCATATGAGCAGGCGGTCTAAAGCGACGGTGCGCCGTTTCGATTCTTCGTACGTTGCTTGCTCAGGATAAGGTTTAGTCCACAGGTTAACCCGCTTGCCCAAAACGGCCTGTTCGTAGTCATCCACCGCAAATTGCAATTGGGCCAGCGTGGTCGGGTAAAGCATACTGACGCCACATTCTTTGGTGAAGTCGGGCAGCGACCATGTCTCGATCACATTGGCAGCTTCCATATGGGCTTGGCTGCCAAAATGCTGGATAACTGGTGCCGATTCGCCATCGATGACCTCTAGGCCCAAATACAAGCACTTCACCGTGCCGTAATCCGTCCGCTCAAAGTAAGCGCACGGCCTGTATTCATCCTCGAGGTAGTCGTAGCAATGCTCACCCAGCGGAATCTGCGCCGCATCCAACTGCGCATTCGGCTGCCCATAGCCCGGCGGCTCTGAGCGCATTTGCAGGCTTTCGCCCAGCACATCCTCCACCCAGCGAATATCGGGGCGGTAGGGCTTGGCCGCAAAACGGATGACTTGGGAGTCCATACCTAGCTGCGTCGCGCAGGCCTACTGCGCACGGCCTTTAAAGTGAGCTTCACGCTTTGATCATCTCTTTGGTTTGCGCATACTCTCGCGGTTTTCGCCTTAGGGTAGGCACTGGCAGCTCAGGCGCTTTCGTCATGGCCGTAGGATAGGGAGCCTGATGTTGAACAGGTACAAACGTCAGTTGGGGTACGTAGCCCAGAGCGCCAGCCATTTTGACTAAAGTGTCGAGTGTAGGATTACCCAACGCATTGAGTATGCGCGAAACCTGGGGCGGTTTGACACCTACTTTGTGTGCCAATTGCTCCTGGTTCAACCCAGACGCAGCGAGCAAATCCTGTAGTTGCGTTGCCGCTTGCAGCCTCACGCGGCTTTGCCAATAGGCATCGGTGTCACGGGCGGAGGCCAAAAGTGCTTCAAATTTCGTCATACCAGTACTCCATTGTCAATGTGTGAGTTATCACACGATGTAAAGTTGCCCCAAGTTGGCGGCTAGTTCATAGGCCTGCTTGAGTGCAACTAACTCTTTAGTCAAAGGCTTGGGCGTAGCATTGCTCTGTTTGGTAACAGCACGCGCCAGCACGGCTACACACTTACCGTGCCCATAAAACCAATGCATGCGCAGACTCCCTTGCTTAAATTCATAAATCTGCTTGCCCGACACCGACTCATGGCAGCGTTTACTACCAATCCACCTTCTGGGGCCCTGCGCATCAAAAACCATCTCCTCCATCCATGCCAGGAGCTCAGCCGCTGCTTGCCTGTGGCCCCCCATCATTTGATGGTGCAAAAAATCTTCTATCTGGCAGGTGCCGTTGCCATCAGCAATGGCATACAAAGTCCAACACCGCGTGCGGCCAGTCAAGGTATCGGTTGTTTGAAAAGGCAGTTGCCGTAGAAACATGATATTAACTTTAAAGTTAATTTAAAGCAAGAAAAACTATGTGAAAATATACAGTATTTGATGCAAAAATGCAAACAAATTTTGATCTAGCCGCCTACGTTATGCGTTCCCAGCATGGTAGTGGTACAGCCCAAGCAAGCCGCAATGCAAAGGAGCATGTGGGGAGATTATTGAAGCTTACTTTTGTAGAGAAAACGACTACAGCCCAATAAAATATTACGGGAGCAGCTATTACTTTGTGAGCTAGGCGCGCCAGCGCTCAGTCGCGCTATCGCCATCGCCATCGCGCTGCGCTTTACCCAGGGCCTCCAACGTGGCCAAGATGCGCGGCAGGCTGTTTTTCCACGGGCCACGGCCTTTGAACTGGGCTTCTAGCTGGGTGAGCGTGAGGGCAGTGGCAGCTAGCGAGAGTACTTGCGAGACGGCGCGCACTTGGGCGGGCAGGTCGGCGGGCCAGGGCTGGATGGACTGGGCGGCTTGGGTGACTGTGAGCAGGCCGTCAGATGCTGTGGAAGCCTCTTGAGAGTCGTTTTCTAATGCCAAATATGCCTGTAGCCCTTTAGAATATTGCGGGAGCAGCTCATTATTTAATAGTGCGCCGTTTGCCTGCTGCGCCGCTTGGGCAGCAGCGCGAGGGTCTTGAAAGGCCGGGCGCAGCCAGCGGATGTGGCCTGCGGCCTCCTCGGCGGCACGCTGGGCGTTGAGCCGCACCAGGTGCGTGAGCAGCGCGTCGTTGCTTATTACAGCGCTCAGGCCGTAGCTGCTGAGCACGGTGGCGTCCAGCTCGGCATGCAAGCTGGCCAGCACGGCTACCAGGCCTTGGGTGTGGATGGTTTTTTCTTTGGCGGTCAGCGCACGCTGCGCGTCCAGAGGGGCGCTTTCGTTGGCACGCAGCGCCTCCAGCACGTTGTACATGCCTGTGAGCGTGAGGCCCGGGTGCGCCGCCTGCTGGCGCTTGCGGTGCGCGTCAATCTGCTCGGTCAGGCTGGCGATGCGCTCCCGCAGCGCAGGTGTGAGGCCGGTGTCGTCGTCGGGGAAGGGGAAGGTTTCGAAGCAGCGGGAGATTACGTAAGTTGGCCGATCTTCAAGCGTGCTGCCCTGCGCGAGACTCCAAACTTCGTGTACTGAGCTGGAAAGCACACCCAGGAGCCAAGATTCGTTATGGCAAACCGAGATAACTTTGCTATCAGGCAGAACTGAAATATCCAAGAATTGGAACAGGAGGTGCTTTGCAGTTTTTACGGTGGCGATGTACTTATTCAAGCCGACAAGTTGTTTGCGCAACTTCGGATTGGTTTCGCCGAAGAGCCACCAGTTATCCCGGCGATTAGCGCGGTTGTTTTGGTCGCGTTCAGGCTTTACGCGCTCCAGTATCCACTGGTAAGCGGCTGGAAACTTTGCCCGTACATCGTCGGCTTTAAGTCCAAAAAAGTCGATGATCATCACGCCGCGTGGCACGTCTGTCAGATCGCGGCCATTGCGGTAATGGCGAATGTGTTTCTCTAAGCCCGGAACGGCTCCAAGGCCGATTGAGGCAGCTTCTTCGGGAGTGACTACAAAACCCATGCCGTGCGGCTTAACGCCTTCGTAGCAAAGGTGGTCATTGGCTTCTAGGGCTAGGGCTGAAGTGACGTTTGCACCTACGGTCAAGTCCGCGTGGATTTGCCCAGTTTTTTCAGTGACGGTTACCGTGACTTCGCCGTAGTCGCCTGTAGTTTCACTGGTCACTGTGAATAGGTGACCGGCAAGAGCTTCGACAGGCTCAGCCGCAACGGAAGCTTTAGCTTTACCGCGCTTAGCTGGCGCAGCGGCCTTCTGCGGTGCAGGCACACCGACCGTCATCGCAATACGCACGGCAGCCCCGTTGGCGTTGTCTACCCAGGGATGGTCTGCGATGGCGAACGCCAGTGCCACCGGAACAGCGGTGGGGCGGGATTTGCTGGGCACCG
>JANMTF010000078.1:0-2626 GCA_031390175.1 Polaromonas sp.
CCGGAGTTTTGTTGGTCGGCTCTTGCACGATGGCAGATAGCATCACAAACTTGGGTGGCAAGGCATCGGTACTGGGAATGCCCCAGATAGAGTGCACCGCCTCGTGGCCGTAAAAATACAGCACCGTCACGCCCGTGATCAGCACGCCTTTAAGCCATGCGGGCCAGTGCGACCACAACAGCGCGACGAGGGTGACAAACAGCAAAACTGCAAAACCCAGGATGATGGACAAACTCATTTTGTACTGCTCCCTACCAGGCGTTTGCCCAGTGTGTTGATACTGTTGACGGTGCCGTCTGGTTGCACGGTAAAGCGCACTACGGTGGCCTCTTCGCCGCGATTGGCTAACAGTTGTTTCCCGTAGTACACCACCTCGGCACGCGGGTTGACTTTGACCACCGAGACATTCACCTCCACCGGTTGCCCGGCTTTGGGGTGGGTGGCGTCCACTTCCTTGGACTCAAAATAATGCGCGTTCACTACGTACTCTCCAGGGGCAATGCCGCGCATGGTCACCACCTCTTGGTTGAGTGGATTGACGATGGTGCGTCCGTTGACCACGATGGAGTCGTTGGACAAGCCCCGGTCATCGCGGTCCAGGTGCATTAGCCCAGCCTCGCGGGCGCGGTACCACACCACATCGCCTGTGGGGCCTTGCGCCCATATGTCGATGTCGTTAGGGTCAGAGTCCGGCCAGGACAAGGTGATGATGTATTCGGCCTTGGCCGGAATATCGCCCGCCTTGAGCGCTTTGGGGTTCATGGCCAGTAGCGCGATGAGAAAGCAAAATACAAACGCGATCAGCATGTTGAACAGCATGTCGTAGAACGGATCTACCTCCGGCTCTCGTGACGGGTGGCGCCGGGCCATTCAGTGCTCCACAGAGGCGCTTTGCATGCCAGCCCTGCGGTGCAGGCCGTAGCGCTGGCAGTCGGCTACCAGCAAGTCCGCAAACCGGTCTAGCCGCGTCAACTGCAGGCCCAGCAAAATATTGCCCACCAGGCCTACCATGGTGGTCAGCAGGGCGACGCCCAAGCCAGTGGTCAGGCTTTTGAGTAGCTCCTGAGATTGGGCAGGATCGAAGTTTTGCATTTGGCCGATGTTCAGCGCCAGGATGGAAAACCCAATCACCTTGCCCAGCAAACCGAGCTTGAGCTGGATACCATTGACCCACCACGCCGTGCTGTGCGGGCCATGGGTATGCTCCAGAAGCAAATCCAGCGGCGCATCGGCATCGCCTTGCGGGGCATCCAGGCCGCGCCAATATTCTGCCGCCCAACTGGTAGCTGGGCTATCGCCTTGCGCTGCGGCGGCCGTGCCAGTGGTTACTTTTGCATCGTGCAGTGCCCGCCGCTGCATTTGCAGCTCTCTGGAGCGCGCTCCACACCAGAGGGTGGCGCAGCCAAACAAAACGATGATGACCAAGGTGATGCCAGTAGGGTCAGAGCGCAGCAACAAGCCCCAAACGCCCCGCACGCCCAGTAGCCACGCTGCAAACAACAACAAGCCACCCAAGGCAGCCCATTCCAGCCAGAGGGGTTCAACCACGGGCACTCGGCGGTGCATCGCTGGCTGAGCCAGTGGCAGGGTTTGTCTCACGCGACCCCAAATTTTTTGCATTGCAACAGCATAGTACAGACTGTGTTGCATTTTGAGAAAATTCTGTGCGAGACTGCCCTTCTAGGGTTTTACCTAGGCATTCGCGCAGCGCAGCGCAAAGTGTGGCTCCACACCACGGCGCAGCGGCCAAAGCAAGCGCGATTTTTTGTTTTTCACCCACACCATCACAGCTTATACACACCGCTGCTCAGCTTATGCACAGAGCAGTCCACAGACTTATGCACAGCACTTGCACTTGTGCGCTTGCTCCCGTAAGGGGGGCAGACTACCATCTACGATTAGGATAGAAAAAACACATGTCAGCAGTTCTCACTTCCGTCGATGATCACTACGCGTCCGACCACACCTCAGACCACAGTTCCGACTACACGCCAGATCTTTCCAGTTTTGGCGTAGACCCGCAAATAGCGCAGTTGCGCATACCCCCGCACAGCATCGAGGCCGAGTCCAGCGTGCTGGGCGGCCTGCTGCTGGACAACGGTGCCTGGGACCGCGTAGGCGACCTGCTGGTAGACGGTGATTTTTACCGCTATGAGCACCGCTTGGTGTACGCCGCCATTGGCGAGCTGATCAACAAAACCCGGCCGGCTGACATCATCACCGTCTATGAAAACCTGCAGTCCAAAGGCAAGGCCGACGAGATTGGCGGCTTGGTGTACCTCAACTCGCTGGCCCAGTACGTGCCCAGCGCAGCCAACATCCGCCGCTACGCCGAGATCGTGCGCGAGCGCTCCATCCTGCGCAAGCTGGTCAGCGCCAGTGACGAGATATCCACCAACGCCTTTAACACCCAGGGCAAAGACGTTGCCAAAATCCTCGACGAGTCTGAGCAAAAAATCTTTGCCATCGGCGAAGAAGGTTCGCGCATGAAAAAAGGCTTCCAGGGTATGGAAACCCTGGTCGTCGAGCTGATGGACCGCGTGGTGGAGATGTCGGAAAACCCCAATGACATTACCGGCGTACCCACCGGCTATATCGATCTAGACCGCATGACCTCGGGCCTGCA
>JANMTF010000091.1:0-2100 GCA_031390175.1 Polaromonas sp.
GCTCCCAGTTCGCTTTGTATGCTCAGAAACAACTGGTCATCCAGTCCCTCCAGACGCTCTGGTCTTTCGGGCTCTGCCACGCACAGTAGTAGCGGAATACTGCCCCAGTCTTCCTTTGGCATGTCTTCCAAAGCTTCCTCAATCGCCATCGCAGCCATCTTGGCCAGCTTGGTCAGGCCACGCCATGGTTGATCTAGTGTGACCTGGTGCGCCATAATCCATTCACCGTTCGAATCAATCACACGCGTTTCACTCGGATTAGTTAGCTTGGCGCGCAGTGCCGCGCAAGTAGCTGGCGCGCTTAAACCGACCGACGTGACCAGGCCGGTTTTGAGAATGGCGATAGGCGTGGCATTCATGCTGGCTCGACTTCCTTAGCAGGCATGCTCTCCATGACGGCGGGATTGGAGGAGGTAAATTTCTCACGCTGTTGCCACCATTCACGGCCTTTTTTGCCCACCACCACTTGGGCGATTTCAAACATGTTCTTTTTGAGGGTCCTTGCCACGCGCCATGTAAGCGAAAAGCGCTGATGGTCAGGTTCTATGAGCAAAGTGTCTAGCGTGGCTGTGTAGTCTTCAGGGTCACCTTTTTTTGGAGCAATGTTGACTGAAAACTTCAAGTTGGGAATAGTGAAGCGCGTGAGGCCTTCAGGCGTTAGGTTGACCAACGACACTTGGGTACGTTGTTCATCAAAAAAGCCCAGTGGCACTTGCTGGTCCATTGGGGCAGCTTGAAAGTACTGCTCGTCAAAATCTGGCGGTAAAAAGGGGAAATGCTTGTCCAGCCATTCATCGTCATAGGTGCCTGCAAAGCGGCTGCGGGAGTTCCAGCCGCGGCCTAGGGGGCCGAAAGCCATGGGGCGGTAGTTGCCGTTAGGGTCGCGTACTGGTTGGTTGACCTCTTCGGTACTGGGCAAAGGCTTGCCTTCTACCCAATCGACCTTGATGTGTTTATGAAAACCTCTGCCCACAGGGTTGGGCATGAAGGCTGCGTGCTCGGATGGGTCTTTGTGGTGCAGGTCTGTGCCGCCAAAGGCTACATCGTAGGAGATGGGTTGTTTGACGAACGCACCGGTGTGAGATGCGGTGGCGCCTATCAGGCCGCACTCCCAATGGCGTGGGCCTATCACCGCCAGAGTCTTGCTCCAGTTGCCTACTCGCAGACCTGCCTCTACCCGCGTAGTGGGCCTGCCGTCGGGGGCGTAGGCACTGCCTAGCAGCAAGATATCGCAGCGCGGTTTGCGGGGAGCAAAGTCAACTTCATAAACGGGGGCTGAAAAGCCCGGTGCGCCAGTAAAGGTGTCGGCCATTACCAAAGGCAATTGCTTGTCATGCAGCGCAAAGTGCCCTGGTGGCTCGCCGGGCTGGGGGAAGCGAAAGGTGCCTTTGATGACCACTACCAGCAGCTCGCGGCCACTGGGCTCCAGGCCCATGTTGTAGCCTGCAACCATGCGGGTGGCGTTGATGAGTTCCATGGTGCTGTGTGCCTTGCTTAGTTCAATTGCACCGAGCCGCCTTTGACGCGGTTCACACCTGTGGAGCGGCTGGACACGTAGCTGCCTTGAATGAGCACTTTGCCTGCCTTGGTCAGCGTGATGCTGGCCTTGCCGCACTGCAGCACCATTTGTTCTTTGGCGCTGACCACCATGCGCACGCCGTCGGCGTCTAGCTGTACGTTGCCGGGGGCTTCTAAAAGCTGGTTGTCGGTTTGTCTCAGTACGCCCATCACGATGGGTAACGCAGGGTCGCCACCCTCAAACTGCAATACCACCGATTGGCCAATGTGCGCGCCGTGCAGGTCTAATAGGGTGCGGGCGCGCACTGCTGCTGTGCCAGGCTGGCCAGGGTAGATGACTAAGGGAGATTTGCCGTCGTCGGCAATGGCTAGCAGTTCGCCAATGGTGACTGCGGGGAGCGCGGCAGTAGCAGGCCGCTTGGCAGGCCGCGCTTTCAGCAGGCGTGCCATATCGGTGGGGGGCGCAGCGCTGGCATGCGTAGGCAGTGCCTCGGCTTGCGTGAGTTTGTCGTCGATCAGGTCTCTTGCGCTCATAGGTTGTTTCTTTCTTTATAAAGATCTGCATCAGTTCTGCAAAATCTT
>JANMTF010000108.1:0-11198 GCA_031390175.1 Polaromonas sp.
CTGTCACCAGCAGCTTGGCCGAGGTTTGCCCCCCCATTTTGGGAGATGCGCAGCAGTTGCGCCAAGTCATCCACAACTTGCTGCAAAACGCGCAAGATGCGACGCTGGCGCGCTTGCATACAGCTGCGGACGACGGACGTACCCCTGAGGTCAGTATCAGCACCCAGTACAACCCAGACAGTCGGCGTGTGCGCATGACCGTGCGCGACAGCGGCACCGGTTTTTCTCCGCATATTTTGCAGCGCGCTTTCGAGCCCTATGTCACCACCAAAGTCAGGGGCACGGGCTTGGGTTTGGCCGTAGTGAAAAAAATCGCTGACGACCACGGCGCACGCATCGACTTGTCCAATCGCTTTGCAGGCGCTGTCCCTGCTGAAGACCTTGCAACTGAGGTGCTTGGGGATAACACTGAAAGAAAGATCACGGGTGCACAGGTAATATTGTCGTTTGCTGTGGTTTAATACACACAGTCGCAAATCTGCAACAAATGCAATCTGGGTAATGTAGGTGCACACAAATAGGCGCAAGCCAAAGGCAATATGGCAAATATTCTGGTGGTAGATGACGAGCTCGGTATCCGCGACTTGCTCATAGAAATTCTGAACGACGAAGGGCACAACGTCGAGTCGGCTGAGAACGCGGGACAAGCGCGCCAAGCAAGGTTGCGCTACACGCCAGACTTGGTGTTGTTAGATATCTGGATGCCCGATACCGATGGTGTCACTTTGCTCAAAGAATGGGCCACCTCGGGACTATTGACCATGCCCGTCGTCATGATGAGCGGCCACGCCACCATCGACACCGCAGTAGAAGCCACCAAGATTGGCGCGCATTCGTTTTTAGAAAAACCCATCACGCTGCAAAAATTGCTCAAAGCCGTCAATGACGGTTTGGCCAAAGGCGGTAGAGCCAAAGCAGTCATGATGGCCAGCGCACCCAAGCAGGTTGAGCTGACCGTAGAGTCTGCCATGATGGGCGGCCAGTCATTACCCGAAGCCATGGACATAGGCCCCTTGGCCAATCAAAGTTTCCCGCTGGACAAGCCATTGCGCGAGGCGCGCGACGAGTTTGAAAAAGCCTACTTCGAATTCCACTTGTCCAAAGAAGGCGGCTCCATGACCCGCGTCGCTGAAAAAACAGGACTGGAGCGCACCCACCTGTACCGCAAGCTCAAACAATTGGGCGTAGACCTGAGCCGCAGTAAACGCAATGCGCAGTAGCGCCAAAAAGCCTGCGCGTATCAGTTATAATTTAGAGCTTGCCTCAGTGAAGCAAGTTCATGGCCCGGTAGCTCAGTCGGTAGAGCAGAGGATTGAAAATCCTTGTGTCGGTGGTTCGATTCCGCCCCAGGCCACCAAAAATTTCATACTGTCAAGTCAACGGGTTACAGGAATCGTAACCCGTTTTCGTTTGGCGCAATGAAAAAGGGCCGTCTATCGACGGCCCTTGCCGAGATCAGTACTTGCCGAGTTTAAAACTTATATCCTACTGCAGCGCTGAACGCGTTGGGGTTTAGCTTGAGCTCCTGCGCTTGACCTGTGGAGAAGGTGGTTTTCACTTTCAAAATTGTTTTGATGTAGTGCGCGTTGACAAACCATTTGTCATTGATGTTAAACACGGCACCGACTTGAAATGCCGGGGCGAGTTTGGAGCCGACCGACAAGGTAGTGGGCGTGCCGCCTGGATTGGTCAAAGCGGTCAGCCCGGCGCTGCCGGTCTCTTTGTAAAACTTGGCATACGTCAGGCCTGCACCCAAGTAGGGGCGAAGGCTGGCGTTGGCATTGCCAAAACGGTATTGGCCTAGCACGGTCATAGGCAAAACGCGCACTTCAGCAATTTTTCCGAAACCAGCTGCTCGCGACGCACCCGAGATGTCATGCTTAAAGCCTAAGCCTAGCGGCACGTTGAGTGCGATGTTGTCGGTGAGCATGTAGTTGGCTGCACCGGTCAGCCCGGTGTCACCACTGACATCGGCTTTGGTGCTGGGGAAAGCAGGTGCGCTCAGGTCGCCGCTTGTGACCCGGGGTGCCAGCTTGGTCATGCCGAGTTCGATAGACACAGTGCCCGCTTTTTGTGCAAGCGCGCAACTGGCCGCTACCAGCAATGCAGTAGCGATAGAGATATGGGTAATTTTCATAATGTTTCTTATGGCTTTAATGGGAGGATGGTCAAGTGCTTACAGCAAGCCGGCTTTGAGCATCTCTGACAGCACAAACTTGGCCAACAGCTCATAGCCGTAAGGCGTGGGGTGCACGCCATCGGCATACTGGTAGCGGGATACATCGCCAGGGTTAAGGTTGCTAGCGTTACACACTAAAGAGCTTCCGCCCAACGCATTTGGAGCAGGTGTTGTCGCCGTGGCGGGTGCACTGGAGCAGGCGCGGTCTTTCACGTTGCTTAAGCCGTAGGGTTCAGGGTTGGCTGCTTGGTTGGTACTCTCCGTGTAGGCATCAGCTAAAACTACCCCGGTGCCAGCCAACCCGGCTTTGAGCTGGTCGTTGAAGGTGGTGTTCATTAGGTTAATCAAACCTTGCGTGGCCGCATCTTGGGACAGCGAGTCAGGTGTTTTGCTGACGTTAGGAAGGTTTACTACCAGCACAGTTTTGGCGCCTTTGGCGAGCACCAGCGCTTTGACATAGCCCGCCAGTTCGCCACCAGCTTGGCCCATGGCGGTCACGGCAGCCGTGACTGCGGCAGTTTGCGCGTCTGCAGGGGTTTGGCCTTGGGCAACACGCGCGGCAATCGCTTGGGGAATACTGCCGGACTGGATGAACAGGTCATTGCCACCCGCCATCACGGTGACCAGCTCTTTACCACTGTAGACCCCGCCATTTTTAGCCAAATGCGCCTGCATTTGGGTGAGCACGGGCACAGTCAGCTGGCCTAGCACTGCGTTGCCGCCACCGAGCAGCTTGTTGCCAGGGCCGGGCTGCGATGTGACGCGCGAGCCGCCTTGGGCGTAGCTAAAGCAAGTAGCGATGTTGGTAACAGGCACTGCAAAGCCTTGGCTGAGCAGCCCATCCAAGCCGGTTTGTGCGGCGCACGGCGCAGCCAAACCATAGGTTTTGGCAACGATTTCGGTCCAGTTCAGGGAGTTGGGGCCATTGACGGTGTATTTGCCGCCGCCAAGTGCTGCCACGGTGCCAACCTTGTAGGTGCCCACATCGCTCAGGCTGTCGCCAAAATTAACCATGCCGCTAAAGCTGGCCTTAGGGGTTTGATCGCCTGCACCACCGCCGCCGCAACCAGCTAAAATCAAAGCAGCACCTAGCGCGCTGAGTGCGTATCTCCAAGTTTTCATTCGATTCACTCCATAACAAATAATGCGTTCACCCAAAAATAGAACAACCGTTCTATTGTGTAAGCCAATGTTAAGGGAAGACAGCTTATTTGCGCAGGGGGTAAGTACTAGGCGACGCTAGTGCGGCATATCTAATGCGCCCATGGGTGGCGCGGCTGCAACAGGCTGCGCTCAGCGGTAAAGCAGTTTCATCGCCAAAATAGCGCAGGCCAGAGCGAAGGTGATGGTATTGGCCACCACGATAGGCCAAGCGCCCAGCAGCAAACCGTAAGCCAACCACAGCGCAATGCCCGCCGTGAACATGCCGTACATCACGAGCGAGATGCCGCTGACATCTTTGGAGCGAAATGTCTTCCAGGCTTGGGGCACAAAGCTGGCGGTGGTGAGGCTGGCGGCGATGTAACCAATGAGTTCGGTAGATAGCATGCTGCAAGCGGGGGTGTAACCCGCTATTTAATTTATAGCTTCTGCCGCAATATTCTATTGAGCCGAAGGTCTAAAAGAAATTTTAATTGCATTAAAAAGAAATAATAATGTAGTTGAAATGCGCTGGAGTTTATTTGTCTTCTTTGACTGTCCACTCCACCAGTTTGTCCAGCGCGGGCCGGGCGGCAGCGGCGTTGGGGTGATTGATGATGGCGACGATGCTGTAGCGCTGGCCGCTGCGGCCGGTGGCGTAGCCTGCCACGGCGGCCACATTGTTCAAGGTGCCGGTTTTCAGCTGGGCGTTGCCCAGCGCCTCAGACAAGGGGTTGCGCTCGCGCATGCGGGTGACCGTGCCGTCTACGCCCGCAATGCTCAAAGAGTTGGCAAACACGGCGGCGTGCGGGCTGGCAGCGGCGTGCTGGAGCAGGCCGGTCAATGCCAAGGCGTTGGTGCGCTCTTTGCGGGACAGACCGGAGCCGTTTTCTATCACCGGCAGGTTAAAACCATGCAGGTTTTTTTGCCACCACACGGCCAATTGTTTTTTGGACGCCTCAAAGCTGGCACGGCCTTTTTGTGCCGAGAGGGTTAAAAACACCTGCTGGGCCATTACGTTGTTGGAGAACTTGTTCACGTCGGCAATGATCTCCGCCAAGGTCAGCGAGTCCACGCTCAGCAGTGGGCGGGCGCTGCGGGGCAGTGCGTCTTCACGCACGGTGCCGGTCAGCGTGCCGCCCGAGGCGCGCCACATCGCATCAATCACCCGGCCCGCGTAGGCGCGGGGCTCGCTGTAGGCCACCGACCATACTTTTTCGCCGCAGTTGGCCGGGTAGCGGCCCGCAAAGTCAATTTTGCTGGGGGTGTAAAAATCTGCCCGCAGATTGGCTTTCCAGTTGGCGCAGTTACCACCGCCCATCGGCAGCTCTGTGGGAATGGCCACCCCAGCAATCGGCGGCTCGGACTTGATCAATACCCGCTGGCCTGCCTCGTCGGGGGTAAAGGTAAATATCAGCGATTTAAAGTTCACCAGCAGCCCGTCGGGCGCGGCGTTGTAGGGGCGCAGAGGCTCGTCGTCAAAGTCGGCCGGGTTTTTGTCGGGCACCTGGAAGATGCTGCGGTCCAAAATAATGTCGCCTTTGATTTCGCGCACGCCCTTGGCCTGCACTTGGGCAAACAACTCCTGAATGCGCTCCAGCACCAGCTTGGGATCGCCACTGCCGCGCAAAATCAAATTGCCTTCCAGCACGCCACCGCGCACGATCAGGCCGTCTACATACACCCGGTTTTTCCAGGTGAAAAGCGGTCCCAGAGTGTGCAGCGCGGCGTAAGTGGTTACCAGCTTCATCACCGATGCGGGGTTGACGCTGGCCTCGGCGCGGTGCGATAGCCGGTGGCTGGGCCCTACGGCCAGTGGCTTGGTGAGAGGCTGTAGGCTGGCAGTGATGGCGGCCGTGGACTCCGAGGGGCTGGGATTATTCGGTGCGCTGGTGTTATCAGCCGTAACTGTGGCTGTAGTCGTTGTCTGGCTGGCCAACGCAGATGCAGTGCTGGTGGTCGAAGGTAGGGCGCTGACGACCACACATATGGCCTCGCGCGGCACGCCAGCACGGGCCAAGGCGGCCAGCACCTCGGCTGGCAGTGCATGGGCGCTAGTGCTGATGCTGCACGCCAGTAGCGAAAGAGCAAGGCGTGTTTGAGAGAACGGATACATGGCTTGATTATCGCTGGATGTGCGAGTGAAACAATGGGTGCCCCAGTAACCCACACTACAAAAAACGCCTTGCAACCCAAAGGCTGGCGGCGTGCTGCGCTCACGCGAAACACTCATAGCCGTTGAAACGGCCGGTTTCGTTGAGTACGCCCATCTCTACGAACTTGGAACCCACCTAAGGCGCGGCTGCATAGTTCACGTGAAAGGCGCCCAAGTCTAGGTTGTGCAGATCGGTCAATGCAGCGCGCAGTTTGGCGCGGCTCACATCACGGTCGGCGAGTTGCAAGCGTTCAGCCAGCACGCGCGTGTTGATGTAGCTCTCCAGGCTGCCCGAGTCAAAGTCGTTTGCCAGTGGCCAGCATGGCGGCTTGGTAGTCACGCACCATATGCAGGCGGCCACGGGTAGCGTCGGGAATCACCATGGAGATCGCAATGCAAGAGGCCAGCTTGCCCAATTGGGCGATACTCTCTGACGTGAACGTAACATTCAAGCTAGCGATGGGCAGCAAAGGTGAAGCTTTTTTCAGCGCTATCACTGCCCCCAGATTCCGCTCCAGCCGTACCTAAAAATACAGCCGCTGGTTTATTCGCCAAAGTGCGGGCCACCACTTCATAAGTGTTTTTGCCGTCAACTGCTAGCATCACTTCGGCCACCGGTTTGACAATGCTGGCAGCCAGTGCGCGCCGCGCATCGCCTGATATTTCTTTGCGATAGCCCTTGTCCAGGTAAACGGGAGCAAAGTCTTTCAGCTGCAAAGCGCGTCCGTGGACACCGCTTTTGGCATTAATCTGGGCTATAGCAACCTCGATGCCAGCTTTCAGATTCACACCGTAGCCAGCCAGTGGGCCCGTCAGGGTGCCTGAGCCCCCAATGGTGAGGTCTTTGGCGTTCACGCCTTCTTGGGCCCAAGCGCGGGTGACAAATGCTGGGGCGGTTGCCACCATTGTGGATTGGGGTAGCAAAGATAAAAAATGACGACCTGGCATGATCGGTGTCTCCAAAGGTGCGAGCTAGCTGCAGTTTGCCGGGTAGTAAATGCCTGGTAGCCGGATGGGCTCGGGAACTAAAGTGGATGATTTGTGTTTCTGCGCGGATGCGCAATGCATCGTTCAGCGGTGTGCAAGTAAAATCAAAAGCGTTATTGACCGATAAATATAGGATAGCTTCTGCGCAAATTCTGCGTGATATTTGCCCAAAGCGTTTTCGAAGTGATGAACACTCAAAAAAATAGAAAAAAGACGAAAATAGAGGAAAACCCCAAATTCTGCACACATTGCCGCATTGGGGTTAGTACGGGTGCATAATCCGATTCCCGACCTTTGGTTGTGATTACTTCTAGCCCATGAACCGTTTAGCTGCCATATTGCCTGCGACCCAAGTGTTAGTTGGGATTGATGCCACCAGTAAGAAGCGCGCCTTTGAAGAGGCCGGGCTTCTGTTTGAAAACCTGCACGGCCTATCGCGCGCCTTGGTCACCGACAGTCTGTTTGCGCGTGAGCGCTTGGGCTCCACGGGTCTGGGGCATGGTGTGGCCATCCCGCATGGCCGTATCAAAGGGCTGAAAGCGCCGATGGCGGCAGTGTTCCGCTTAAACCAACCTATCGGCTTTGACGCCCCCGATGAAATAGCCGTCGGCTTGCTGATCTTTTTATTGGTGCCAGAGGCAGCGACGCAAAAGCACTTGGAAATTTTGTCGGAGATTGCCGAACTGCTGAGCGATGCCGCGCTGCGCGAGAAGATTAAATCTGCTGACCAAGTAGACCTGCTGCATGGCCTGATTTCCCAGTGGCAGTCGGCAACAGTGGCTGTGGCCGCTGCGGCTTAAAGCCATTTGCCAGCGCGCACACTTTTGTGTGGACCACAATGCGGTTGGTGGCTGTTCCAGCGCTCACCGCAGCCAGATGGGTGGTGCGCCTGTGTCGCGCTCTTGTATCTGGTTAACTTCTCGCTAAGCTAAGATAGCTGTGACAGCTTTAGCCACACCACCTCTATGAAACCTACCGTCATCAGCGCCGACGTGCTGTTTGAAGACCACCGCTCCCACCTGAAGTGGGACTGGGTGGCAGGCTTGGGCGCATCCGAGCGCCGCTTTGACGAAGTGGCCGTGCGGGCCGCCCGCTCTGGCGCTGACCTGGTGGGCTACCTTAACTACATTCACCCCTACCGCGTGCAGGTGCTGGGCGAGCGTGAGGTGAAGTACCTCACCAATGCCAGCCATGAGGACTGCGCCCGCCGCGTCTCGCGCATCGTCACGCTCGAGCCGCCGGTGCTGGTGGTGGCCGATGGACAAACGCCGCCAGATACGCTGCTGTCGCTATGCGAGCGAGCGCAAATACCCGCCTTCCAAACCAGCGAGTCCGCCGCCATGGTGATCGACGTGCTGCGCGCCTACCTGTCGCGCCACTTTGCCGACCGGCACACCATGCACGGCGTGCTCATGGACATCTTGGGCCTGGGCGTGATGATCACCGGCGAGTCGGGCCTGGGCAAAAGCGAGCTGGGGCTGGAGCTGATCTCGCGTGGCAATGGCCTGGTGGCCGACGACGCGGTAGATTTGTTTCGCATCAACCAAACTGGCATCGAGGGCCGCTGCCCCGAGCTGCTGCAAAACCTGCTGGAGCTGCGCGGCATCGGCCTGCTGGACATTCGCGCCATCTTTGGCGAGACCGCCGTGCGCCGCAAAATGCGCCTCAAGCTCATCGTGCACCTGGTGCGCCGCGCCACCATGGAGCGCGAATACGAGCGCATCCCCTATGAACCGCTGAGCCAAGACGTGCTGGGTATTCCCATCCGCAAGGTCGTGATCCAGGTAGAAGCCGGTCGCAACATGGCCGTGTTGGTCGAAGCCGCCGTGCGCAACACCATCTTGCAGCTGCGCGGTATCAACACCTTTGACGACTTTGTCGAGCGGCAACGCAAGGCGATGGACAATCCCGTTATCTCGCGGTACTGAGCCAGGAGCGGGCTCGACGCTTGATCGCAGTGCAGGCTAGATTCTGCGCCCTCTGAATTTAACCTTGTGCTATAGCCACTTAAAGTATTGCGCTAGCAGCTATTGAATTTGTAGTGGCCTGGGGATGATCTTTCTGCGATCTTAGCGGCGCTAGACATTTTTTCCCCTTAGCTAAGCCTGGCTATCGCTTGGTTACCATGCTTGGCGCGAAGCTACAGGGTTGCTTTTGTACAGGACCAGGTCGGCGGCGCACTTAGCTCCGCGGCTGTCCTCCGTTTCGGCCTAGGGCCGATTCCTCCCCCTTTATGCCGCTGCGCTAAGTGAGCCACCGACCTGATCTTGCGAGTGTGGCGTGGTGAGCTACGGCTGAAAACCCGATCCTCCCACCGTGGAGCTGGAAGCATGTATTCCACCAACTCCGGCTCTACAAGCACTTTCGCGTCAAGTGCCGCCCGGGCCTGCCGTGGGGGCACCGTTTTAGCGAGGGTTAGGCCACAGTTTGCTCACTCTAGGTGCCCTTGTCGTTCAAGTTCCTTGGCGGCTGGCTCGAACCCGGAGAGGTACGCATCGACGACCTCGACCACCTTGCGTAGAGACTCATCTGTAATGTCGAGCGAACGCATCTTGCCAAGGTAAGGCGTGCTGTACCTGTGCGGCGCACGGAAACCAGTGAGAGTGAACTGCTGTCCCTCCGGTGCGTGCGCGTCTGGGTTGACCTCGTTCTCTCCCTTGTGTGCAGTAGCATGACGAAGTGCTTCGATGTCTGGGAAATAGTCGTCTAGGCGCTTTCGAGCGCCGCGAGTGACGGCCGAGTCGATCCAAGGTAGAAGCGAAGGACACTTGCGTAGTTGTACGGCTTGAATCTTCTCCATTCGCGAGCGAAGGTGATACAGCTCAAGGATGCATTCGTTACATGCGATCCATCGCCAGCGGCCTGCAACGTCTTTAGAGATTGAGTTTGGCGGGGTGAGTGATGTCCGATACAGAGCCAATGCAGCATCCCACCCCTTGGCGCTGCACTCAACGCCTGTAAGTAGTGCGTAGAGGGTTTTGACTTCAGCTACCTCAGGGGCAGGAGTGAGAATTGAAGGCCAAAGCAGTGGAGTGCGGTTCATTCTGAGGCTTAATGTTGGCAGTGAGTGGGCCGCAATGGCGCACTCAGCATTGAAGATTGGACACTATAAGGACTGCCGTTGTGATTCCATTCGACGAACCTGATAAACAGCACACTCATATTGGCGAGCGTCATAGTTTGCTGTTAGTTCCCAAAATTTCTTCGCGCGCCTTAGCCCGAATAAAGACCATATCGGCGATTGCGATGCCCGCACCAATCAACCCGACAAGTACGATATAACCGACGTTCGCACCTTGAAAAATTAGCGCCATTTGCAGGACAAATATTGCAATGCAGACAATCGAAAAATAGAGGGATATGCGCTTTAGCCGCGCCTCTTGATCATTGCTCGGTTTTTCGATGCTGGAAACCTGATGCAATTCGTGATCCGCCATGTTGTTGTTTAACGAATAGCGTTTATCTGTCGCGAGACCAAGCTGAAAGAAATCAAGAGCGCCTGCTGCGGTAAATAAACCATGCTGGAATGAACCGCCCGAGCTGGTTGCGGGTAAGGGGGAGAAACATTCAGCCCACTACATGGGTCAAATTATGACCCACATTGGCACACAATGGGGCAAGCACAGTGCGTTCAGTGCGATTTCCGTGCAGCAAGACACACCGAAACAGGGCGAGAATTCTGCGAAAGATGGGCTGCCTGCGTGGACGCATTGGGAGTGGAGGCAGCTTTTGGTAAAAGAGGTCTACTCAGTATACTTTTGAGTCAAATAGGCCTTTAGCCCAATAAAATATTGCGGGAGCAGCTATAAAAATAATAGTAATTTTTAGCTCAGCGTTTCCCAGCGCTCCAGCGCACCAGCGCTTGCAGTAGCTCAGTCTCAATAGCTGCTTCGCGCTGCGCCAGTTGCAGGGCTTTGGTGTTGTCGATAACGTAGAGCTAGCCTTCGCCCTCTTTGGCACGAACCTGCTTCTTCTCTGGCTTTCTCGTACGTCGAGCTTTGTCGGAAGCTACAACGTCTTCAAGTGATCGGACATCCAGCGGAGCATCTCTACCGAAGCTCTTGCGATAGCAATGGACGATGAATTCTCGTAGCGGAACCTTCCACGGCTCTTGCGGATGGTTCGCGAGTGAGCCAAAGTTCTTTGGGTTCATTCCAAGCTCGCGTGCCATTTGAACTTCGGCGTGCGTCAGCTTGAAGCGGCTTCGTGCGTCAAACCATGGTTTTAGTTTCAGTAGTATGTTGCTCATGTCGGTGTGGCCTGCCGCAATGCAGGGCGAGAAAGTTTACACCGCGCACGAAAGTCTGTAGCAGAATGCCATGCACGGCATACAACGTACTTTGTTGCCGGTAAGGTGCTTTCCTTTGGACTGCTTAACTTGGCGATGAGACAGAATCCGCCTTGACTTGGCGATTTTCTCCTGCACCGGCGGGTGAAGTAGCTGGCGAATAAGATGGCAGTTTGCTATACATAAAATAGCTGCTTGCGCAATATTCTATTGGTCTAAGCCCTAAACAGCACTTAAAGGCGCAAAAAACTAGCCTCGTACTCTCTGCAATCCAAAACCCCGGTATCCGCGCCAGAGTGTGTGCCATGGGGTTGCGCCCCAATCAGGGCGGCGGGGTCGAAGCGTGGAAAAATTTGGATCAGGCAATGTGCTTGTTTGAGGCGCTAGCCGAGTTTGCACATTGACCCAAATTCTGAGTACTGCAGATGCTCCCCCGAAGGGGCCGCGGA
>JANMTF010000130.1:0-10039 GCA_031390175.1 Polaromonas sp.
CAGAAATCGCTGTTTGCTGCCTTGGAGTTAGCCCTACCGACACCGTCGGACTTGGCCAAGCCCGTTTTGTAGTCTGCGCTTTGAACTTCGTTTTCAATGAAATCATAGACTTACGTGCGGGAAGTGTCGAACTTAAGAGGCCGAACTCGATCTCGCATACCGTGACGCTGCTGATGTAAATTTGCTGGGCCGGTGTGGTGGCAAACCAATTCAAGACGGCTGGGCTGGGTAGGGGCTTGCTCAGCTCGGAGATGACGTTGGTGTCAATCAAAAACATGCATTACCTCGCTGGCTCACGCGCTAGCGGCATCGTTTGCAAAAGGTGATGCTCTGATGGGGCGACGCGCAGGAATAGAAATCTCACCCAGGCCAGCAAAACGCGCTTGTATGCGTGTGCCCAAATCGTTGCTGATAGCGGGCGCGGCTTGCGGCTCGTTGGCGGCGCGTGTCAAGATGCGGCGCACGGCTTCCTTCATGGCAATGCCTTGCTGGGCGGCCTGTACGCGCAGACGGGTTTTGACATCGGGATCAAGATTGCGAACGGTGAGGACAGTCATGCTGGCTCCTGTGGATAGTCGCTGTCATCGTAGTCAATGACAGCGATGTAGACAATGACGACGATGTAGTCAAATAAGAGCCCAACCGAGAAGCCAAAGCGGGTGGCAAACTAACGCCCGCTGGCTTGATAGCGCCTTTGGCTTTGGCGTGGGCAATCGCTTCGCCCACTCCTTGCAATCACAGCTTCCAGTCCTTGCCCAGCATAGGTTTGACACGCACAGGCCAGGCGGGGCACAACATTTGCACGACTTCCATCAGGCTTATCCACTCGGCGAAGGGGTCCACATTGCCCGGAGGCGGCCGGAAGGGTACACCCGCTTCCCGCACCAGAATCCGTTGCGGTTGCGCAAGCGCTCGGTGCAGTGGGTTTTTAGTCGCCGTACTGCGTAACGAGTTAAGCGAGGAGTTCACGGAGCAATTCCTGTTAATTGAACAGTGCGAAATATTCACGCAATTGAACCATGTCGAGTGCTGCGCGGTGCACTTGCACAAGCGCACGAATGTCATTCAAGTCGCGCGTTCGCGTTGCATCGTTCACGTAGCCTTGCAGCTTGAAGCCGATGAGCCCTTCGACGCTGACGTCGCGCAGGGGGCCCATCGGAGTCTCGCGCTCAGATACTTGGCTTAGCAGGCGGCGCGCAAGGGGACGGTGCGCATAAAGCAAATTCAGCCCCTCCGTGCCGCGCACATAGTTCGCGGCAGCTTCGCTTCGGTACAGGCACTCGTAGCCCAATTCCAGCAGTGCTTCATGCTCCTGATCACGCAGCTCCGGCTTCCAACAGAAAATATACATTCTGGGAGGCGCGCACGACGCTGTGCGCCACCAATGCCAAGCCGCCAATCAAGGCCGGCTTCGTGCCGGTGCGTGCGAACATGGAAAGCGCTTCGCGGATTTGTTCAACGAGATTGGGCATAGTTGAAGAATCGAATGGGTTGTTTTGGCATCATATGGTCTAACGCCTTGGGCCGCTTATGGCAATCTTGGCAAGTTGGTTGCTACGCAATAAGTAGCGTGCGGTTTTCCCTTGGCATTCCGATCAGCTATAGTATTCTTCACCGACAATGTCTACATCTTTGGCGGCATTGCCTGAAACAGGTCATTGACAAAAAATCTCTTATCACCCGCATACAAAACTGAGAAAAATTACCTCCCCAATCGCTTCACTGCTCTTCGCGCTCGTAGCATCAACACCAAGTTACGCCCAAACGCTAGCGGATGGATTTCTGTGTTGCACAGTAAGGTTTGATTACTATCGAAGCGTCAATCGAGCCAGTTGAGATTTTTATCGTGTTCGACACCGAAGGTACGGTAAGAGCCATTGAGGGCCTGCCTTTTACTCTGGCTGACTCGGTGTATCCACCGCCACCACCCGTGGCTAAGAAGTAGGATTCGCACCTGCGCAGGAATAAGCTCGGACGGGTAACTGTCCGGGCTTTTTTCATACCTGTTCTCAGGTGATTGAATTTTCTTTCTATCCTGCCATACTTGCCCCAATACCGTTGAATTTCCTTGCCATGATTTTTGGCGCGGCGGATTCGTTGGTCTGGGTTTTGTTTGACTTTTCCCTGCAGATTTGAGGAGGCTTGCGACATGGAAGATTCGATCACAGGAAGTGGCCAGTTAAAGATCAAAGGCGAGACGGTGAACATTACGTTCACGGTGCCCAAGGGGCGTTGCTTGCCCGAAGCGCTGCTGCCGGATGCGCAGCGGTTTGCCAATCAGCTCACAGACAGGGCGGTGGCGCAGGTAGAGCGCGAGGGTCAGCAGATTTCCTGCACCAAGGGGTGTGGGGCCTGCTGCCGGCAGATGGTGCCGATCTCGCAGCCAGAGGCGCGGCATCTGGCCGCCTTGGTGGCTGCTATGCCGCAGGAGCAGGGATTGGCCGTGCGCAGCCGGTTCTCGCAGGCGCAGGAAAAGATGGCGGCTTCAGGATTGCCAGCGCATGGCCCGCCGGACGGCGACGCGGCGGCTTACCGTGAGTTCGGCATGGCCTATTTCAGGCTGGGGGTGCCGTGCCCTTTTTTGATGGAGGAGAGTTGCTCGATCCATCCAGACCGGCCCTTGGTGTGCCGCGAGTATTTGGTCACCTCCCCGCCTGCGGCCTGCGCGCAGCTGGGGTCTGGGCAGGTGCGACAGGTTCCTGTGACAAGCCGGGTGTGGGCGGTGTTTTCACGGAGTACTTCGGTGGATGGGCAATTGGAGTGGATGCCATTGGTTGAGGCCTTGGATTTTGCGCGGGACCATCCCCCGCCGATGCCTGCGCGTACAGGGCCAGACTATGTGGATGCGCTGCTCAAGGAGCTTCAGAAGTAGTTGAACCCTGCACCGTCCTTTAGGCGCAGGATCGCAGCGTTCAATCTCATGTGCTGCGCAGCATACGCCCCGGCAGGGCCCCTGTGGCTTGGCCATGCTGCATCACCAGCTCGCCGCTGACCAGGGTGGCCACATAGCCTTGGGCCTGTTGCACGAGGCGCCGACCACCGGCTGGCAGGTCATAGATCATTTCGGGCGGGCTCAAATCCAGTTTGTCAAAGTCAATTAAATTGATGTCGGCCTTCATGCCCGGCAATAGTGCGCCACGGTCGCGCAGGCCCATGGCTTGGGCATTGCGCTGAGTTTGGGCATGCACCAAAAATGCGAGGTCGAGCTGCGACCCGCGCTTGCGCTCTTTGGCCCAATGCTTGATCAGGTAGGTTGGATAACTTGCATCGCAGATGTAGCCGCAATGGGCTCCGGCATCGCCCAGGCCCAGCAAGGCAGCGGGATGGGTCATCATCTCGCGCACCACATCCAGGTTCGATGCGGTGTAGTTGTACAGCGGAAAATAAAATTTCTGCTTGCCCTCTGATGCGAGCAGCATTTCGTAAGCCACTTCAGGCGCAGGACGGCCCAGGCGCGTCGCGATGCCGGCAATGCTGTCCTCTGGCCGGGGCTCGTAATCGGCCTGCGCACCAATAGGAAAATATTTATGAAAATGCTGGGTGATGCTGTCAAGGCGCCGGTTGCCGGGAGCTGTGGCCGCTTCGGCCAAAATTTTCTCGCGCACAGCGGGCTCGCGCATCCGGGCCACCCGCTCGGCCAAGGGCAGGTCGGCGATGGCGACGTAGGTAGGTGCCAGAAAAAACGGATGCATCGAACATTCCAGTCCGTGCACCATGCCAATGGCGCGGCAAGCCACCTGGGCCTTGAGCTCCAAGCCGGCTTCGCGTGCCAGGCTGGTGCGGCGCAATACTTCGCGCCAGCGGTCTGGCAAAAAATCATGCTGCAATAGGGTGTACGACAAGGGGCGACCGCTGGCCTGGGCCATGGCTTGCAACAAAGCAAATTCTGCGTCGAGGTCATCCCAGTCGGAGATCAGCTGCAAGACACCTTTGCCGGTTTCGCCAATGGCGCGTCCAATCGCAATCAGCTCGTGCGCGGCCGCTCCCAGACTGGGAACGGGTTCGCCGCGCTTGGTGCGGTGCACGCTGGTGCGCGATGACGTGAAGCCAAAAGCACCCGCCAGCACCGCCTCTTTGGCCAAAGCGGCCATGGCGGCAATATCATCCGCGTTGGCCGCTTCACGCCCGGCCCCGCGCTCGCCCATCACATACACGCGCAAAGCGCCATGCGGAATTTGCGCGCCCAGATCCATGATGCGGGGGGTACGCGCCAGCGCATCAAGGTACTGGGGGAAACTCTCCCACTCCCAGCGCAGTCCCTCCGACAGCACCGCACCTGGGATGTCCTCGACCCCTTCCATCAACTCGATCATCCATTGGCGCTGGCTGGTCTTGGCCGGGGCGAAACCGACACCACAGTTGCCCATGATGGCGGTCGTCACCCCATGCCAGGACGATGGCGTCATATACGGATCCCAAGTGGCCTGGCCGTCGTAATGGGTATGGATGTCCACCCAGCCCGGTGCTACCAGCAGACCGCTGGCATCGATGCTGCGCTTGGCTGGGCCGCTCAGCTTGCCAACCTCCACGATCCGTCCGTCACGCACGCCTACATCGGCGGTAAAGGCCGGCGCGCCCGTGCCATCCACCACCGAGCCGCCGCGTATTAATACATCAAACATAGCCGTCTTTCTATTTATCGGTCCAGGGCAGTTCTTTCCAGAGCTGTCTAAATTGGGTATCACCGGCGCGCAGCTCCGCGTCATACGCCCCAGGCCCCATAAATCGCACGGGAGCAAAGGCTTTTTCTGCGGCCAGCTTGAAAGCCGGATCGTTGGCCGCGCGCTCGATGGCCAACACCAGGCGTTCACGAATCGCCGCCGGCAGGCCTTTGGGGGCAGCCAAACCGCGCAAGGAAGCCATCTCGAAGGCAAAACCCTGCTCCCGGAAGGTGGGCCAATCAGATGCCATGCCCATGCGCGATGCGGTCATCTGACCCAGGCATCGCATGGGTGAGCCGCCTTTGAGGAAGGCCAGGCCCTCCCCAACATTGATGGCCGCAACCTCAATGTGTTTGCCAATCAAGGCCGTGCGGCTTTCGGCCGTGCCCTTGAAGGGGATGTGCGTGACCTTGACTCCCGCACTTTTTTCAAAAAACAGGATCGCCAGATGATCGTCCGACCCCACACCGGTACTGCCCACGAGCAGCTTGCCGGGATGGGCCTTGGCATGGGCAGCCACATCGGCCAGGGTTTTAAAAGGGCTTTCGCTGTGCACGCAAAAAGTACCTGGGTCGTCCACCACATTGCCCAGCAGTTCAAAGCTGTTCAGCGTCCACGTCGGCTTGCGCTCGATGGGAATGCTGATGACCGGCGGCGAGTTGATAAAGCCGATGGTGTAGCCGTCAGCAGGAGCCGCAGCAATCGCCCCAAAACCGATGTCGCCGCCCGCACCGGCGCGGTTAATCACATTGATGCGGGCTCCCTCGCCCAGGTATTTTTCAATAAACGGCGTGATCTGACGGGCAATGATGTCGGTGCCGCCGCCCGGCCCATAGGCCACGATCAGATTGATGGGCTGCTCCGGCCAGGCGCCGTGGGCCAGCCCGGTGCCGAGCAAAGCTGCTATGGCAGTGAGCCCCGAGCCGATGGCCTTGAACCAGGGCTTGCGGCGAAAAATTCCAGTTGATCGAGTTGCATTGCGCATCATGTTGCTTCCTTGGTTTTTATCCACCCAAGCTATGCTAGCCAGCCCCCTCACAGAGCACAAGAACGTAACTACCCGTGCCTGACACCTTGGTGACCTTTCTCAAACCGAGCGCGCAATCATTGCAGCCATCGTTCCTAGCTTGTCTGGTCTCGTCCTTGCTGGCATTCAACCTGGGCGTGGAAGCCGGACAGTTGATGGCCCTGCTGATTTTTGTGGCCGTCGATGCGCCGCTGTGGGATGCATGGCATGCGCAGAGGGATAGTGGGGGTGTACATCGGGGACTCTACGCATAAGGCAGGCTGTTACCAGATGCGATACTTTGCCTCCTGTGGTTGAATTTCCTCACTGCCCATCCCTAAGAGCACACCCATGAAAAAACGCACTTTCCTCACCTTGGCCAGCACTTGGCTTGCCCCTTGGGCCAGCAGCTTTGCGCAGGCGCGCTACCCGGAGCGGGCCATTCGCCTGGTGGTGCCGTTTGCGCCTGCGGGGGACGGAGACATCATGGGCCGGGTGTGGGCCAAATACGCCGCGCCGCTCCTGGGCACTACGTTGGTGGTGGATAACAAGGCGGGCGCCGGCGGCGCCATCGGTGCGGTGGAAGCGGCGCGGGCCAAAGCAGATGGCTACACGCTGCTGCTGGGCACCACCACCACCCAAATCATCAACCCAGCCGCCTCGGCCAACCCGCAGTACGACCCGCTCAAGGACTTTTTACTGGTGGGCATGGTGAGCATGAACCCGACCTGCATTGTGGTGCACCCCAGCGTGCCTGCGAACTCGCTGAAGGAGCTGGTGGCGCTCATCAAGGCCAACCCGGGCAAGTACTCCTACGGCTCGGCTGGGCAGGGCACCATCACCAACCTGACGGGGGAGTTGTTCAAGCTGCAAGCGGGCAAGCTGGACTTGCAGCACATCCCCTACAAAGGCGGTGGCCCGGCCATGCAAGACTTGATTGCCGGCCATGTGCCCATCATCACCCCGATCATGTCGTCCGCCGTGCTGGCGCAGCACCGCGCCGGGCGCGCCCGCATTTTGGGCGTGAACAGTGACACCCGGCTCAAGGCCGCGCCGGAGTTGATGACATCCGTAGAAGCCGGGGTGCCCGACATGCGGGTGCAAGTATTCAACGCCGTGTTTGCCCCTGCGGGCACGCCCCGTGAGGTGATGGACTTGCTCAAAGCCGTCAACCTCAAAGTGCGGTCTGATGCGCAATTTTTGCAAGACCTGGACAAGGCGGGCGCGGAATCCTTTACGCACGCCGATCCAGAAAAGTTCCTGTTGGATGAAGTGGCGCGCTGGTCCCAGGTGATCAAGGCCACTGGGTTCAAGATGGGATGAGCAGGCGATGAAAACCTTTCAAACTGGCGCTCGAATTCTCGCACTGTGGTTGTTTCTCGGTGCGGGCGTGTTTGCGCAAACAACGAAGTTTGGTGACGAAATTTACCAACCCATCCGGGGGCAAATGGGCCGGGATGTGATGTGGATGCCCACCGCGCAAGACCATGTGATGAACCTGCTCAATGCCGCCAAGGTCACGCCGAATGATCGCGTGTACGACCTGGGTGCTGGCGACGGCATCATTCCCATCGTGGCGGCCACACAGTTTGGGGCCAAGGCCGTGGGCATCGAGTACAACCTCAAACTGGTGGAGCTGGCGCGTCGCAACGCACAGCGCGCGGGCGCGAGCGACAAAGTCAGCTTTGTGCATGGCGACATTTTTGTAGAAGACTTTTCTCCTGCCAGCGTGGTTACGTTGTATTTGCTGCCCGAGCTTAACTTGCAACTGCGCCCCATCTTGCTGAAGATGAAACCCGGTACGCGCGTGGTGTCCAATGAGTTTGACATGGCGGATTGGCAGCCTGATTTGAGCATCACATCCGAGCGAGCCAAGGGCTATTTGTGGACTGTTCCGGCCCCCGTGGCGGGCACTTGGACGCTGCAAGGCCTGCCCGGTGCGGCCAGCGCCACCCTGCAACTGAGCCAGCGCTTCCAAAAAATTGGCGGGCAGATTACCCTGGGTCAGCAGCAGCACACTTTGCTCGGGGCCCAGTTGGAGGGAGACCGTCTGAGTTTCCATTTTGTGGATGCTCAGCAGCTGCTGCACAGCGTCAAGGCCAAAGTGACGGGCGGCGCGCTGGAAGGCGAAGTCCAGGCCGAGGGCTTGGCCGCCACCGGTACCAGCAGCGGCTTGCGCGTCAAGGGTAGCTTGCGCTGAGCATGCAGAGCCAACCCCAGCGTTCCATCTCACAGCGCGACGCCATCACCATCATCGTGGGCCTGGTGGTCGGTGCGGGCATCTTCAAAACGCCTTCGATGGTGGCGGGGTTGGCGGGCGATTCCGGCTGGATTTTGCTCACTTGGCTGGCCGGTGCCCTGATCTCTCTGGCCGGAGCCCTGTGCTACGCCGAGCTGTCCGCAGCCTATCCCCACGCCGGGGGCGACTACCATTTTCTGGCCCGAGCCTATGGCAAAAATGTGTCGTTTTTGTATGCGTGGGCCAAAGCCACGGTGATTCACCCGGGCTCGGTCGCCTTGCTGGCCTTTGTGTTTGGCGACTTCATGGGCCAGGTGATCCGCCTGGGGCCTTATTCGAGCGCGATCTGGGCGCTGGCGATTGTGCTGATGCTGACTGGGGTCAATGTGGCGGGAATTCGAGAGTCGGCCCGGATGCAGCGCGTGCTCACCGTGCTGGAAGTTCTGGGTCTGCTGGCCATCGTCGTGGCGGGCTTTGTGGTGGATCGGCCCCAGAATCCCGATCCGGCATTTTTTTCGACCCAACCCAGCATGGGCCTGCTGGGCCTGGCCTTGGTGTTTGTCTTGCTCACTTTTGGCGGTTGGAGTGAGGCCGCCTATATTTCGGCCGAAGTGCAAGGCGGCCCCAAAGCCATTGTGTCGGTGATGGTCATCAGTTTAGGCCTCATTACACTGGTGTACGCTCTGGTCAACTTGGCCTTGCTGTATGGCTTGGGCGTGCAGGGGCTGGCGCAAAGCAAAACGCCGGGCGCTGACCTGTTGGCGCAGGCGTTTGGCCCGTGGGCGCACAAGGCCATGGGCTTGTTTGTGGCCATTGCAGCGCTCACCAGCATCAATGCCACGTTGATTGTGGGCGCACGCAGCAACTACGCCTTGGGGCAGGACTGAAGAGTGCTGGGCTTTTTGGGCCAATGGAATGCACAAAAAGGTAACCCCGCCTCGGCTTACCTGCTGCAAGCGCTCATCTGCATCGCCCTGATCGGCTTTGCGGGCGTGCAGGCCGACGGCTTTGAGGCCATGGTCGAGTTCACGGCACCGGTGTTCTGGTTTTTCTTGCTGTTGGTGGGCTTGTCGGTGTTTTTGCTGCGCCGCAAAGACGGCCACGCCCACCGGCCTTTCAAAATGCCGCTCTACCCGTTCACCCCCTTGGTGTTTTGCGCAGCATGCGCCTATCTGGGCTACTCCAGCCTCATGCATGCCACGAGCCAAAGCGCGGTGCATATCAGCTTGGGCGTGATGGCTGGCGGGCTACTCGCCCTGCTGATGATGCGGTTTAATGCACGGCTGCCTCTAAAGACGTGATATCAATAGGTGGGGGCTGCAATGGTTTCGCCTTGGGTTGACACGCGCTTGACAGCATGTCCTGGTCAAAGCACCCAGCACAACGGTCACACCACCTGAAGGGGTGTGATCCATCCTGCCGGTGATGCGCTCAAACGGTTTGCAAAGCTGCGTTAAACGTAGCGCTGGGGCGCATGATGGCGGCCACTTTGGCCATGTCTGGCTTGTAGTAGCCGCCAATATCTACGGGCTTGCCTTGCACAGCGTTCAGTTCGTCGACAATCTTTTGCTCATTGCTTGCCAGCGCTTTGGCCAAGGGCGCAAAGTGCACTTGCAGCTCTTTGTCCTCAGTTTGTTCCGCCAAAGCTTGTGCCCAGTACAGGGCAATATAGAAGTGGCTGCCACGGTTGTCCAGCTGGCCGGTGCGGGTCTTGGGGCCTTTGTCGAACTCCAGCAATTTGCCGGTGGCTATGTCGAGTGTTTTGGCCAGCAAAATAGCTTTGGCGTTGCCTGTTTTCAGGCCCAGATCTTCCATGCTGACGGCCAGCGCCAAGAACTCGCCCAGGCTGTCCCAGCGCAGGTGGTTTTCTTCCACCAATTGCTGCACATGCTTGGGGGCCGAGCCACCCGCGCCGGTCTCGTACATCCCGCCGCCTGCCATCAAGGGCACGATGGAGAGCATCTTGGCGCTGGTGCCCAGCTCCATGATGGGGAACAAGTCAGTGAGGTAGTCGCGCAGGATGTTGCCGGTGACGGAGATGGTGTCCAGCCCACGCGCCACGCGCTCCAGCGTGAAGCGCATGGCGCGCACTTGCGACATGATTTGAATGTCCAGGCCAGAGGTGTTGTGCTC
>JANMTF010000131.1:0-18618 GCA_031390175.1 Polaromonas sp.
CAGAAATCGCTGTTTGCTGCCTTGGAGTTAGCCCTACCGACACCGTCGGACTTGGCCAAGCCCGTTTTGTAGTCTGCGCTTTGAACTTCGTTTTCAATGAAATCATAGACTTACGTGCGGGAAGTGTCGAACTTAAGAGGCAACGCCGGACATGACCTTGCTAATGCGATCAAAGTTATGCACCACGCCCTTGGGCTGCCCCGTGGAGCCGGAGGTATAGACCAGCATGGCCCAATCGTCTGGTTTGCGTCGTGGTTGGCCAGCTATTAGCGCGGTACCTGCGGTGATGGTGTCCCAGTGCTCGCAGTTTTGCAGCGCTGCTGTGGGTGCCAGTGGCAGCGCCACGCAAGGCAAGCCTGCGGGCACGCCGGGTAGCTGCTGGTCCCAGGTGTCCAGCTTGCCTGCGTATCAAAACTTGATGCCCGCCGGGTTGGCGGGTGCGGGCGCGGGTGCCGCAGCGCGCGCTGTAGCAGGTGCCGCCTCAGCCGCTGGGGCAGGCGCGACTGCGGGTGCCCGGGCTACCATGGGCGAAGGCGCGGGGTTGCGAAAATTGGCCGGAAGTACCGATGCTTTGGGGTAGGCTGCTGCATCCAGGTACTGCGTCCATTCTTGGTCAGAAAAGCCTTTGAGTTGTTGGCTTCCGATGGTGATGCTGGGCAATGATGCATCACCCATCAGGCGGCGCAGGGACTCGATATCTTCGTTGCTCTCAATGGTTTTTTCGGCAAACGGCACGCCACGTGCGTTGAGCATATTACGCCCAGAATCACAGGGTGACCCGCAGGTTTTGCTGGTGTACAGCGTGACGGGGTAGCGGGTGGCTACGGGGCGCAGCTCGGCGGGAATAGTGGTGTTGCCAGCGGGGCCATCGCCTGCAAAACGGCCGCTACGAGCAGCAGTCACTTTGGCGTTGCCAGCGGTGGGTGGCGGTTGGTCAGAGAAGGTCACTTTACCGTCAGGCCCGACGCTGCGGTACATCTGCTGGGCGCTGGCGCTGAATGACAAGGCGCCCAAGGTCAAAGAAGATATTGCACAAGTAGCTATGAATTTGATACTGATCATCGTGGTTCCTTCTGTTCTACACACCCGAACGCGCCTAAAATTTTTTCGCCAGCTCAGGCCATGCCTTGGTGGCGCAAGAGCGCGTCAATCTGTGGCTCGCGCCCTCTGAACGCTTTGAAGCTGTCCATGGCTGACCGGCTGCCACCGACTTCCAAAATCTCCTGGCGATAGCGCTTGCCAGCCGCCATGTTAGCCGATGGCTGTGCTCCGGATTGCGTGGCAGATTCTTCAAACGCCGCGTAGGCATCAGCCGACAAAAGCTCGGCCCATTTGTAACTGTAGTAGCCCGCTGCATAGCCGCCCGAGAAGATGTGGCTGAAAGTGTGGGGCGTGCGGCTGTAGGCGGGCGGTTGAAGGACTGCAATTTCATCGCGCACTTTTTGCAGCACTTGTAAGGCGTCGCCACCATTTTGGTGCAAGAGCATGTCAAACAGCGAAAACTCGATTTGGCGCAGGGTTTGCAAGCCGCTTTGGAAGTTTTTGGCGGCCAGCATTTTGTCAAACAGCGCGCGCGGCAGGGGCAGGCCGGTGTCTACGTGGGCGGTCATGTGCTTGAGCACATCCCACTCCCAGCAGAAGTTTTCCATAAACTGGCTGGGCAACTCTACCGCGTCCCACTCTACGCCGCTGATGCCTGACACATCACGCTCGTTCACTTGCGTCAGCATGTGGTGCAGGCCGTGGCCGAACTCGTGGAAGAGGGTGGTCACGTCGTCATGTGTGAGCAAGGGCGGCTTACCGTCCACGCCGTCGGCAAAGTTGCACACCAGGTGGGCGATAGGCGTTTGCAGCGCGCCCGTGTCCGGGCGCAGCCAGCGGGCGCGCACATCGTCCATCCACGCGCCGCCGCGTTTGCCGGTGCGGGCGGGCTGGTCCAGGTAAAACTGGGCGATGGTTTTACCGCCCCGTTGCAAAGCGTAAAACTCTACTTTGCTGTTCCATACTGGGGCGCTGTCTTTGACAATCGCCACTTCAAACAAGGTCTCGATAATTTTGAACAAACCCGCCAGCACCTTGGGCGCGGTGAAGTACTGCTTGACCTCTTGCTCGCTGAAGCTGTAGCGCGCTTCTTTCAGCTTTTCGCCGATGTAGGGCCAGTCCCATGCTTGTGGGTTTTTCAGATTCAGTTCTTTAGCCGCAAACTCGCGCATGTCGGCCAGGTCTTTCTCGGCATAGGGGCGGGCGCGCTTGCCCAGGTCGCGCAGAAAGGTGATGACTTGCTCGGGCGAGTCGGCCATCTTGGGCACGATGGAGACCTGGGCGTAGTTTTGGTAGCCGAGCAGCACGGCCTCTTCATTGCGTAGGGTAATGGTCTCGCGCAGGATGGCGCTGTTGTCAAACTCGGGTCTTGGTTTGCCTTCAACTTCAAAGAGTTCAGATGCGCGTGTGGTGTTGGCTTTGTACAGCGTTTCGCGCAGTGCGCTGCTGGTGGCAAATTGCATGATGGGCAGGTAGCAGGGCATTTTCAGGCTGAGCTTGTGGCGCTGTGCGTCATCGGGTGCGCCGTCTTTCTCGGCCTGCTTTTTAGCGGCCTCACGCGCAGTGTGCACCACGTCAGCAGGCACGCCTCCTAGTTCTTCGGCAGTAGCGTAGTAGGCATAGGCCTCGGTGCTGTCCAGCGCGTTTTCGCTGAACTTTTGGCTGATCTCGGCTTGTCGCTCTTGGATCACGGCAAAGCGCTCTTTGGCCGCGCCTTGCAGGTCGGCACCACCCAGCTTGAAGCCGCGCATGGCGTTGCTGTGCGCCTTGGCCTGCTCGGTGTTCAGCGAGGCCACGTCCATGGCTTGGTATTTGGCATACAGGCGCTCGTCGCTGCCCAGGCGGGTGTAAAACTCGGTGATTTTGGGCAGCACCTCGTTGTAGGCGGTGCGCAGCTCGGGGGTGTCGGCTACTGAGTTGAGGTGACTCACTGCGCCCCAGGCTCTTCCCAGTTTTTCATTCACTACGTCCAGCTCTTTGCTCATGGCCAGCCATTGTGCTGGGAAGTCTGTGGCCGTGACCTTCTCCAGCGCCACATTGGCCTCTTGCAGCAGCGCATCAATGGCCGGGGCCACATGGGCTGGAGTGATGGCGGCGAACTGGGGAAGATCGGTAAAGTCTAAAAGCGGATTGGTCATGGGTTTTTAGATGGGACTGGGGTGGGGGAGTTCAAGGGTTTGTAGTTTGGCTAAGGGGGAGGCAATACATTTTTTGAACGCAGAGGGCGCGAAGGTTTCGCAAAGTGCGCAGAAAAGAAAATACCAAAAAATACCAAAAAATACAAGAAAATCAAATTCAAAATGGGAGTTTATTTTGAATTTGACTTTTAAACTTCGGCTGTTTTCTTTGTCTTCTTTTGCGCCCTTTGCGAAACCTTCGCGCCCTCTGCGTTCAAAAATTCTTCGGTATTCGGTGTTCGGTATTAAAGACCTTAGCCCTGCGAAGCCTTCTTCACAGACTTTTGCATCACCTTGGCCCGTTTCACTGTACCGCCGCGCGTCAGGCGTTCGTTGCCCAGTACGCGCAGGGTTTTGACTTCGGGGCGTTGGCCGCCACGGCTGCTGTACTTGAGTATTTTCACGTCTTTGGGGCCGGACATGCGGTCTTCGTCTACCGTTTTTTCTTTGGCCACCTTAGGCCGCCACAGCACCAGCAGTTTGCCGATACTGTTGATCTGCGCTGCGCCCAACTCGTCGGCCAAGGTGTTGTAGAAGCCCAGGCGCGCTTCGCGTTCGTCGCCCAGCACGCGCACTTTGATCAGGCCGTGGGATTTAAGCGCGTTGTCCACCTCTTTGGTGACAGCGGGGGTCAGCCCGTCGCCCCCTATCATCACCACCGGGTCAAGGTGGTGCGCGTCCGCGCGGTGGGCTTTACGTTGCTGGATGGTAAGGGTTAGTCTAGTCATGGGACAATTATCGTCTCTATTCAGAACATCCCTACCGATAAAAGTGCCCGCAAAAAACCAGAGGAAACGCGAAAAACGCTAAAAGAGCGCAAAAAACGCCAAAAAAATTTAATATAAAGATCCAATATTGATTTTGTTAAGTTTTCTGTTTGGCGTTTTTCGCGTACTTTTCGCGCTTTTTGCGCTACCTCCTCTACAGACTTATGAAGACCAAAACCCAATCCAAAAAAGTCAATAAAGCCTGGTTGAACGACCATGTGAATGACCCCTACGTCAAGCAGGCCAAAATTGACGGCTACCGGGCGCGGGCGGCCTATAAGCTCAAGGAGATTGACGAAACCTTCAAGCTCATCAAGCCTGGCAACATCGTGGTGGACCTGGGCAGCACCCCGGGTGCCTGGAGCCAGTATGTGCGCCGCCGCCTCTCGCCCACGGGCGCGGCGGTGGGGGCGCTCAACGGCACCATCATCGCGTTGGACATCTTGCCGATGGACCCAATTGAAGGCGTAGATTTTATTTTGGGCGACTTTACCCAGCAATCCACACTCGATACATTGCTATCAAAAATACAGCTGCTTCCACAATATTCTAGAGGGCTAGAGGCTGATTCATCTTCTAAAATCCGTGTAGTAGACGTGGTGGTGAGCGATATAGCGCCCAATCTCTCAGGTATCTCCGACACCGATGCGGCGCGCATTGAACTGTTGATCGAGTTGGCAGTAGATTTTGCCCAAAACCAGCTCAAACCCGAGGGCGCGCTGGTGGTCAAGCTGTTCCACGGCGGAGCGTATGAGCCGATCGTCAAGCTGTTCAGGCAGACCTTCAAAGTCGTCAAGTCTCTCAAACCCAAGTCCAGCCGCGACAAGTCCTCAGAGACGTTTTTGGTGGGGATGGGGTTGAAGACGGTGGTTTGATGGAACCGCTAACCCAGTGCAAAAATCCCGAAATCCTCGGCCAATAGCCCTTTAAACCATCCTGTTACCCCCACAAACCGTAAAAAGCGCCTTGAAAAGCCTAAAATGGGTCGCATCTGAATCAGCATAGGGCTATCTGCCCATGGAGCGTTTGTTTTGAACAATAACCAATGGTTTTCTAAAGTTGCAGTCTGGCTAGTTATCGCACTGGTGCTCTTCACCGTGTTCAAACAGTTTGAGACCAAGGGCGGTGCGGCATCGTCGGGCTATGTCGGCTACTCCGAGTTTCTGGACCAGGTGCGCTCCAAGCAGATCAAGCAGGTGACCATTGCCGAAGGCCAGGGCGGCACCGAGATTTCTGCTATCCGCAACGACGACAGCAAGGTACGCACCAATGCCACTTACTTAGACCGCGGCTTGGTGGGCGACCTGATCAACAACGGCGTGAAGTTCGACGTGAAGGCGCGCGAAGAAGCCTCTTTGCTCACCACCATCCTCATCAGCTGGGGCCCGATGCTGCTCTTGATTGGCGTGTGGGTGTACTTCATGCGCCAAATGCAGGGCGGGGGCAAGGGCGGGGCCTTCAGCTTCGGCAAGAGCAAAGCGCGTTTGCTGGATGAGAACACCAACACCGTGACTTTTGCCGACGTGGCTGGTTGCGACGAAGCCAAAGAAGAAGTCAAGGAAGTCGTAGACTTTTTGAAAGACCCGGCCAAGTTCCAAAAGCTGGGCGGGCGCATTCCGCGCGGCCTGCTGCTGGTCGGCCCTCCCGGTACAGGTAAAACCCTGCTGGCTAAATCTATCGCTGGCGAGGCCAAAGTGCCTTTCTTCAGCATCAGCGGCTCCGACTTCGTGGAGATGTTTGTCGGCGTGGGTGCATCCCGCGTGCGCGACATGTTTGACAATGCCAAAAAGAACGCCCCTTGCATCATCTTCATCGACGAGATAGACGCCGTAGGCCGCCAGCGCGGCGCAGGCTTGGGCGGTGGTAACGACGAGCGTGAGCAAACCCTCAACCAGATGCTGGTGGAGATGGACGGCTTTGAAACCAATGTCGGCGTGATCGTCGTCGCTGCGACCAACCGTCCTGACATTTTGGACGCAGCGCTGCTGCGCCCCGGCCGTTTTGACCGTCAGGTCTATGTCACCTTGCCCGACATTCGCGGCCGTGAGCAGATCCTGGGCGTCCACATGCGCAAAGTGCCATTAGGCCAAGACGTGAGCGCCAACGTGATTGCACGCGGCACGCCCGGCATGAGCGGGGCTGACCTGGCCAACCTGTGCAACGAAGCGGCTTTGATGGCCGCGCGCCGCAACGCCCGTGTGGTGGAGATGCAGGACTTTGAAAAAGCCAAAGACAAAATCTTGATGGGCCCTGAGCGTAAAAGCATGGTCATGCCCGAGGAAGAGCGCCGCAACACGGCTTACCATGAGAGCGGCCACGCCCTGATCGGCCGCCTGCTGCCCAAGTGCGACCCCGTGCATAAAGTGACCATCATCCCCCGTGGCCGCGCTCTGGGCGTGACGATGAGCCTGCCCGCGCAAGACCGCTACAGCTACGACAAAGAGTTCATGCTCAACCAAATCAGCATGCTGTTTGGTGGCCGCATTGCCGAAGAGGTGTTCATGAAGCAAATGACCACCGGGGCAAGCAACGACTTTGAGCGCGCCACCAGCCTGGCCCGCGACATGGTGATGCGCTACGGCATGACCGACGCGTTGGGCCCCATGGTCTACGCCGAGAACGAAGGCGAAGTGTTCTTGGGCCGCAGCGTGACCAAGACCACCAGCATGAGCGAGCACACCATGCAGATGGTGGACGTGGAAGTGCGCAAGATCATCGACACCCAGTATGCAGAGGCGCGCAAGCTGATTGAAGACAACAGCGACAAAATGCACGCCATGGCCAAAGCCCTGCTGGAGTGGGAAACCATCGACATGAGCCAGCTAGACGACATCATGGCGGGCCGCCCCCCGAGCGCCCCGAAAGACTGGACACCGCGTGTGCCCCCCGCCGCGGGTGGCGACGGCGGCTCTGGTGGCGCACCTGTGGTGACTAACCCGGCACCTACAGCGGCTTAAGCGCTTTCTAACAACCATAAAAAACGCAGCCCCGGCTGCGTTTTTTATTGCCACTTTGCTATCAATGTAGAAGCTGCTACCGCAATATTCTATGGGGCTAGAGGCTTAAACGGCTTGAGAGATGGATACTATCGCAGGGGAACGCTGAGATAGCACGCCAGTTCAGCGCCAGTTCAGCGCCGGTTGAGCGGCAGCGCTGCTATTATCTCAGCGTGCTCAAGCTAAAAACGCCTCCACCATCGCCGCCAACTGCTCGGGCTGGTCATGGTGCAGCATATGGCCAGCGTCTTCGATCACTTTGACTTGCACATTGGGTACTACCTTGAGCCGCTCATGGTATTGCTCCAGCGTGTAGCCGCCTTTGTACCAGTTGCCCATTTCGTTGCTGCTGGCCTCTACCGCCAGCAAGGGTGCGCTGATGCGGCTGTAGCAGGCCTTGGCTTCTTCCACTTGGTACAGATGGGCGTTGACAATCTTGTGCGCCGGGTCGCCCAAAATTTGCCATTGGCCCTGTGCATTGGGCGCTGACCAGTGCTGGGCCAGCCAGTCGGCTTTGCCCTGCGACAGGCGCGGGTTGGTCTTCATCAAACGGCGGGCCACACCACTGACTTCTGGGTAGGCGCGCAAATCCAGCTCGCCGCGCTGCAGCGACTTGAGGCCATCCATCCACTTGGCATAGCGCGCGGGGGCTTGCGTGGGCACCGTGGCGGGCATGCCAAAGCCTTCCAGGTTGATCAGGCGGCGGATGCGCTCGGGGCGTACGCCGCCGTACAGCATCACCACATTGCCGCCCATGCTGTGGCCCAGCAGGTCTACCTGTGCACCCGGGCTGTAGTGGTCTAGTAGAAAGTCCAGGTCAGCCAGATAGTCGGCCAGCCAGTAGTTGTCGGTGTCTGGCCCGGTGGTTTGGCCATAGCCGCGCCAGTCAGGGGCTATCACGTAGCGGTCGTGGGCCAGCGCGTCCACCACAAACTGGAAGGACGCGCCCACGTCCATCCAGCCGTGCACCATCACCAACGGGGCGACACCGGGGCGTGGTGTGCCCCATACATGAACGTGATATTGGTGCTTGCGAATAGGGATAAATTCACTGCGGGAAGGCTTTTGAAGGGTGTACATGGCCATAATCATACGAGGGCAGCGCGCTTTGCGCCGTCACGCAATAGACCATTGTCTAGAGCGCCGCAACTAAACACTATGCAAGCAGACCACTACACCAGCATTTACCGCAACTTTCGCTGGCAAGTACCTGAGTATTTCAATATGGCGCAGGTGTGTTGCCATCGCTGGGCGCAAGAAAAAGACGCTACACAAAAAATAGCTGTTCGCGCTCACCACAGCTCGACTAAAAGCTCAAAAGACCACCCTACGTTGAGCTACGCGGCCTTGGCCGAACAAGCTAACCAGCTGAGCCATGTGCTTGCACGGCTAGGGGTCGGGCGGGGGGACAGAGTGGCCATCGTCATGCCGCAGCGCTTTGAAACCGCCGTGGCCTATATGGCTGTGCTGCAAATGGGCGCAGTGGCCATGCCGCTTAGCATGCTGTTCGGCCCCGAGGCTTTAGAGTACCGCTTGCAAGACTCCGAAGCCATAGTGACTATCTGCGACGAAAGCAGCATCGACAACGTTGTCGCTATCCGCAAAAAATGCAGACATCTGCGCAGCCTCATCGGCGTGGGCGATGCGTCTGAGCAGGCCGAGATTGACTACACCTTTGAGTGCGCGCTGATGCCCAGTGCTTACGCAGCAGTGCAAACCAAAGCCGATGACGGCGCGGTGCTGATCTACACCAGTGGCACCACCGGGCCACCCAAGGGCGCGCTCATTCCGCACCGCGCGTTACTGGGCAACCTCACTGGTTTTGTGGCCAGCCAAAACTGGTTTGGTTTTGATGCTGCATATAATGCAGCATCGAATGCCGTTTTTTGGAGCCCCGCAGACTGGGCCTGGACCGGCGGGCTGATGGACGCGCTGCTGCCCACGTTGTATTTTGGCAAGGAAATCATCGCCTTCAACGGCCGCTTCACGCCTGAGCTGGCATTCACTATTTTGCAAAAACACAAGGTTACCCATACCTTTTTGTTCCCCACGGCCCTTAAAGCCATGATGAAGGCCTACCCCCAGCCCCGCAGCACATTCAAGTTCAACCTGCAGGCTTGCATGAGCGCGGGCGAAGCGGTGGGCGACGCAGTGTTTGCCTATTGCCAGGATGAGCTGGGCGTCACGGTGAACGAAATGTTCGGCCAGACCGAGATTAACTATGTGGTGGGCAACTGCAGCATGAACGCCGCCGCGCTGGGCCGCCCCAAGCAAGGCAGGGCCCCCACGGGGGGCAGCGCAGCACACGCAGTGGCAAGCGTGGGGGCAATACCCGCCGCGCTGGGCCGCCCCAAGCAAGGCAGGGCCCCCACGGGGGGCAGCGCAGCACACGCAGTGGCAAGCGTGGGGGTAGGATGGCCTGCCCGCCCGAACAGCATGGGCCGCGCCTATCCTGGCCACCAAGTAGCCGTGATTGATGATGCTGGCAAGGTATGCCCCACAGGGGTTGCCGGTGACGTGGCTGTGAACCGTTTTGACATCCACGGTGATTTAGACCCTGTGTTCTTCTTGGGCTACTGGAAGAACGCGGCTGCAACGAAGAAAAAGTACACCGGCGATTGGTGCCGCACTGGTGACTTGGCCAAACAAGATGCCGATGGCTACCTGTGGTACCAAGGCCGCAGCGACGACGTGTTCAAAGCCGCAGGCTACCGCATAGGCCCCAGCGAGGTAGAGAACTGCTTGGTCAAGCACCCAGCGGTGGCTAATGCGGCTGTGGTGCCCAAACCCGACAGGGAGCGCGGTGCGGTGGTCAAAGCGTATGTGGTTCTTACTCCTGATTTAATAGCTGCCCGTGCTGATTTTCAAGAGGTAAATGACCAAAATGGTTTGAAAAATTATGATAAAAAGTTGACCAGCAGCATACAGGCCTACGTCAAGGGCCAGCTCGCGCCCTACGAATACCCCAAGGAAATTGAGTTTATCGAGGCCTTGCCCATGACAACCTCCGGAAAAGTACAGCGCAGGGTGCTGCGCTTGCAAGAGCAGGAGCGTGCTCTGGTTTAAAGTACGGTGGCATCTGCAAGGGTATTGGCAATTTCAGGCAATTTCAGCCAATTACAATGTGGGCATAATCAAAAGCCACGCCATGAATGCGATGACCACCATCTTAATGAAGACACCCCTGGGGCGCGCCGAAATGGGCAGCAGAGCCCTTGGCTTGCCTGTCATGGAGCGCAGGTTGCTTATCTTGGTTGATGGCACACGCAGCTTGGTGCAGCTGCAGGGCATGTTCAACATACCCGTCATGGAACTGGCGAATAAGTTGCAGGCTTTGGGTTTGGTCGATATGGTAGTCTCCGAGCTACCGAAAGTCGCGCCCGCGAAGGTCTCTGTCGCACCCGTTATAGCTCCTGCTCCTTCTGTTCCCCCCTCCCCCCCGGCCTTTCTTGTCGCTCCAGTCCTTCCCGCCCTTCCTGTAGCTTTCCCAATACAAATATTGACAGACCCCATTGACCACGGTGAACAGGATATTGGCGTAGATGTGGACTTGGACGCTGCATTGGCCGAGGATTTAGCAAGTGACTTTGCCGAAGAGCTGGGCAGCGATTGGCTGGACAGGCGAGAGCATCAACCCCCCCAAGATTCAGACGACGGCGATACCCAGCCCGGCCTGTTAACCCACCGTGCAGCTAGCTCTTTGGGGCTTATTGCCGGCAAAGCGTACTTGATAGAGACCACTGAGACCATGCTGGCTACAGACGGTGGATGGTTGGTGCGCAAGATCTCCAGCGCGAGAACCGAGGCCGACCTGTACTATGCTTTGGAGCAATTGGTGACCACCATTGGCGTGTACACCAGCCAGAGCTCAGTCAAAGGCATCGTTCGTCGCTTTGAAGAGAAAATCAGCCAGCGATAAGCGCTAAACTGTTGGGTATGAAAACACTCAACGTTCCCAAAAAACCGCTAGGCCAATCCAGCCTGCTCGTCCACCCCATCTGCCTGGGCACCATGACCTTTGGCGAGCAAGTCAATGAGCGTGATGCCCATGCCATCATGGCGCGCAGCCTGGAGCGCGGCGTGGATTTTATGGACACGGCAGAGATGTACTCGGTGCCCACCAAGGCCGAGACCTTCAACACCACCGAAAAAATCATCGGCAACTACTTTGCTGCCAACCCCGGCGTGCGCAATCAATGGACACTGGCCACCAAAGTAGCGGGCCCGGCGCGTGGTATGGACTGGGTGCGCGGCGGTAGCCTCAACGTCACCCCCGCGCAGATGGCCCAGGCCTGCGACGACAGCCTCAAACGCCTGCAAACCGACGTGATCGACCTGTACCAGATCCACTGGCCCCTGCGCCATGTTCCCGCCTTTGGCACCCAGTATTTTGACCTAAAAACCGATAAAGCACTGAGCACGAATACGACGATCCACGAGCAGCTCATCGCGCTGGACAAGCTGGTCAAAGCAGGCAAGGTGCGCCACATCGGCCTGAGTAACGAGACACCCTACGGCGTGATGGAATTCACCCGCCTGGCCGAGCAGCACGGCCTGGAGCGCATCGTCAGCGTGCAAAACCCCTACTGCCTGATTAACCGCATTGTTGACAACGGCCTGGACGAAGTGATGCACCGCCAAAACGTCGGCCTGCTGGCCTACTCACCCCTGGGCTTTGGCTTGCTCACCGGCAAATACGATGCCACCGGCATCCACAGTGCAGACGCGCCAAAAGGCCGCATGAGCCAGTACGACAGCATGAAAAAGCAGCGCTGGGGCCGAGAGGATGCCCTGGCCGCCGCCCGCAAATACAACGCCCTGGCCATCGCCAACGGCATGAGCCCCACGCAGATGTCCCTCGCCTGGTGCTACAACCACTGGAAGGTAGCCAGCACCATCATCGGTGTCACCTCGGTGGCGCAGCTCGATGAATGCCTGGATGCGTGGGGCACCACGCTGTCGCCCGAAGTGCTGGCTGAGATCGACAAAATTCGCTGGGAGATTCGTGATCCGGCGCTGTAAAACATGGGGTATTTTTCGCAAGCCTGAATAGACCCATCTTGCCCCCTCTCCTGCACGGCGGGAGAGGGCTGGGGTGAAGGTCTTTACATATGAAAAAATCCGAACACATCAGCGAAACGCCCGCTAACGCGTTTCTCAAAGCCCACAAGATCGCCTTCACCGAGCACCCCTACGAATACCTGGAGCACGGCGGGGCGCAGCACAGCGCCGCGGTGTTGGGGTTTGACCCGTTTATGGTGGTTAAAACCTTGATCATGCAAGACCAGGATGCCAAGCCGCTGGTGGTGCTGATGCATGGCAACCGCAAGGTGAGTACCAAGAATTTGGCGCGGCAAATTGGCGCGAAATCGGTGGAGCCGTGCAAGCCTGAGGTGGCCAACAAGCACAGTGGCTATCTAGTGGGCGGCACCTCGCCGTTCGCTACCCGCAAGGCTATGCCCGTTTACATCGAGCAGAGCATTCTTGACCTTCCCCAGATCTTGATCAACGGGGGTCGCAGGGGGTATTTGGTGCAAATTCAACCGCAAGTCTGCGTCACGCTGTTGGCGGCGCAGCCAGTGCAATGCGCCTTGCAAGATTGATCTGCGCCGCTGCTTGAGCCGCGAGAACCACGATGGTAGGCTCTCGATGTGAATGTATTAGCTATGGTTTACGTAGCTGCTACCGCTATATTCTATTGGGCTACCGCTGGATTCGTACCTTGAGAATTTGGCGTTTGGGGCAGAGTGTTTCTGCGATCAGTTCTGTGCTCGCTGCGGCACTTGGTGTGGACGGCTCCGCGGCTGTCCCCCGCCCTTCGGGCTCCTCCTTTATGCCGCTGCGCCGTCCACACCAAGCGCCGCAGCTGCGTAGTGGGATGGTTGGGGTGACACCGGTTGATCGCCAACCGCCTGCTCCTGTACAAGACTTGCCGAGTATCTCTGAGTACACCGCCGGGCTGGTCCCGTGCAAAAACCAAGCACCAGAGCGTCGATTTGTGCACACCATCCTAGACCCCAAAGCCTAGCAAAAACAAGGGTTACTACCAATAGGGCGTAACCAGCGTTTTATTACAATTTTTAAAAAGCACGATCGTTCTATTTTCAGTTAACTTCATTGGAGACAAGCATGCAAAAGGTATCTGGACTGGTGGCTAAGCTGGGTGGCGCGCGCACAGTAGCGGCCGCTTTGGTGGCAGTATTGGCCTGCGCCGCAGGGGTGGTGTATGCCACCAACTACTCGCTGTGGATCAACGGCCGCAGCAATAGTAGTGCCGTGTCGGGCAACCATGCTGACTTTACCTACTGGGGCCCGGCAGGTACCGCCGCGGGTGTGAACAAAAAATCCGTCAACTGGGATGGCTACAACCGCATCTCTGACCAAAACTACCGTGTGCGCGACGCACTGGACTGCTACTGCACGGGCACCAACTGGTGCTATGTCGCGGCGCACAGCGCTGGCAACCTGCAAATCGGCTATGCCCTGTCGCTGTTTGGTGGCAGCACACGGCCCAAGCAAAATGCCACACCGAATGCTGCGGGACAATGCGGTGCAGCCAGCACGGGTGGCACGCAAACCGGCTGGAACATCAAATGGGTAGACGTAGCTGCAGGTGCTGCGGGCGGCAGTGAGCTGTCCAACGCGGGCAGCTGGGCGGTGTCCGAGCCGCTGGTAAGCGATCTGAAAACCACCACTGCCCGCGCCATGTACGACCATAACCAAACCCGCAGCAAAACCTTTTATATGTTCACGGGTTCGCAGGGTGCTGTGCAGTCCTCCATCTTGCCGGGGCAAGACGACCAAGCCGTGGCCTACCACTCAGCGGGCGGCGTGTCGGGCAGTGGAGGTGCGGGCTACTGCAACCCAGCCGACTGGTTTTGTAACGACCTGACTTTGGGCACCGCTGTCAACGAAGGCGGCGTAGCCAAGTGGGCTAACCACACGGTTGCCTTCCGTGACGATGCGCAGTCGCTTAACCATTACACCAATGGCAACTGGGGTGGTGTCGTGTCCAAAGTGCGCGCCGACATGGTGACCTACGCAAACTAAGACTTAGGGCAAACACACAACAACAAGAGCGCGCCATGGTGCGCTTTTGTTGTTTAAGCCGCCCCACCTAGTTTATGCAGCGCTCTCACATCATCGGCTTGGCTTGCGCCGCAGCGGTTCTATTGGCTACAGGGTGGTATGCGTCATCTGCGGATCCATCAAGCGCCGAAGCAGCCAACGCTGCCCAGCCAGCGCCTGCCAAGTCTGCGCTCAGCAACGCCGATGGGGCTGGGCTGGCATCGGCCCATGCCGGTGTGAGCGGCAATACGGGCGGCCCCTTAAGCCCCGAAGGCCAGCGCGCTCGCCAAGCCCAGTTGGTGCTCTGGCAAGCCCGCTACGAGCGCGCCGAGCAAATCTATGCAAACTACCGCGACATCACGCGCTACCCACACGACTCTCGCCCCGTGGCCGAACACCCCGACCAATTGCGCCCCTTTGCGGCAGTGAGTGAGGAAACTGTCGTGCGCAACGCCAAAGGCGAGCCCGTCAAAGGCATCAAACTGCGCACTACGCAAGAGCGCGTGTTTGCCAGCGGTGCAGACACCATCAAACTCACGCTGGAGGTGGTGGATGAGACGGGCCAAGTGCAGCCCGTCAGCATCAGCCGTGCCAGTGCGCAGTCAGTCGCTGAAAGTACAGTGCTGGCCAGAGCCATCGAAACCAATATCAGCTTTGACGACCAAGGCCAAGGCGCCGACAGCGTGGCCGCAGATGGAACCTACAGCACCCGCTTGGCACCCAACCAGCAGGGTTTTGAGAGCTACGCAGGCACCATCCGCGTGCAGGTGCAGTTCAGCGCCAAAGGCCAGCAGGGCGTGGCGCATTTTGACGTGGTGTACAACCCCGAGGTACCGGCCACCTGGGTAGGAGTGCGCGAGGCTGTAGAGGCAGGCTCGCTCAACTTCTACCTGAAGGTGCAGGTGAACAAGCCGGGGCGCTATGTAGCCAGCGCGCGGGTAGACGGTGCCAACGGCCAGCCCTTTGCCCTGCTGCAATTTAACGACGAGCTGGCCGCAGGCCCGCGCGAGTTCAAAATGCATGTCTTTGGCGCGCTGGTCCATGATAAAAAACCCGCCTTCCCCCTGCGCCTGCGCGATGTCGACGGCTTTTTGCTCATCCCCGACAAATTCCCCGACCGCGCCATGATGGCTCGCCAACCTGGCGTGGTGCACACCAGCGAGCGCTACAGCGTAGGCAGCTTTAGCGCTAGCGAATGGAGCAGTGAAGAGCGTGAGCGCTACTTGGCTGAATACGCCAAAGACGCGGAGACTGCCAGAGGGCAGGTAGAGCGTTTGTCGGGGCGCTAAGAACCAGATCTGGCGCCAACAGACGCTTGGCCAAAATTTAGATCAAGGGTATCCCCGGGTACGAATTTCGCGAATGACTCTCTACGATGCGGCATGCCCACTCTATTTGTTAAAAGTCAAATACATCTCAAACTGCGGTGCCTGCACTCATGAGCAGCACCCCGCAAGCCCTGCTCAGCGTGCGCGATGTCACCGTCAAATTTGGCGGCATTGTGGCGCTGGACGCAGTCGGGTTTGACGTAACGCAGGGCAGCATCTGCGGCTTGATCGGCCCCAATGGCGCAGGCAAAACCACCCTGTTTAACTGCATGAGCCGCCTGTACAACTACCAAAGCGGCGACATCGTTTTTGAGGGGCAGTCCATCACCGCCACGCCCACCCACCAGGTAGCAGGTTTGGGCATGGGCCGCACCTTTCAAAACTTGGCCATGTTTCGCAGCATGCCGGTGCGTGAGAACGTGATGGTAGGCGCACATGCGCGCTCCAGCGCGGGGTTTTTCTCCAGCGCATTGTGGCTGCCCAAGGTGCGCGCCGAGGAGCAGCGCTTGCAAGCGCGGGCGCTGGAGATCATGGACTATCTGGGCCTCTCAGCCTTGCACCAGCGTGCGGTGGGCGACCTGCCCTTTGCCACCCAAAAGCGCGTGGAGTTAGCGCGGGCCCTCGCCGCCGAACCCAAGCTGCTGATGCTGGACGAGCCTGCTGCGGGCTTGAACCATGAAGAGCTGGACGAGCTGAGCCGCTTGATCCGCGACATCCGGGATCGCCTGAAGATCACCGTGCTACTGGTGGAGCACCACATGAGCTTGGTGATGGGCCTGTCAGACCACATCGTGGCGCTGAACTTTGGCCGCAAGATTGCCGAGGGCACGCCCGCCGTGATCCAAAACCACCCCGATGTGATTGAAGCCTATTTAGGAAAACCCGCCGATGCCCAAGCTGCTTGAAGTCACCGGCCTGCACGCCGCCTACGGTGCCACGCGGGTGCTGCACGACGTGGCGTTTTCGCTGGAGGCCGGGCATATCACGGCCATCCTCGGTGCTAACGGCGCAGGCAAAACCACCACCTTGCGTGCCCTGTGCCAAACCGTGCGCACCACCGGCAGCATTGTGTTTGATGGTCAGCAACTGGTGGGCAAAGCCACCGAGAATGTGGTGCGTATGGGCGTGGCCCATGTGCCCGACGGGCGCGGCACATTCACCGCGCTGTCGGTAGAAGAAAACCTGCGCCTGGGTGCCTATGTGCGCGCCGACAAGGCCGAGTTGGCGCTGGACATGGAGAAGGCTTTTACCCGCTTTCCCATCCTCAAGCAGCGCCGCCACCAGCAGGCGGGCACCTTGTCGGGCGGCGAGCAGCAAATGCTGGCCATCAGCCGCGCACTGATGCTGCGGCCTAAATTATTGCTGCTGGACGAGCCTTCGTTTGGTCTGGCTCCGTTGATCGTGGCCGAGATTTTCCGCATCATGCGCACCATCAACCAAGAGGACAAAGTCAGCATGCTCTTGGTAGAGCAAAACGCCAGCCTGGCGCTGGACTTGGCCGACCACGCCTACCTGCTGGAGACCGGGCGCGTGGCGCTCTCAGGCCCCAGCGCCACGATTAAAAACGACGAATCGGTGCGCCGCGCCTATCTGGGGTATTAAACCTAACCCAACGCATAAAAACCATGGAAGCTTTCGTTCACCAAATTGCATCGGGCCTGGCCAATGGCTGCATTTACGGCTCTGTCGCGCTGGCCTTGGTGATGATCTACCAGGCCACCCACCACATCAATTTTGCGCAGGGCGAGATGGCCACCTTCAGCACCTTTGTGGCCTGGGCTTTGATCCAAAGCGGCTGGGGTTATTGGAGCGCGTTCTTGTTCACCGTGGTGATCTCGTTCGTTGCGGGCTTGGTGATCCAGCGCCTGATCTTGCGCCCAGTAGAGAAAGCCCCGGTGCTGACCAATGTGATTGTCTTCATCGGCCTGCTGCTCATCGTCAATGCACTAGCGGGCTGGATTTTTGACCACACGCTCAAGTCCTTTCCCAGCCCCTTCCCCAAAGACTCTGCCTTGGCCAGCCAATACTTCTCGGCGCATGAGCTGGGCTCGGCGGCGGTGATGGTGGCGGTGCTGCTCACGCTGTTTGCGTTTTTCAAATTCACGCCCTTGGGCCTGGCCATGCGCGCCGCCGCGCAAAACCCGGACTCTGCCCGCCTGGTGGGCATTCGCGTGTCGTGGATGCTGGCCCTGGGCTGGGGCTTGGCAGCGGCGATTGGCGCGGTGGCGGGCATGATGGTAGCGCCCATCGTCTTTTTGGACCCCAACATGATGTCGGGCATCTTGATCTATGGCTTTGCCGCCGCCTTGCTGGGCGGCATCGACAACCCTCTGGGCGCGGTGATTGGCGGCCTGGTGGTGGGTGTGCTGGAGAACTTGCTCGGGGCCTATGTGATTGGCACCGAGCTCAAACTCACCGTCGCGCTGGTGCTGATCGTGCTGACCCTCACGCTCAAACCCAATGGCCTGTTTGGCAAATCAGTGGTGACCCGCGTATGAAGCCACTTGCGAATCACTGGAAATGGCTGGGAGCCGCCGTGCTGCTGGCGGTGCTGTTGGTGCTGCCGTTTTTGGTCAAAAATTACCGCGTCTTCCAATTCAACCTGGTATTGGTCTACGCCATAGCGATTTTGGGTTTGAATATTTTGACGGGCTTTAACGGGCAAATATCATTAGGGCATGGGGCTTTCTACGCCTTGGGTGCCTACACGGCTGCGGTGCTGATGGACAAGCTGGGCATGCCCTACTGGCTCACCTTGCCCATCGCGGGCGCGCTGTGTTTTGCCTTCGGGTTTTTGGTGGGCTTTCCGGCGCTGCGGCTGGCCGGGCATTATCTGGCGCTGGCCACGTTTGCCTTGGCGTTGGCAGTGCCGCAACTTTTAAAATACAAAAAAATTGAAGCCTACACTGGCGGTGTGCAAGGCCTGGTGCTGAACAAACCCGATGCGCCCTTCGAGTTCAGCTTTTTAGGCCAGCCTCTCAGCCCCGACCGTTGGCTGTACTTCTTTACCCTGGCTGTCACCATCCTGATGTTTGTGTTGGCCTACAACCTGCTGCGCGGGCGTGTGGGCCGGGCGCTGGTGGCCATTCGCGACCATCCCATTGCAGCGACCGCCATGGGCATCAACCTGCCCATGTTCAAGTCGCTGACTTTTGGCGTGTCGGCAGCGTTTACCGGGGTGGCCGGGGCGCTGGGCGCGATTGCGGTGGCTTTTGTCTCGCCCGACAGCTTTACCGTGAAC
>JANMTF010000135.1:0-13914 GCA_031390175.1 Polaromonas sp.
GTGCAGGCCCAGCGTTTTCCTGCGATGTTCAACGCCATCAAGGGCACCTCGCACAAGCAAGGTGCCAGCACCATTGCCGAGGGCATTGCGGTGGGTACGCCGGGCACGCTGCCGCAAGAGATCATTCGCAGTCTGGTGGACGACATGCTGTTGGTGGATGAAGGCGATATTGAGCAGGCCTTCGTGATGCTGCTGGAGATTGAGAAGACACTCGTAGAGGGTGCAGGTGCGGCTGGGTTGGCCGCAGTGCTCAAGCATCCGGAGATGTTCAAAGGCCAAAAGGTTGGCCTGGTATTGTGTGGTGGCAATATCGATCCATTGCTGCTGTCTTCCATCATCGAGCGCGGCATGGTGCGCGCCGGGCGCTTGGCGCGTATTCGCGTCGGTGCGCGGGATGTGCCGGGCTCGCTGGCGCGCATTACGGCGGTGGTGTCGGAGATGGGCGCCAACATCAACGAGGTACAGCACCAGCGCGCCTTTACTTTGCTGGCGGCGCAAAATGTAGACATTGAGTTGGTGATCCAAGCCCGTGGGCACGAGCATGTGGCCCAGGTGCTGGAGGCGCTGCGTGCGCAGGGGTTTGAGGCGCAGGCGGTTTAAGCATCCTGGCTTGATGGTGAACTGGTCATGGTCTGACGGCTAACGGCTGTGCTCGCTCTGGCACTTGGTGTGCACAGCTCCGCGGCTGTCCCCCGGCCTGCGGCCTCCTCCTTTATGCCGCTGCGCTGTGCACACCAAGCGCCAGAGCTGCGTACTGGGATGGTCGGGGCACAACTGTGGATCACCCACTACTTCGCGGGAGCGGGGTGGCTGTGTTAAGTGGCAGCATGAGCATTCGCAACGCTGGCGAGAGCTGGTCGGCGGTGTACTCAGTGCAGCGGCATCAAGGAGGAGGCAGCGGCCCTAGGCCGCAACGGGGGACAGCCGCGGAGCTGAGTACACCGTCGGCCTGCTCCCGTACAAGACTTGCTGAATCCCTATCAGTACACCACCGACCTGCTTCCTTACAAGGCGAAGAGCCGATCGTCCGCCACGCCTCGCAAAGACCCAACTAACTTACCAATTCGCCTCACGGTCAGGGGACGAGCTGATCTTATGGATGCTCAGGTCTGCGCCTTCAAACTCTTCTTCCTGGCTCATCCGCAGGCCCATGGTGACTTTGAGTGCGTAGTACACCACGATGCCGCCCACTACGGCCCAGGCTACGCCCATCGCGGTACCGATCAGCTGCGCAGACAGCGACACGCCGCCCAAGCCGCCCAGTGCCTTGCTGCCGAAGATGCCCGCTGCAATACCGCCCCACGTGCCGCACAGGCCGTGCAATGGCCAGACGCCCAGCACGTCGTCGATCTTCCATTTGTTTTGAGTCAGGGTGAACATGACGACGAAGATGGCACCGGCGATACCGCCTACCACCAGCGCTCCCAGCGGGTGCATCAGGTCGCTGCCCGCGCACACGGCTACCAAGCCCGCCAGGGGGCCGTTGTAGACAAAGCCGGGGTCGTTTTTGCCCAGCAGCAAAGCCACCAATGTGCCGCCCACCATTGCCATCAGGGAGTTGACTGCTACCAGGCCAGAGATTTTGTCGATGGTTTGCGCGCTCATCACGTTAAAGCCGAACCAGCCCACGCACAGTATCCAAGCACCCAACGCCAAGAACGGAATGGACGAAGGAGGGTGCGCCGAGATGCCGCCGTCTTTCTTATAGCGGTTGTAGCGCGCGCCCAGCAGCATGACGGCGGGCAAAGCGATCCAGCCACCCACGGCGTGCACCACTACGGAACCTGCAAAATCATGGAACTCTTCACCTGTCGTGGCCTTGATCCAAGCCTGAATGCCGTAGGCTTGGTTCCAGGCAATACCCTCAAAGAACGGGTAGATGAAACCCACGATGATGGCGGTGGCGATGAGCTGCGGCCAAAACTTGGCCCGCTCGGCAATGCCGCCCGAAATGATGGCGGGGATGGCGGCGGCAAAGGTGAGTAGGAAGAAAAACTTCACCAGCTCGTAGCCGTTTTTAGCTGCCAACTGCTCAGCCCCTACAAAAAAGCTGGTGCCGTAGGCCACGCTGTAGCCCACCGCAAAGTAGATCACGGTGGAGACCGAGAAGTCGACCAGAATTTTGACCAGCGCGTTGACCTGGTTCTTTTTGCGGACGGTGCCGAGTTCTAAAAATGCAAATCCTGCATGCATGGCGAGCACCATGATGGCCCCCAGCAGGATAAATAGCGCGTCTGTGCCTTGTTTTAGTGCTTCCATGGAGTCTCTTTGGATGTAAGTTGAAGTAAATCTTATTGAAATGCTGCTTTATGGTGCATTTACACTGTGAGAAATTTTAATGCACGGATATAAAGCAATATTTGCGCCAAATCAGTGCTTTGGGTCATGATTTGGAAAGCCAGGCGTGGGCGCGGGGTGTTGCTGCGCCCAGATACCCCCAAACGCGCCTGCATTCCCATTTCGGAGCGCTACAGATACAGGAGCTGCTCCCGCATAATTTTATTGGGCTGCAGCCCTATTACCATATTAAAACAACCTCCCAACCATGTTTTTCAGCACTTTTTCTTGGCGCAGATGCGGTTAGCGAACGTTGAAAGTACAATAAATTATGTGAATTTATGTACCTAGGTAAATTGCGTCTAATTTACGAAGCCAAAATAGCCTATATCTCTATTTTTTGCATTTTCAAGACGGATTGGCGCAAATTGCCACTTTCGGATAAACTATGCATTCCATGGCTCAGGAATCCACCATGCCCGCCGCAACTACCGCCTTTAACTCCGTCAAACTGCCCAGCACCTTGGTGATGGAGGCACGCCAAACTGCTATTGCCATGCGCCGCTCTACTGCCGGCCAAATCGAATATTGGGCCATGCTGGGCCGGGCGGTAGAAGAGGGCGGACTGACTGCGCGTGAGGCAGCGCGGGCGCTGTCGAAGAAAAATGAGTTGTCGCAAGCCGATGCTTTGATAGCCGATTTTACAGAGCTCGATGCCAGCGGGCAATTGGCCCAGCATGTGCGCAAAGTGATTGCCAGCAACTCCGCACAAGCGCAGCGCATGACGGCTTGACCGCCTGAGGCACCCGCTTGGCTACAGCCAACTTACCCCGCCCCGTTTTTTATTTGCTGGCGGGCCCCAACGGCGCAGGCAAGTCCACGCTGTACAAAGCCTTGAAGGCCGCCGGCAAGGTGCCCGTAGATGTCGAGTTTGTCAACGCCGATCTGTACGAGGCCGCGCACCTGCAGCATATCCCAGACTCTTTGCTCCGCTCAGAGGCCGCGCGCGACTGGGCCGACGCACGGCGCGCGCAACTGCTCACGCAAGGCCAGAGTTTTGTGAGCGAAACCGTGTTCTCCCACGAATCCAAGCTGGCCTTGATCCAGCAAGCGCAAGCGAAGGGATTTTTCGTGCTGCTGCTGATCGTAGCGCTAGACCAGCCCGAACGCTTGCTCGCGCGCGTGAGCCAGCGTGTGCTGGAAGGCGGCCACAATGTGTCGGCAGAGCGTATTTTGGCGCGCTATCCGCGCACCATCTCACTGCTATCGCAAGCCGTGCGCTTAGCCGACGCGGCGCTCTTGCACGACACCTTTGATGCCCGGCCCGGCACCCACAAAGTAGTGGCTAGTTGCCAAGGCCACACCACGCGCATCCTGCACCAACCTCTGCCACAATGGGCACAGACAGTTTTGCAACTCTCCCATTAATTGAGATCCACCGCTGCCAGATGGCACCTTCCAGCATTGCGTATCCAAAAAATTACCATGATCCTTGTTGCAGGCTCAGCCAATCTTGATTTTGTGGTGCGCGCAGGCCACATCCCCGCGCCGGGCGAGACGGTGCTCGGGCGGGAGTTCAAAACCTTTCCAGGTGGCAAAGGGGCCAACCAAGCAGTGGCCTGCGCCCGCGCGGGCGGCGTGCCCACCGCCATGTTACTGGCGCTGGGCAACGATGCATTTGCTACACCTTTGATCGACTCACTCATGCAGGCTGGTGTGCAATTGCATACGGTGCGCGCTGCCAGTGAGCCTACCGGCACGGCGTTTATTTGCGTGTCGGACGATGGTGAAAACGCCATCACCGTGGCACCGGGCGCGAACAGCGCCCTGCTGCCCGAGCACTTGGCGCAGCACCTGCCCAGCCTGCAAGGCATCACGCACCTGCTGATGCAACTGGAAACGCCGCTGGCCACCGTGCAGGCCTATGCACAAGCGGCTAAAGCGCAAGGCGTGCAGGTGGTGCTCAACGCCGCGCCCGCGCGCGCGCTGCCTGCTGCGTTGTTGGCGCTGGTGGATGTGCTGATCGTCAACGAAGGCGAGCTCACGGCGCTCACAGTAGGCCAAAGCAATGGCCTAAGCGGTGCACTACGCAGCCTGCAAGACAAACTGGCGCAGCTGCCAGTGCCCTGCGTGGTCGTCACACTGGCTGGCGAGGGCTGCCTAGCGCGGGTGCGCGATGCGCAGGGGCACAGCACCTTCACAGAGCAAAGCGTTTTCAAAGTCGATGTAGTAGACACCACGGGTGCAGGCGACACCTTCTGCGGTGCACTGGTCGCTGCCCTCAGCCAGCACGCGACACTGGCGCAAGCCCTGCAACGCGCCAGCGCTGCGGGTGCGCTGGCCTGCACACAACTGGGTGCGCAAAGCAGCATTCCTGGCGCCCATGCCGTAGCGCAGTTGCTGCCACAATAACGCATGACTGTTTCGAGCATTCCAACCCTTCCGGCTTCCCCCACGCCAGGCCTCTCCCAGCATCAAGATACCAAACACCTCGTCATCTACGACACCGACCCCGGCGTAGACGATGCCATGGCGCTGTACTACGCGCTGGCCCACCCCGCCATCGAGTTGCTGGGTATCACCACTACCTTTGGCAATGTCACCGCACCCCAGGCCACAGCCAATGCGCTGTACCTTTGCCAGCTAGCAGGCCGCAAACTTCCTGTGGCGCAAGGGGCGAAGCAGCCCTTGGTCAAACACGCCGAAGCCCCGCCCGACTTTATCCACGGCGCCGACGGCCTGGGCAACCTGCCCTCGCGCGCAGCCGCTACCGGCCAGGCCGACCCACGCAGCGCGGCGCAATTCATCGTAGACATGGCACGCCAGCACCCCGGCCAAATTACCTTGGTGCCCGTAGGCCCGCTCACCAATATGGCCTTGGCCTTGCAGCTAGAGCCCAAGCTGCCCCAGCTCATCAAGCAAGTTGTCATCATGGGTGGCAGCATCGCCGAGCACGGCAATGTATCCCCCGTAGCCGAGGCCAATATATGGAACGACCCGCATGCCGCAGACGCGGTGCTCACCGCCGGCTTCAAGCTCACCCTGGTGGGCCTGGACGTGACTTACCAAGTGCTGCTGCCAGCGAGCATGTTTGAAAAAATAGCCGCCCACCATCGCCATGTGGCCACAGATACTTTGCTGCACGCCGTCAAGTTCTACAGCGCCTTTTACCAAAGCCGTTTTGCGCATATGAAAGACTTCAACGGCTGCTACGGCCACGACGTGCTGGCCTTTGTCTGCCTGACCAACCCCGAGCTGTTTGGCTACGAAAGCGGGCCCACCCGGGTGGTAGCCGAGGGGATAGCCCAAGGCCACACCATCATGAAGCGCCAAGCCTTTATGCTGTATCCCCAAACCGGCTGGGAGGCCAACGTACCCGCCATCACCGCCTGCATGACAGTCGATGTACCCGCAGTGACTTCACTGTTTGAGACAACCTTGCTCAGCGCTTGGTTGTAAACTGGCAAGCCACCCCAGACCCCGCTGGAGATGCCCCATGCAGTTCCCGATCGTTGACTACACCAGCCCAGACGCTCCCACCGCGTTTTGCGACAGCCTGCACCGCACCGGCTTTGGCGTGCTGAAAAACCACCCCTTAAGCCAAGCCTTGGTCAGCGGCATTTACGACGAATGGCTGGCCTTTTTTGCCACCGATGCCAAGCACCAGTACCCCTTCGATCAAAAGGGCAAACTCGACGGCTACTTCTCCACCTTTGTCAGCGAGACCGCCAAAGGCAACAGCGTGAAAGACTTCAAAGAATTCTTCCACATCTACCCTTGGGGCCGCTACCCCGCCGAGGTAAGCGATGCCGCGCGCCGCTACTACGCCGAAGGCAGCCAGCTCGCAGCCACTTTGCTGCAATGGGTAGAAGACGGCTCGCCCCCCGAAGTCAAGGCGCGCTACAGCATGCCTCTGCCGCAGATGATTGCCGGTTGTGAAGAGACCCTGCTGCGGGTGCTGCACTACCCGCCCCTGTCGGGCAACGAGCCCCCGGGCAGCGAGCGCGCCGCAGCGCATGGCGACATCAACCTGCTCACCCTCCTGCCCGCCGCCACCGAGCCCGGCCTGCAAGTGCTGGGCCAAGATAAGCAGTGGCACGACGTGCCCTGCGATTTCGGCCTGCTCATCGTCAACATCGGCGATATGCTGGAAGAAGCCAGCGGCCACTACTACCCCAGCACCACCCACCGGGTGCTCAACCCCACAGGCGCAGCAGCCACCAAAAGCCGCGTGTCACTGCCTTTGTTTCTGCATCCCAACCGTGAGGTCAAGCTCTCAGAGCGCTACACCGTGGGCAGTTATTTTGAAGAGCGGATGCGGGAACTGCGCCGGGTTTGAGTGTGGCGTACTGTGAACGGTTTGACGCGGTCACGGTACGCACGGTGAGGTGTTTGTCATCCGCCCACATGCTGGAGTACCAGAAATCGGTCGGCTGATAAACACCTCACCGTGCAGCAACCAAGGTAGTGCGCTACGCGTAGTTTCCGGTCAGACTACTCGGCGACTACTGTTAGCGGACGACCATGTGTGCAGGCGATGGAGCGTATGCCGAACGACCGATTTCTGGTACTCCAGCATGAGGGCGTTTGGCATACGCTCCATCGCCCACGAAGCACAAGAGCCCAGCGGTGCAACGAATAGCATGCCACACAAGATCGAAGACCTTGAAGATTTCTACGGCTTCATCGTCAACACTGCCATAGTGATGCGGCTGGCGCAGGTCATCTCGCCTGTGTCGTTGAACAGGTCGATTTGCCACACCTGCGTGCTGCGCCCAATGTGTACCGGGCGGGTGATGCCGGTGACGTAGCCGCTGGTGGCGCCGCGCAGGTGGTTGGCGTTGATGTCCAGGCCGACGGCACGAAAACCCTCCGGGCAGGCGTAGTACGCGCCGCAGGAGCCCAGGGTTTCGGCCAGCACCACGCTTACGCCGCCGTGCAGCAGACCATAGGGCTGGCGGGTGTGTTCGTTGACAGGTACGCGGGCTTTGATAAAGTCGCCCCCCACCTCCAAAAACTCCATGCCCAAGTGCTGCACCGCCGTGCGCTCGTGGATCTGCGCCAACAGTTCAATCGTGATGGGTTTTTTCCAGATAGTCATCATTTGGATAATAAGCCATGTTGCAACCAGCGGTTTGGACGGTGCGCCTGGGGCAAGCCTGCACGCCAAATAAACCAACGGGCCATCCGGGCGGGCGCAAAAAAGGCCGCGAGTGCGGCCTGGGTCTGAGGGTCTGCGCCGATTCTCTACTTATTGCAGCGTGCGCTTGGCGGCCTCAAAGTGGTGGTTTTGCAGCTTGGTTTTGTGTCGGTTAACCTGGCGATCCAGCTTGTCTACCAGCTCGTCTACCGCAGCGTACAGGTCAGCATGGCTGCTTTCGGCAAACATGTCGTTGCCCTTGACGTGGATGTTGCATTCCGCTCGCTGTCGGCCTAGTTTTTCCTTTTGTTTTTCAATACTCAGTAGCACCTTGATGTCGACCACTTGGTCAAAATGTCGGGATATTCGGTCTAATTTTCCAGTTACATAAGATCGCAGGGCGGGGGTTACTTCAAGATGGTGACCACTGATCGTCAAGTTCATAGGGAGCCTCCTAAATGCTCTCGTTGCACAAAAGTTTTAAATTGCGTTGACGCGCAATTCAAAACACCTAAACAGCTCAAACTCATCAATTTCTGCACTTGAGTTCACTATGCCCTGAATCTCTGCGCTGCGCAATCTTGCATTGCAACAAAACGCATGTTTTACTGCAAGTTTTAGACGCAGATATATGATTCATATAGGTTTATTGACTCAAATTTATTTTTTCAAAGGCGCTGCCGAAGGCCCCGCTGGTGCGCCGTACAAGAAGATCTTGCCCACCAGCCACAGGCTGATCAAGGTGGCCACCATACCCACCAGCGCGTTGTCCCAATAGTGCTGCACCAAGCCCTGCGCATCGCGACTGATGATCAGCCCGCCAATGAAAGCGGCCAAGCCCATGGCGGCCGATTGCACCGACGAATTGAGTGCCATGAAGGTGCCGCGCAGCTGTGGATTGCCCGCTGAGGCAATGATGGCCATGCCTGGAATCATGCGGCCGCTCATGCAAATAAAAAACACGGTGGACACCGCCAGCATGCCCCACAAACCCCAAGGTGCGCTCAGCGTCATCAGCAACAGCGGTGCCATGGTCAGCACAGCCATTCGGCGGAACATCTGCGGCTTGCCCAGCTTGTCGGTCATCCGGCCCACCCAGCGCGCTGTGAGCAAAGTGGCCGCACCGCCGCACAGGTAAATGTAGGGAATTTGCTGCGCTGTGAGGCCGCCATTGGTGGTGGTGTAGATGGTGATGTAGGGGATGACGGTAAAGCCCGCAAACATCAGCAAACCCGAGAAGGCAAACGCTTTGAGGTGGTTCGGGTCGGACAGTACCTTGCCTATGTTGTCGATAGGTGATCTGGGGGCTAACTGCATATGCGCGGCGAGCGGTGGCATAGTGCGCCAAGCCATCGCGGCCAACAAAGCGCAGACGATAGCGATGGCAAAAAACGGCGCATGCCAACCCAGGTGCGCGGCTAAAAACAAACTCAGCGGCACACCCGCCACAGTAGCCGCTGAAAAAGATGACATCACAATAGCCATGGCCCGGCCGCGCCTTTCATACGGAATCACATCGGCCACGATGGTTTGCGACAGGGCCGACAGCACGCCGCCAAACGCACCCGCAGCAATGCGCGCGGCCATCAGGCTGTCATACGTGGGGGCCAAGCCACAGGCGGCGGTGGCCAAGGCAAACAACACATACAAAGTGAGCAACAGTTTTTTGCGGCTAAAGCGGTCAACATACAGCGAGGCCAGCAGGCCGGAGGCACCAGCGGCAAAGGTGTAGGCCGACACCAGCAGGCCAAACTGCGCATCGTTGATGTTAAAAAGCTTGGTGAACTGCGGCCCCAGTGGCATCATCACCATGAAGTCCACGATATGGGTAAATTGAATGCCTGCAAGTGTGACCAGTAGCCACAGCTCGCGCTTGGGGGTCAGCGCAGTTGTCATGTAAATCTAAAAGTTAACGGGGCACTTTAACTGAATGACACTTTCAACGTTGATCAACGCTGGATTAACCCGCCCCAGCCATCCGCGCGTGGCCTTGGTGCTGATGGGTGGCGGCGCACGCACCGCCTACCAGGCGGGCGTGCTGCAAGCGCTGGCCGACATGCTGCGTTTGCAAAACCCGACGGCCGCTTCCGCCCAGAGCGCAGCGCTGGCTGCGCTCGGCCGTGCGGCACCCAACGCAGCCATCAGCCCAAGCACCTACTACGCGGCGCACGGCCTGGCCAGCGCTTCGGGTACATTCCCCTTTCAAATCTTGCTGGGCACCTCAGCCGGTGCGCTCAACGCCAGTTTTTTAGCCGCGCGGGCTATCGAAGGCCTGGCCGCCATGGACGCGCTGGCGCAATTTTGGCGTGGGTTGCGCTCGCACCAGGTCTACCAGTGGGATGTCTCGCCCTGGGTGCGCTGGTCCAAAATAGCCACCGCCTGGAGCCTGTCCAAGCAAGTGCGCGGCCATGGCGCGCTGCTGAACAACATGCCCTTGGTGGACACCTTGCACAGGGCCATTCCTTTAGACGGTATTGACCAAGCCCTGGCCCAAAAGGCCTTGTACGCGCTGGCCATCACCGCGTCGAGTTACACCACCGGCGTGCACTGGACTTTCTGTCACACCGCCCACAACAACCGCGAAAAACCGTGGATGCGCCCTGGCAGGCGCGCCGATATCGGCCCCATCACCATCGAGCATTTGATGGCCTCCAGCGCGATTCCGCTGATTTTTCCGGCCACACCGTTATGGGTGGACGGAGGCCGCGAATTTTTTGGCGATGGCTCGATGCGGCAAACCTCGCCGCTCTCGCCTGCTATGCATTTGGGTGCACACAAAGTGCTGGCCATTGGCGTGGGCCAGCCCCAGCGCAGCAGCTTTGGTGGCAACGGGGTGGCGGGGCCCAAGGCGCAATCGCCGGGGGTGGGCGGCATTTTGGGCCACGCCATGGCCAGCGTGTTCCACGACACTTTGCATAGCGACGTAGAGCAGGCCCAACGCATGAACGATACGCTCAAGCAGTTGCCGCGCGAGGTGGCGGCCGTCATGTCGTATCGCAGCGTGAACGTGATGAGCCTGCAGCCCAGCGAGTCGCTGGATGACATTGCCCTGCGCCATGTGGGCGAGCTGCCAGCCTCAGCACGCAACGCCTTAGCGGGCCTGGGCGCGCTTGGCCCAGCGGGTGGCCCGCGCATAGCGGGCAGCGTACCCCAAGGCTCTGGCGCAGCCGCCCTGGCCAGCTATTTGCTGTTCGAGCCAGGCTTTGTGAATGCCTTGATGGACATGGGCCAACGTGATGCGTATGCGCAAAAAACCCAGCTTCTCGAATTTTTCAATGCTTAAAACGTCGTTAATACGGCTATTAGCAGGGATAATTGGGGCTTCTCAACACCGGAGTCCTCTCTTGGAAACCACCCCCAGTTGGTAGCTTCCAGTGACCCTTGTCTATCGCAGCACCTGGCCACGGCCGCTCGCTGCATCGCATCGGCCGCATGGAAGCAAGCCTCGCTTTTTTGCCCCGGTGCGGGCGCAGGTTGTTTGCGCAACGGCTCGCCCCACACAACCCCCTTGTTTGGAGTGAGCCGTGCTCAATATCTTCACACTGGCCAATGGCCGCCTGTTCCAAGAAGAGATCGAATCTCTCGAAGAGCTCACCAAGTTCCAGCCCATTTGGGTGGATCTGGAATCCCCCACGCCCGAAGAAAAGGCCTGGATCAAGCAGCACTACGGCCTCTCCATTCCCGACGACGCGATGGACGAAGACATCGAAGAATCGGCCCGTTTTTACGAAGCCGATAACGGCGACCTGCACATCCGCTCTGACTTTTTGATCGACGACGAAAACTCGCGCACCGAGCGGGTGGCGTTTATTTTGAACCTGAACAACCCGGAGCTCAAAAGCAAGGGCGTGCTGTTTTCCATCCACGACCAAGACGTGCCGATTTTTCGCTTGCTGCGCATGCGCGCGCGCCGCATGCCGGGATTTATCGAAGACGCCCGCGAAGTTTTGCTGAAGCTATACGATGCCGATGCCGAGTATTCCGCCGACGCATTGGAAGGCATTCACGATGCGCTGGAGCAGATCAGCGGCAAAGTGCTCAAAGGCGACGTGACCGATGCGATAGCCGCTGAGGTGCTGGCCACGATTGCCAAATAGGAAGACTTGAACGGCCGCATCCGCCGCAACGTGATGGACACGCGCCGTGCGCTGAGCTTTATGATGCGCAGCAAAATGCTCAGCACAGAGCAATACGACGAGGCGCGGCAGATTTTGCGCGACATCGACTCGCTGGACAGCCACACCACTTTCCTGTTCGACAAGATCAACTTTTTGATGGATGCCACCGTGGGTTTCATCAACATCAACCAGAACAAGATCATCAAAATCTTCTCGGTGGCCAGCGTGGCCTTGTTACCCCCCACCTTGATCGCCAGCATCTACGGCATGAACTTCCAGCACATGCCTGAGTTGCAGGCCACCTGGGGCTACCCAGCGGCGCTGATTTTGATGGTGTGCTCGGCGGTATTGCCTATGCTGTACTTTCGCAAGCGGGGTTGGTTGAAATAGGTATTGCTTTGTGAAGTGTTTCGCGCGCAGACCTCGCGCTTGCGGCGCAATGTGCGCTGTGCCCATGCGCCCCGGACTGCGGCCCCTTCGGGGGAGCATCTACAGTGCTCAAAATTTGGGTCAATGTGCAAACTCGCCTACGGCTCAAACAAGCACATTGCCTGATCCAAATTTTTCCGCGCTTCGAGCCCTCAACCCTGATTGGGGCGCATGGGCACAGCGCACACTGCACCGCAGAATTGTCTGGTTTGTTCGCTAAGAGCACTTGGGAAGTTGCGTTGCTTCAAACAAGTGAAGCACTCAGCGAGACACCTCAAGCACGCTACCAGCGCGCGGCTGGTGTCCGCAGGTTTGTGCCACCCAATAAGAGCCCCGGGCTTGAGGAACGGAGCTTTTTGGGATCAGAAGCGGCGTTGTCTGAGCGCAGCGAGTTTAGCCGCTTCCCCAAAAAGTGAGTACCGCAGATGCTGACCGCGAAGCGGGCCAGGGCTCGGGTGGCACAAACCTGCGGACAGCAGCCGCGCGCGCTACTAGTCAAGAGTGCAAAGCCGAAGAAAAAATTAACGCAGCCGCTTCACCAAGCTAGACGTATCCCAGCGTTTGCCGCCCATCTGCTGCACGTCGGCATAGAACTGGTCGACCAAAGCCGTCACGGGCAAACGCGCGCCGTTGCCTTTGGCTTCGTCCAGCACCAGACCCAGGTCCTTGCGCATCCAGTCCACCGCAAAACCAAAGTCAAACTTGTCGGCCACCATGGTTTTGCCACGGTTGTCCAGCTGCCAGCTTTGCGCTGCGCCTTTACCAATCACGTCCAGCACCAGGTTCACGTCCAGCCCGGCTTTTTGGCCGAAGGCAATCGCCTCGCTCAGGCCCTGCACCAGGCCTGCGATGCAAATCTGGTTGACCATCTTGGTCAGCTGGCCCGCACCGGCCTCGCCCATGCGGGTAAAGGCGCGTGAAAAAGCCATCGCCGTGGGTTGAGCTGCGTCAAACGCCGCCTGGTCGCCGCCGCACATCACAGTGAGCAGGCCGTTTTGTGCTCCGGCTTGGCCGCCCGACACAGGGGCATCGACAAAATGCAAACCCGCAGTCTTGGCCGCCGCATACAGCTCGCGTGCGATGGTGGCCGAGGCGGTGGTGTGGTCTACCAAGATGGCATCTTGCTTCATGCCCGCTAATGCGCCGTCGATGCCCAGCACTACACTGCGCAAGTCGTCGTCATTGCCGACGCAGCAAAAAACGATGTCAGCGCCCGCCACTGCTGCCTTGGGAGTCAGGCCATGGGTAGCGCCCGCAAACTCTGCGCAGAATGCTGCGGATTTGGCCGCGGTGCGGTTGTACACACTCACATGGTGCCCAGCGCTGGCCAAGTGCCCGGCCATGGGGTAGCCCATGACACCGAGACCCAGGAAGGCTACTTTTTTGGACGGGCTGGATTCGTAAGTTTTTGCGTTGATAGAAGGCATGGTGGTCATACAGTGAAAATAAATGAAGGGCGTACTTTAGCACCGCATGGCACGGTTGGCAGTCACATGGGCTGCAAGTATCTGTGTTGGGTGGTGTGTTGTGCCGTCTCCAGTCCAGTCCACTGCACGTTCAGATCTCTGTACTCGCTCTAGCACTTGGTGTACTCAGCGCAGCGGCATCAAGGAGGAGGCAGCGGCCCTAGGCCGCAACGGGGGACAGCCGCGGAGCTGAGTACCCCGCCGGCCTGCTCCCGTACAAGACACAAATTAGCGCTCGCAAGGGACACGCCCGAGATCCCGGCACTACATAATTTGCAAGTGCTCAGTACCTGCGGCCAAGTCTTGGGTTTTGGCGCGTTGCGAGTTGAGCTTGATTTGCAGGCGCAGGTCGTTCACCGAGTCGGCGTTGCGAATTGCGTCTTCAAAGGTGACCATTTGGTTCTCGAACAGGTCGAACAGCGCCTGGTCGAAGGTTTGCATGCCGAGTTCACGGCTGCGCTTCATGATTTCCTTGATCTCGGCC
>JANMTF010000016.1:0-10758 GCA_031390175.1 Polaromonas sp.
TTGGAGCGAAGAGCGCAAATCTTTTGTAGAAAGCTATGGCGGCAAAGACCTGGACGCCAGCGTGCTGCTGATGGCCGAGGTGGGCTTTATCTCGGGCCAAGACCCGCGCTTTATTGCCACGGTAGACGCGCTGGAAAAGCATTTGTGCGACGGCCCCTACATGCGCCGCTATGAAGCTGCAGACGATTTTGGCAAGCCCGAAACGGCATTTAATATCTGCACCTTTTGGCGCATCGATGCGCTGGCCCGCATTGGCCGCATAGCGCAGGCGCGTGAGATTTTTCAGAGCATGCTGGCCGCGCGCAATGCCCTGGGCCTACTGTCGGAAGACACGCACCCCATCAGTGGTGAGATGTGGGGCAACTTTCCACAAACCTATTCCATGGTCGGCATCATCAACGCAGCGGTGCGTTTGTCTGCGCCGTGGGACAGCAGGGTGTAGCCACAAGCACCACACATTGATGGGCCGTTTAGTCGTCGTCTCCAACCGCGTAGCCGACCCCCGCAAAAGCGCGGCCGGCGGCTTGGCTGTGGCGCTGGGCCAAACACTGGAGGCAACCGGCGGCCTGTGGCTAGGCTGGAGCGGCAAAGTGACAGAGGGTAGTGCGGGCAGCAGCGTATTGATCCGGCCCGATGATCTCTCAGTTTCCGTTCGGGGCGAACGGTTAATGGTGAACAAGGCCGGATCCATGGTGGCCGATGCCCCCCTGCACATGCAGCGCAGCGGCAAAGTGCAGCTAGCCACCTTTGACCTGAGCCTCAGCCAGCACGACCGCTACTACCTGGGCTACAGCAACGGCGTGCTTTGGCCGGTGTGCCATTACCGGCTGGACTTGGCAGACTTTGATGCAGGCTACTTTGACGGCTACGTAGAGGTCAACAAGCTGTTTGCCCGCCAGCTAATGCCGCTCTTAAAAAGCGATGACATAGTGTGGATACATGACTACCACCTTATCCCTCTGGCCGCCGAGCTGCGCGCCCGGGGCTGCCAGCAGCGCATCGGGTTTTTCTTGCACATCCCCCTGCCGCCACCGCCCCTGCTGGCCGCTATACCGCAACACGCCTGGCTGATGGAGCGCATGTTTGCCTACGACGTGCTGGGCTTCCAAAGCCAGCAGGACGTGGGGCATTTTGCGGGCTACGTGCAGCTGGAGCTGGGCGCGCAGAGAGTAGTTGCGAAAGATGGAAGCTGTGGGGAAGAAGGGAATGCAGGGAATGAAGGCAAAGAGGAGGGCGCACAGCACTTCAGCGCCTTTGCCCGCAGCGTGCAAGTGCAAGCCTTTCCCATCGGCATTGATGTAGACGAATTTACCCACCTGGCCCAAGGCAAAGAGGCCCGCGAGGCCTACACCACCACCCGCGAGCAATACGCCAGCCGCCGCCTGTTGATAGGCATAGACCGGCTCGACTACTCCAAGGGCATCCCGCACCGCATACGCGCCTTCCGCGCGCTCCTAGACCAGTTCCCTGAAAACCGCGACAGCGCCACCCTGATCCAAATCGCCTCGCCCAGCCGCGAGACCGTCAACGCCTATACCGATATATTGCACGAGCTGGAGGGCCTGTGCGGCGCCATTAACGGTGACTTTGGCAACCTGGGCTGGATGCCGGTGCGCTATATCCACCGCACGGTAGCCCGCAAGCGCCTGCCCGGCCTGTGCCGCGCCGCGCGGGTAGGCTTGGTCACCCCGCTGCGCGACGGCATGAACCTGGTGGCCAAAGAGTTCATCGCCGCCCAAGACAGTGCCGACCCCGGCGTGCTCGTGCTGTCGCGCTTTGCCGGTGCCGCCGAGCAGCTCAAAGAGGCCCTGCTGGTCAACCCCTACGACACCCACGGCACCGCCCAGGCCATCCAGCGCGCCCTGCACATGCCGCTGCCAGAGCGCCAAGAGCGCCACAGCGCTCTGCTGGCGCGCATCAAAGAGCATGACGTGCACTGGTGGAGCCAGAGCTTTTTGCAGGCTTTGGCAGGCTAAACTGATAAGGAAATAAGCCTGTAAGCCAATAGAATATCGCGGGAGAAGCTACTAAATAAATAGCGAATAGATATACGCTGAATGTTGCAAGTGGCGCGCTATCAAAGGCTACGCAGCCGCTCCCGCACTGGGCGGTGGCTCACGACTCACGACTCACGACTCAGGGCGCGGAGGCTTGGGCCGCTGCGGCTTGGCGGTGTGCACCACCAGCATGGCTTTTTCCATCTCGCCACTTAAAAAGTGCGGCAGCGCCTTCACCCCGCGCTCTATCGTCTGCTCTATCCCGTCCCGGTGCTCGGCCATGGGCTTCTTCAATACCCAGTGAATCACCTCACTTTTGACCCCCGGGTGGCCTATGCCTATGCGCAGCCGCCAGTATTGGTCAGTACCCAACTGGGCGTGGATATCACGCAGCCCGTTATGCCCCGCATGGCTACCGCCCAGTTTCAGCTTAGCCTGCCCCGGCACAATGTCCAGCTCGTCATGCGCCACCAAAATCTCCTCGGGCGCAATCTTGAAGTATTTGGCCAGCGCCCCGACTGATTTGCCCGACAGGTTCATAAACGTCTGCGGCTCCAGCAGCCACACCGCCTGCCCGGCTACTGTGGCGCGTGCCACCAGCCCGTAGTAGCTCTTGTCATAGCTAAGAGAGCATTTGAGCTCCCGCGCCAGCGCGTCAATAAACCAAAACCCCGCGTTGTGTCGCGTAGCCTCATATTCCGCGCCCGGGTTGCCCAGGCCAACAAACAGTTTAATCATGCGGGCAATTATCCCAGCAAGCGGCTGGGGCAAAGCAGCGCCAGCCAAGCCCGCCCAAGCCGTAGTCTAAAACGCCAAAAAGCGCATCATCAGAACTGATGATATTTGAGTGGAATGCAACAAAACGAGTAAAACGTCACAAATTGCTAGCCAACACAAGCGTTTAGCACTAAATTAACTCCTACCAAGAACTGGGTACGACAAAACAACAAGCTCCCCCTACCATGACAGACAACATGGAACCCACCGGCTTCAACATGGATGCCGACACCCTAGCCCCCAGCGAACTGCGCGTGGTGCTGGTGTGCGACGTGGTCGAGTCTGTGCGCTGGATGGAGCAAGATGAAGACAACGCCGTTACCCGCTGGCAAGCATTCACGCAGCATGTGCGCAGCACGATCGTGCCCGCACACGGTGGCAGCGTGGTTAAAAGCACAGGCGACGGCATGATGATCGAGTTTCCTACCGCGCGTGGCGCTGTGCAAGCAGCTGCGGCTATGCATGGGCAGGCGGCGGTAGATAACGCCAAGCACGCTGCTCTTGAAGAAAATGGAGCGAGTAATATCAACGAAGTGCAAGCTCATCAACTTCAATTGCGCACCGGCATCCACGAAACTCAAGCTCGCCGCGATGCGCATGACTTGTATGGGCATGGCGTGAACTTGGCGGCGCGTATTTCTACACTGGCCGGGCCCGGCGAGACCATTGTGAGTGCGCCAGTGCGCGATCGGTTAACTGATTCGTTGGATGGCGACATTGAGGATATGGGTGAGTGCTATCTCAAACATGTGAGCGAACCGCAGCGTGTTTATAGAGTGGGTATGACCAGCGCAGAGCCGATTTTGAGACCACAGCGTGAATATGCCGAACTATTACAGCCGACGATAGCGGTTATTCCATTTGAAGCGCGAAGCAATTTACCAGAGCATTTTGCAATAGGGGAGTTGATTGCAGATGGCGTGATCGCCCAATTGAGTCAGTCTGGCAGCCTAAAAGTCATTTCGCGCCTTTCTTCTACGGCGTTTCGCGAGAGAGATTTTTCTGCTTGCCAAGTCTCCACATATTTAAACGCTACCTACATTCTCAGCGGTGCATATGTCGTCATAGATCAACGCATGCTGATTAATTTTGAATTGACTCTTGGCAAAACACAAGAGGTAGTGCTGGCTCATCGTTTTACTTCCGTTGTAGCTGACCTTTTCGAGCCGAAAAGTGAGATTTGCTTGACGGTTGCTGGTTTATCGCACACCGCAATTTTTGAACGTGAAAGCAAAAGAATTGAGCTTCAACCCTTACCAAGTTTGCAGGGCTATTCTGTGCTGTTGGGTGGAATCAACGCTATGCACCAGTCAAGTCAACGGCAGTTTCAAACGAGTAAACAAATACTTGACTATCTCAATGATCGTTATCCACGCTCAGCACAAACCAAGGCTTGGTTAGCCAAATGGCATGTATTTTCTTCTGTGCGAGGATTTAGCTTAGACCGAAAGCTAGAGGCAGGCGCAGCCTTGGAGCACACCCGTAGAGCTTTGGATATTGATTCGCGGTGTAGTTTGGCTTTGAGCATGGAGGCTTTCGTCTACACACACTTGATTGGGGATATGGAGGCGGCTGAGTCGAGGTTGCAGCAAGCATTGCAAATCAATCCGAATGAATCCATGGCCTGGTTGTTTAAGAGTGTTGTGTCAAGCATGCAGGAAGCTACGGAACGTGCTGTATCTGAGAGCGAATATGCCAGCATGCTTTCTCCAATTGATCCGCTAGCCTATTTTTATGACTCAATAGCAGCTAGTGCTGCGCTGTCTGCGGGATATTTCCAAAAAGCTATTACGACTAGTGAGCGGTCTTTGCGAAAGAATGGACAGCATTCACCCACCGTTCGCGTGCTGATCACCGCGCAGGTGGAGTCTGGCGATATTGAGGCTGCACGCAAAACGCTTCCAAAATTGCTTGCACTTCAACCGGATTTAACTGTAACGAGTTACTTAAAGGCAGGTGGTAGCCAAAACAAAACACGAATTCAGTGCGCTAGGGCATTGCGTATTGTCGGTTTAGCTGAAAGTTAGTTTAAATTTTATTGAAAGGAAAATTGCAAATGACGTACTACACCAAGGGTGGAGGCTTTGGAGGAGCTTACGGAGGAGCCTATGGGGGAGCTTATGGAGGAGCTTATGGAGGAGCTTACGGAGGAGCCTATGGAGGAGCCTATGGAGGCGCTTATGGTGCGGCAGTTAGCAACTCTCCGTTATTGGCAGATGGCTTAAATAAAATGCGAGAGGCCATTGCGTTGCCTGGCAGTCCGAGCCTATTTCCAATAGTCAATTCGCCTTTGCCGCCAATAGATACTGGCAACGATGAGCGTCTGGCGCGGTGGGATCGCAGTGTTTTATCTCAAATGGCGATGCACGATCTGTTTCAATGCGTCAGATTCAAAAAGCAATCTGACGAAGAATACACACTTGAATTGGTGGGCCACGAAAAAGGATCAACTTTCGCAAAACGTAATGGAATAATTCTCAAACGACCATCTCAGACAAAATTTTTGAGTGAACTACAGTACGTCATAGATCTTGCCGAATTGCGGGAAGACCGTGGGGCTGAAATACTCACTCAAATAGGTGGTTTGTTACCATATTTAGGCCTGATTGTTCCGCTAACTGCTGAGCGAACTCCGGCGACATTACACCTGTTGGAACTGGCCGCTGGGTTTGCCACACAGATGTATTTACGTTTTAAGCATGAATTTGCTTGCTGGCGGCCTGCTGAGTACTCGCCACAAGTTCAACCTATAGTGCCCACCCCAGGACACGCTGCTTATCCCATGGGGCATGCCACCGAGGCTTTCATGATTGCGTACATATTGACCCATCTTATGACGCTAAACGAGCCGAAAGCTGCGCAAAACGCAGCCGATCAACTTAATGCTCTTGCGTTTCGCGTTTCTATGAACCGCATCGTCGCTGGGGTTCATTTCCCCATTGATCTTACTGCTGGGCTAGCGCTCGGTGCCTGGTTGGGCAGGGTGTTCATGCAAATTGCGCTCGTGGGTGAGTGGAAAGAACTGCCCACCACGTTTGACCCTGAAAAGGTAGGCGGACTGACAGATGTAGAGAGTCATTTGACCGATTGGTTTAAGCCCAAGGCAGATGCACAAACCGATTTAAAGTTTAAAGACTCTTCCGGTGCGCTCAACTTTATTGCCACTTCAGCACGTTCGGAGTGGTCTTGGCTGTCTTAGCAAGGTTGAATAATGCAGCGGAAAAAAAACTTAAGTAGGCACCCAATGAATCGTTATCTATCAACAATGCCCGATTGGATGGTCAATGCTAAATGCCAGGTTGATCCTTATTTGAGAGTTGCATTTGCAAATGGCTTTGTTGATTACGACAACCGTGCATTGCAAGGAAAAGGATTGATTCCATTCACCATAGAGCTTGCGAATACTGACGCTGATACTTTCATTGCTTTCAAAAAGGCTTTGAAAAAATCCCAAAGTTTCTGTGATGAAATCTATCTACAAGATAAATCTGGTTACGTGACTTGCCATTTGAGTAAGCAAGGTATGGAGATTCTCCATAGCATGAAGGAAGTAAAGCGCGTTGAATTAGGTATGCCGTTGCAAGTACAGCGTGGCAAAGCACGTTCTAAGGGGCTAGTTACTTCGGCTAACAGTCCTGTTGAAAGTGTTGTCGTTAGTGACGGAATATTATTGATTGGTGTAATTGATAATGGTTGCCCTTTTGCACACGAGGCATTCCGTGACGTGACGGGGGGAACGCGTGTGCTGAGCATATGGGATCAAGATATTCGGCCTGATTTTGATACCAATGGCCCACCTCAAGGTTTTTCATATGGGCGATATGTACCGCGAAAAAAACTTAATGTCATGATGAACGCTGCGCGTGCGGCTAATGGGGTGATCAACGAGAACGTATGCTATGAAAATGCAGGTTATGACATTATGCGTCTCGCACAATCGCATGGTTCTCACACATTGGGCTTAGCGGGTGGAATGTTTTCTTATCCTGCTCTAAACGAGCAAAGTGCCGTGAAAGTAGGTAAAACAAAGCTTGTAGATTTAGCCGCGAAATCAGACCTTGTATTCGTGCAATTACCACGTCAGGTTGTGCAGGCACCGACGCGCGGCAGTATTACGATGCATGTGTTGAATGGACTCCGACATATAGTGGCATGCGCAGGAAAAAATGTCCAAACAATAGTTGCAGTTGTTGACTATGGTTCTGATCTCGGGCCGCATGATGCCGGTTCGATGTTTGAAAAAGCTGTCGATCAATTAGTTGACGAAGTTAAAAAATCAGGACGATCATTAGTAGTCTTGTTTCCAGTGGGGAACGGCAGACAAGACCGCCGACATGCTGGCGTGACCAATACTGCAACCGCTACTCAACACCTTTCAATTTGGATGCCACCCTCCAACGAGGTTGCTGTATTTTCAGAAATTTGGTTTCAAAAGCCTATCACCTCAGTCGAGATTGCTATGGCTACGCCAACCGAGTTAATTGCGAGCGCGAGTAAAGTAAAGCTCGGTCAAACTCAGTGCATCGAAAATTTTGGGTATTCTGTTGCTGTGATTGATGTTTCTTTGGACTCTGGGACAGGACAAGCCTGTGTTTTGATTCGTATTGCGCCTACAAGATACTCAGAGGCAAAATATCCATCTGCCGAAGACGGTAGATGGCCTTTAAGCATCAAATCTGACTCGCAGGAAGAGGTGCATATGTATTTAATGGGGGCAGTGATAAATTTTGGAGCATATAAACGCTCTAAAAAAACACATCTAATACCTGATGATACGCAGCTGGATGCAGTTTCTATCGATACCCTGCACACCACAATCGGTGCAGGTTGCGGTAACAAAGTTTTCATGCTAGGAAGCTACCAAAAGTGGAATCTGAAACCAACAAAATATTCAGGTCGTGGTCCGCGACGTGGTGGAGTGGATCCGAATAAAGGGCCAGAGTATTTGGTAGTTGGCGAAGAAGGGCAAACTTTGCACGGTATTAGAGGTATTGGAAATCGAAGCGGGGCTACTTTCCGACTGGTAGGAACGAGCACCGCTCCACCCCAAGCTGCTCGTGTATATCAGCAGTTTATTAATCTGAATCAGCAAAAAAACAGCGCAAACGCTAAACCGATACCTTCTAAATTGATCGTGGATAAATTGGATAGTGGTTCGGGATATTTACCTTGATCGGAACAAAGCTGCGTGCGCCATCACGGCCATAAAGTGGCTCGCGCAGCTTGCGAACATAGGTATTCACATCCTGCACATCTTCTTCAATGCGCACCCGCACTTGGGCTGATGCCACCAAATGCAGCTTGTCACGCTAGCCTTTGGCAACTCTGCCATTAGCACCTGTTCAGGTACAACAGCGTTGATGGCAGCGGCTACTTGCCCACGCAAAACATTGATGTTAGACGAATGCGCACTGCGGCACCACCGCTCAGGCAGATTTTTCAGCATCAGCTCTGGTGGATGAGGTGACGGTGCTTCATGGGTGCTTTTTTGTATTCAACGCCTGTTAGCTCTGCACAGTCGCCGCGTTTTTTGCCACCTTTAGCACCATCGGCGCGCGCTGCTGCGGCTTTGCTGGCGCTGCCTGCCTTGGCCAGGTGGTGGCGCATCCAGTTTTTGCTGCCAAACACGCCTATCAGCAGGCCGTCTACCGTCAGGTCTACATCTAGCAGGGGCCAGTGCAGGCTTGTGCCTCGGGGCGACGGGTCGATGGCGGCGAGCTGCGGTGGCGTGGCGTGGCTTTTGTGCATCGCGGTGCTGGCTGCGTTTGGCTACCTCATTTACGCGGTTGAGTTGTTGTTCAATCTAGGTGGGGTAAGTGGTGTGAGCCATGAAGTTCACTTTAAAGTTTTCGCAGTTGCACCAAATGCTCTGCGGTAGCCATGAGGGCGTTTTAGCCAGCAGATATATAGCAAATTGCTATATAATGGGAAAGTGCACATCATTTCAAAAAAACCGCTTGAAGTCTTTTGGCGCAAGCACCCGGCGGCCAAAGTGCCTTTAGAGGCGTGGTATCGATTGGTCGGGTTGTCCACTTTTGAGAGCTTTCATGAGATTAAGCAAACGTTCAACTCGGCCGACTACGTGCCGCCGTTTTTGGTGTTTGATATTGCGGGCAACAATGTGCGGGTGATTGGTGTGGCGCACTTCAACCGACAAAAGCTTTATATCCGTGGCGTGTTCACCCACGCAGAGTATGACCGTTGGAGTAAAACATATAGGAGTAAAAAATCATGACCGCCATCGCCTTTAATCCCGCTGCCATCGCACCCGCTTGGAATGCGTTTCAGAGCACTCTGCCGATCAAAATGGAGGCGATACAGAACGAGGCTGAATATGACCGTGTGGTGGCTTTTATGAACAGCCTGTTAGATGTGGTGGGCGACGATGAAGCGCACGAGCTGGTTGGCCTGCTGGATTTGGTGGGGCAGTTGGTGGAAGATTTTGAGAGCACACACCATGCGATGGATGACGCAGCGCCTCACGAAGTGCTTCGCTTTCTTTTTGATCAGCATGGCCTTAAGCAAGGCGATTTGGCTCAAGAGATTGGCGGTCAATCGGTTGTCAGTGAGATTTTGAATGGCAAGCGCGCGATTAACGCCCGCCAGGCCAAAGCATTGGCTGGCCGGTTTGGTGTGTCGGCGGCGGTGTTTCTTTAAAGCCCGCTCACCTAGTCAACAATCAGCTCACACTCACCCAATCAGGCAGCCTTGCTATGTGCTTTTGCATAGTGGTGCCAAAAATGGTAGCGCTGTGCGTAGGCATCGCTTATATGGGCTTGGCACACGCGGGCTACTTTGTCCAGGGTGGCGCTGTCGCTCAGTGCTGCCAGGCGCAGCTCTACCCAGTCTTGCCAGCCACCACGGCTGATCACGTCGTCGATGGCGGCGAGCGTGAGGTCTTCGTGGGTGAGGTGGCGGTGTTGCATGGTGGCATCTTGTGTTGGGTATTTTAGCGCGGCGGACTGATTTATGGCGCAGTAAGTTGCCGCTCCAGAATGGCTACAGCGGGTAAATCGCGCACCTCGCTGGCGGCCTTGACCAGGCAAGCTTTTTCGCTCTGGGTCAGGGTGTGCAGGTCGCCGTCTTCAAAATACACCATGGCTTTTAGGCTCTCGCTGGGCTGGCCTACGCGGCCTATGCCAATGCCTCCAAAGAAAGAGACTTTGACGTGGGTATGTGCATCATCGCTATAGGGCACGTTGACGGTGAGGGTGTTGGGCTGGTCTTGCAACACGGTGGATTGGGCAATGAAGGGGAATGCGGCTTGCAGCGCGGCGCGGTCTAGCGCCTGGTTGCAGAAGAAATCAAAATCGACAGACATGCGGTGACCCAGGCGCAGTGCAATAGCGGTGCCGCCATATAGTGCAAAGCCAAGGCTGGCTGCGGGTCGTAGTTCGGGCCAAAGGCGTTGCTGCGCGGGGGGCAAAATGTCCAGGCGGGGTGTAAACACACCTGTCATGCAAAAGTCCGGCTAGGCAGGGGCGGTATGTTCCCCACGCTAGCCAGCCCCAGCCGGTAGTGCCAATAGGCCCAAGAGCGTGCGCCAAACTGCCCGGCCTGTGCATGGGTGAGCACATTGCGCAGCACGGTGTCTGATACTTGGCGCGCCAGCAGCTGCACATCGTCGTAGTCGCCGATGTGCATTACTTGGGCTATCACGCGCTCGGGCATGGCCACTGCTTCATCGGGCGTTTTCCACCAGATGTATTTGCTGGCGAGGCCCTTTAGTGCATTGGTGTCAATGTGGGCTATGTGATCCATGTAGCAAATAGCAATCAAGTTGGATGATAAAAGTAGAGGCAATTTTACGCCTGATGAACTTGGAAAACAATTCGCTTTTTATCCGAGATTGTCCATTAGAAATTAAGCATGCTTTTTCTGCGGCGGATCAGGCAAAGCAAACTCCCCTGCGCGAGCCCACAAACCCTCAAACCAGGCCCGTCGTTTGCGTACCAAAGCAAGGCGCAGTGTGGGTATAGATTTG
>JANMTF010000020.1:0-17956 GCA_031390175.1 Polaromonas sp.
TTGGAGCGAAGAGCGCAAATCTTTTGTAGAAAGCTATGGCGGCAAAGACCTGGACGCCAGCGTGCTGCTGATGGCCGAGGTGGGCTTTATCTCGGGCCAAGACCCGCGCTTTATTGCCACGGTAGACGCGCTGGAAAAGCACCTGTGCGACGGCCCCTACATGCGCCGCTACGAGGCAGCGGACGATTTTGGCAAACCCGAAACAGCCTTCAATATTTGCACCTTTTGGCGCATCGACGCGCTGGCACGCATCGGCCGCATAGCGCAGGCGCGTGAGATTTTTCAGAGCATGCTGGCCGCGCGCAATGCGCTAGGTTTGCTGTCGGAAGACACCCACCCCGTCACTGGGGAGATGTGGGGCAACTTTCCGCAAACCTATTCCATGGTGGGCATCATCAACGCAGCGGTGCGTTTGTCTGCGCCGTGGGACAGCATGGTGTAGCCACAAGCACAACACATTTATGGGCCGCTTAGTTGTAGTCTCCAACCGCGTGGTCGACCCGCGCAAGAGCGCAGCCGGTGGCTTGGCTGTGGCGCTGGGCCAAACACTGGAGGCAACCGGCGGCCTGTGGCTAGGCTGGAGCGGCAAGGTGGCCGAAGGCGACTCAAGCGGTAATACAAAAGCCGATCCCCCTGTGCAAATGCAGCGCAGCGGCAAGGTGCAGCTAGCTACCTTTGACCTCAGTGCCAGCCAGCACGACCGCTACTACCTGGGCTACAGCAACGGCGTGCTGTGGCCCGTGTGCCATTACCGCCTGGACTTGGCAGACTTTGACGCAGGCTATTTTGACGGCTACGTAGAGGTGAACAAGCTGTTTGCACGCCAGCTACTGCCGCTCTTGAAAAGCGACGACATAGTGTGGATACACGACTACCACCTCATCCCCCTGGCAGCCGAGCTGCGCGCCCTGGGCTGCCAGCAGCGCATGGGCTTTTTCTTGCACATCCCCCTGCCGCCGCCGCCCATGCTGGCCGCCATACCGCAGCACACTTGGCTGATGGAGCGCATGTTTGCCTACGATGTGGTGGGTTTTCAAAGCCAGCAAGACGTGGGGCACTTTGCGGGCTATGTGCAGCTGGAGCTGGGCGCGAAGAGGGTGCTTGAACAAACGGTAGATATGCAAGAGCAGGGCGCCCAATACTTCACCGCCTTTGGCCGCCAGGTACATGTGCAAGCCTTTCCCATCGGCATCGACGTAGACGAATTTACCCACTTGGCCCAAGGCAAAGACGCCCGCGACACCTACACCACCACCCGCGAGCAATACGCCAGCCGCCGCCTGCTCCTAGGGGTGGACAGGCTCGATTATTCCAAAGGCATCCCGCACCGCATACGCGCCTTCCGCGCGCTGCTAAACCAGTTCCCAGAAAATAAAGACAGCGCCACCCTCATCCAAATCGCCTCGCCCAGCCGCGAGACGGTCAACGCCTACACAGACATCCTGCACGAGCTGGAAGGCCTGTGTGGAGCGATTAACGGCGACTTTGGCAACCTGGGCTGGATGCCGGTGCGCTACATCCACCGCACCGTAGCCCGCAAGCGCCTGCCCGGCCTGTGCCGCGCCGCGCGGGTAGGCTTGGTCACGCCCCTGCGCGACGGCATGAACCTGGTGGCCAAAGAGTTCATTGCCGCGCAAGACAGTGCAGACCCTGGTGTGCTGGTGCTGTCGCGTTTTGCAGGGGCCGCCGAGCAGCTTAAAGAAGCCCTGCTAGTCAACCCCTACGACACCCACGGCACCGCCCAAGCCATCCAGCGCGCCCTGCACATGCCGCTAGATGAGCGCCAAGAGCGGCACAACTTGCTGCTGGCACGCATTAAGGAGCATGACGTGCACTGGTGGAGTCAAAACTTCTTAAAGGCGCTTGCAGGCTAAGTTTTGAAGGCTTTTAGGCCTCTAGCCCTACAAAATATCGCGGCAGCAGCTAATAAATACATAGCGATATTTGGCACCCCAGGCACGCTATGCCGTCGCGGGCGCGGTGGGCGGCGGCTCTTGGCGCGGAGGCTTGGGCCGCTGCGGCTTGGCGGTGTGCACCACCAGCATGGCTTTTTCCATCTCGCCGCTTAAAAACAGGGGCAGGGCCTTCACGCCGCGCTCTATCGTCTGCTCTATGCCGTCCCGGTGCTCCGCCATCGGTTTCTTTAATACCCAGTGAATCACCTCACTTTTCACCCCCGGGTGGCCAATGCCTATGCGCAGCCGCCAATACTGGTCGGTGCCCAGCTGGGCGTGGATATCGCGCAGCCCGTTGTGCCCCGCATGGCTGCCGCCCAATTTGAGCTTAGCCTGCCCCGGCACAATGTCCAGCTCATCATGCGCCACCAGAATCTCCTCAGGCGCAATTTTGAAGTATTTGGCCAAAGCCCCGACTGATTTGCCCGACAGGTTCATAAACGTCTGCGGCTCCAGCAGCCACACCGCCTGCCCGGCTACTGTGGCGCGCGCCACCAGGCCGTAGTAGGTCTTGTCGTAGCTAAGAGAGCATTTGAGCTCCCGCGCCAGCGCGTCAATAAACCAAAACCCCGCGTTATGCCGCGTAGCCTCATATTCCGCGCCCGGGTTACCCAAGCCAACAAACAGTTTGATCATGCGGGCAATTATCCCAGCAAGCAACACAGCTCCCAAAGCGGCTGCCAGCCCCGCCCAAACCGTAGCCTAAAACGCCAAAAAGCGCATCATCAGAACTGGTGAGATTTGAGCGGAATGCAACAAAACGAGAAAAACGTCACAAATTGCTAGCCAACACAAGCGTTTGGTACTAAATTAACTCCTACTAAGAACTGGGTACGACAAAACAACAAGCTCCTTCTACCATGACAGACAACATGGAACCCACCGGCTTCAATCCAGATGCCGACACCCTAGCCCCTAGCGAACTGCGCGTGGTGCTGGTGTGCGACGTGGTCGAGTCTGTGCGCTGGATGGAGCAAGATGAAGACAACGCCGTTACCCGCTGGCAAGCATTCACGCAGCATGTGCGCAGCACCATCGTGCCCGCGCACGGCGGCAGCGTGGTCAAAAGCACTGGCGACGGCATGATGATTGAATTTCCTACCGCGCGTGGCGCTGTGCAAGCGGCGGCGGCTATGCATGCGCAGGCGACGGTGGATAACGCCAAGCACGCCAGCGTGTTGCAAAACGCGCCTGAGCAAGCACCCGCACATCAGCTACAGCTGCGCACTGGCATCCACGAAACTCAGGCTAGGCGCGATGCACATGATTTGTATGGGCATGGGGTGAATTTAGCTGCGCGTATCACCACCTTGGCCGGGCCCGGCGAGACGATTGTGAGTGCCCCTGTGCGCGATCATCTTACCGACGCTTTAGACGGAGACATAGAAGATATGGGTGAATGCTACTTAAAACATGTGACCGAACCGCAAAGGGTATTTCGTGTCGGCACAGCGGGTCATTACACAGCTGCTTCGACTATACCCGCAGTGGCGCAATATGACTCCGACTGGGAAATCGCAGTCGCGGTGATGCCCTTTGACGACAGAGGCAACGACCCAACTTACCGGCCCATTGGCGATTTGGTGGCCGACGTAGTGATCTCCCAGTTGTCTAAAACAGCCGCTTTTCGCGTGGTGTCACGCCTGAGTAGCGTCGCGCTTAAAGGGCGTGGTCTTTCCAGCCAAGAGATTCAAAAGATGCTGGGTGTGCATTACTTGGTGGGTGGCAGCTACACCTGCATCATGGGGCAATTGATCGCCACAGTAGAGCTGTCAGATGCACGCAATGGCAGCGTGTTGTGGTCTGACCAAGTGCGTTATCCTATTGCTGACCTATTGGACCCACACAGCGCATTTGTAGGGCAAATTGTGTCGGAAGTGCATGCCAACATATTGCGTTTTGAATTCAAGCGCAGTGTGTCAAAACCGCTGCCCACCGTAGAAAGCTACACGCTTTTGCTGGGCTCCATCACCATGATGCACCGCATGTCTCGCAAAGACTTCAACCACGCCCGCCTCATGCTGGAGCACTTGATAGAGCGCCATTCCCGCAACCCAACGCCTCGGGCATGGATGGCCAAGTGGCACAGTTTGGCGATAGCCCAGCGTTGGTCGCTTGATCCTAAAGTGGATGCACAGCAAGGTCAAATCTGGATTGCAAGCGCGTTAGATTTAGATCCTACGGATGCTTTGGCCTTGACTATAAAAGGCTTGTTGCACGGCTATGTAGAAAAGGAATTTGATGAGGCCACTGCATCTTATGCAGCAGCTCTGCAGAGCAATCCTAGTGAACCTTTAGCCTGGATAGGAACCGCCACCTTAAATGCATGGAAGGGTGATGGTGCCCAAGCTGTTGTGGCAGCTGAGCGCGCTATCAGTCTGTCGCCTCTCGACCCCATTCGCTACTACTTTGAGTCCCTGGCAGCGTTAGCCATGTTGAGCGCCCGAAAATACGAGCAAGCCATTGATTTTTCCACCAAATCACTGCGTGTGAACGCGGGGCTGTCGTCCACTCGCAAGGTACTGGCCATTGCGCAAGTGCTTAGTGGCAATGTGGCGGCTGCGACTTCTACCGTAGCGCAACTATTACGCGCTGAGCCCGCGTTTTCAATTGCAGAATTTTCAAGAACGTCCCCAGGCTTTAAGTCGCCAATGGGACCGGAATTTGTTGTGGCTCTTGAAGCTGCTGGTGTACCCACACATTAACTGTTTTCTATTATTTTTTCTGGAGATCACTATGAGCCGCATTGGAGAAGAATCGTTTAACCAAGCTTTGCAACTACTGCAGGGCTTGCAAGGTCTACAAGGACTTCAGGGGTTGCAGGGCCTGCAAGGACTGCAAGGCTTGCAGCTATTACAAGCGCTTCAGGGTTTGCAAGGACTTCAAGGTTTGCAGGGCTTACAGGGATTGCAAGGACTGCAAGGACTGCAAGGACTGCAAGGTACTCAGGGGTTGCAGGGCCTACAGGGGTTGCAAGGTTTGCAGGGGTTACAAGGACTCCAAGGCTTGCAGCTATTGCAAGCGCTTCAAGGCTTACAGGGCCTACAAGGTTTACAGGGATTGCAAGGGCTTCTAGCTCTGCAAGGCACCCAGGGACTGCAAGGACTACAAGGTTTGCAAGGTCTCCAAGGTCTCCAAGGCCTCCAAGGCCTGCAGGCTCAACAGGGCTTAGACGGCAAGCAGGCCAGCCCTTCCTATATTCATATTGCGAATGGAATTCGGCGTGACGTGTCTAGTGGTCAAGATGTAGAAGGCGAGAAAAAGCTGTTACAGCAAATTGCGCAAGGTAATATATTCCCCGAATACCCTGTGATTAACGCACCAGCAAATTTAGCAAGCTGGGAACCTCAGTTCAGAAACGTAGTGATAGTTGGCGAACTGCTTCAAGGGATTTCATACCGCTATGAGCCCCAAAACGATGCGAGCAAGGCGACTTCTGTTGTCGTAGAGTACACCTCTAAAGACTGCAAAGTTAAAGTTGATTTAGCGCACTTTACCCGCCCTACACGTGCGCAATTTGTGAACCAAATGGAGTATGTGTTTAACCGTGCCTCGCAGCGTGATGCGCGTGCTAACGAAATCGTCTCCCAACTCAGCCCGCCCTTAGCGCAATGGGCCTCTATTTGCAACTTGCACCCCGACCGTACGCCGCGCACCTTTGAGCTGATTAATGCTGTTTTGTCTTTTGCATTGGTAGTGACGCAGACGGTTAAGCACATGTTGGCATGCCCACGCCCAGTGCAATATTCTCCATTGGTACAACCCGTTATTCAAACGCCTGGCCACGGCTCTTTGCCTAGTGGACATTCCACAGAAGCGCATTTGGTAGCATATCTTCTAACTCATATCAAGATCGCAATGCCATCCGTTAAAAAGCCTCTTTTTAATCTGGCAAAACGTGTGGCGGATAACCGAGTGGTTGCTGGGGTGCACTTCCCGATAGATAGTGCTGCAGGCTATGTCTTGGCGGATGCTCTTTTTGAGTATTTAGACAAGCGTGCCAATACCGGTACTTTTACATCAACGCGTATTTTCGAGGTTGACGATGCTATGAGTAACGCTGATTTCGATCCGTCAAATGTGTCTGCTAAGAAGCCCATTACAGTAAGTGCTGTGCTCGAACCAGCACTAAACCTTGCGTGGCTCTGGGAGCTAGCAAAAAATGAAATATGAGTGCTATCCGGTCAGCAATCACTAAATTTTTGCGAAAATTGGGAATCCTAAATATGACCGACGAGTTAAATCCTGTGCCTGGAGTCGCGAATACAGCGTTGCCGCTTGATTTATCGCAAGTGAAACTCGAGGCAGACCCCTATCTCCAGTGGGCGAATGCAACTGCATTCAGAGATTTTTCACTGAAAAAGGAATCGCTAAAAAGCGCAAACTATCAAGTTGTAGTGCTTTGCAACGATAGTGGTTTTAAGAATCCTAAACCGATTCCTGACAGTCCTGGATGGCCTCAGCTGGGATTACGTGAAATTTGTAGGGATGGAAAATCAAATGATTTCATTCTCACTGGCCTGGTTCTGCAAGACCAATTGCAAGAGTTGATAAACCAGAACGTTTTGCTGGAGCTGAACGTACCCAGATACGACAATGATTTTCAATCAAGCGGGGGTGGGCTAAGAAAGCCCTCTGAGCCGAAACTTGGCAAGCGGGTGATGGCAATCATTGATTTTGGTTGTCCGTTTGGCCATAAGCAGTTTTGGGATGGCTGGAATGAGACAACTCGGGTGCGCTATTTTTGGGATCAAGACGCAACCCGTACGATACGAGTTCCCGAAGACGAAGGCTCCAAAAAAAATGCCTATTGGTTCGCCAATGATTTGTTTCAGTATGGGCGAGAGACTACTAGCGAGGAGTTGAAGTCGCTTTTTCGCCGGTGTTCGGACAATGGTGTTGTTGACGAAGACTTGTTGTACGAGCTTGCTAATTATTCTGAAATGCAAGAGCCTACCAGCCATGGCGCGTATGTGATGGATTTGGCGTCAGGGCGCATTAATCCCATGTCAGGGCTTGAGGACGATGCGTCGGGTGCAGATATTATTTTTGTGCAGCTGCCTAAAAACTCGGTGAAGGATACTTCTGGTGGCTCCATGACCATGTATGTGCTGGACGCGCTGAAATACATATTGGAAAAGACCAAAGACGTAGAGCAGCTTGTGATCAACATGAGTTTTGGTTCCACAGCTGGCCCGCATGACGGCACTAGCTTGCTAGAGCGCGGCATGGACATGCTGATAGAGCAAGAACGAACCGCTAGAAAAGGCGAAATCAAATTGGTATTGCCAGCGGGCAACCATTTTTTGGCCGATCTGCATGCTGGACAGTGCCAAGTTCCGCCTCCCCGCTCAAGCCCTCATTCGCTCGGTCTCAGGCAGCGGGTCACAGCGGCGATATTTGAGAATGATTTTCGCCAGGTCAGGGGCTAATGAGGGAACCGCGAGTAATTCCCACAAGGTTGAACGCAGGGCACTGGCCACGACCAGCTCTGAAGGCGGCATAGACAAATTCATCGTGCGCAGCCAACTGCCAAAGTTGCGCCAAACCGCCGCCGTATGCTCGATTGCCAGATACTGCAGCAAGCCCTGCGCGATACAGCCCAGTTGCACATGCACGTGGTAGGCCCCCAGCTTGCGGCGCACGCCAGCGCGGTAGCTGTCCGACTTCCTATGCAGATACTGATCCCCATCCCCCCGGCGCACAGGAGTCATCTGCGCCATCCAGAAATGGTAGGCATAGGCCCCAATCACATGCACCGCCTGGCGAAAGCCCAACTCAATCTTGAACCGATAACCGTACAGCTTGAGCATCTGTAGCGGCTCCAGCGTCAAATCCGTAGACAACAAAAAGATCGTCCCCCGCTTGGGGTGGTGCACGATACAAAAGCGCACCACCCGCCCCACCGGTCGCCACAGCAAGTCCACCACCCGGTAGCGTACCGAGACACCCTGCTCCCCGTAGACCGGACTGACTGCGCTGACAAAGACGCTGCTCTCTTTAGCCAGATCCTTCAGCGCCACCTTCTGGCCGTAGACCGCAGGGCGTCCCCGAGTGCGCTTGTCCGGCTGGGCTGCGCACTGGTAGGCCACCGCATTGCTCTTGACCCGCGTCAGCAGATGGTGGCCCTGGCCCAGCAGCGGCACAATCACCTTGCCACTGGCGTAATACGCATCCGCCACCAGCAGCACCTTGCGGCCCCAGCAGGGGGCCAGCCAAAGCACCAGCGCCACCAGCTTGTCCAGCAGCGTCTTGGTGTCCCGGTTAGACAGCACCAGACCCTCATGGATACGCGAGATCAAAGGAATCGCCGCCACCGAGGCTAGGCCCGAATGCACCAACAGCGAGACCGCCTGGAGCGAGTGCCCCATGATGAACTCTGGTTTGGTATTGCCACTGGACTCCTGGTGCAAGGACTTGACCCCCGGCATACGCCTGCCCTCCTTGGGCGCTTTGATGCCGTCGGCCAGGCAGACCAAACGCCCATTGACCTCATAGGGGCGACACAGCACCAGGCACAGGCGCGCCCAGCACGCCGTCAGCGCCTCCACGTCCAGGGCGCTGCTGTGAAACAGCGCCAGCAACCGGTGGTAGGCCTGAGCGCCCAAATTGAGCGCCCGCACCAGGCTGGTCACGCCCGCGTTATCTGAGCGGCAACACAAACCCGTCAAGGCCAGCACCAGCCAAGCAAAGGTGCGGGCGCGGCGGCAAGCCGGACGCAACTGGTAGACGGCTTGCAGCCAGGCAGACCAAAGATGCATGGGGCACTCCTTTGACGGTTGGGATGGGTGCTGAGGAAGGGGTGATGTCGTTTCGTATAACGATAGCATTGTAATGCTATCGGCATAATAATGCTATACTTTTTGCATCAAAACTACAGATTTATTTTGTTGCCATGGACAATCGACGCGAAGCCACTTTGGTCAGGCAGATCGACAAGCTCAAGCAAGAGCTCATTGCCCTGGAGGACTTGCGCCCGGGCAGTTTGTCCACCCAGTACAACGTATGCGGCACGCCGGGGTGCCGCTGCAAGGCGACACCACCGCAAAAGCACGGCCCCTACTACCAGATCAGCTATACGCGCAAGGGCAAAGGCAGCAGCAAGTTTGTCAAGGAGAAGGATTTACCTACCGTACGCAAGCAGCTCAAGAACTATGAGAGATTGAAGCTGCTGATGGACCAATGGATTGAATTGGCCATTGAGTTGTCTAACCTGCGACTTGCCCAAAAAACTGACTAGACTTGGGTGAGAACTCGGCACTGTCCAGTGCATGGTGCGGTCACTTTAAATAGCAATATGAAAGAAGCTACATTTCTTTGGGAAATCATGCCCGATGACTACACCGAGAACTACATGGAACTTTGGTGTGAAGCGGGCACAGAATTAAAGGTGACACTCATCCCACCGCAGAGCAAAGAGTGTACTTTGGAACACACCAAGAATAGTGAATTTTTGGATGGCAATAAAGCTGCATTGGTGCGCGCCACAGGCAGTGCTTGCGGTAAAGGTGAAATGGTACTCGTAGCACTGGCCCCTACAGGTGCGAACAAAGCGGTGCGGGTGGAATCTGGGGTCTGGTCAATTACGGTCGCAGTTGAAAATCCATCTGGTGACGTTGTTGTCAATGCTTGGGTAGAGCGAGACGACCCGATTCCTTGGCAGAGCGGGCAACCACAGTGCCGTTTGTTGGCCTCGACGGTAGATCGAGCCATTGACTCAGACGACGCAGCGACGGATACCGTTAAACGGGAAAACACGGGCAATAGTCTTGCTAGCGGAAAAGTACCCATAGTTGTCGGAGGTTATGTAGTCAATTCATTCCAAACGACCAATGATGCCGACGTAGTGCTTAGTGCTTTTAGTGCCTCGGAAAATGCGGTCAAAAAATTCAACTACCTTGCCCCTTCGGATGAAACGGATGCACTCAACGGTATTTTGGCCGCTAGTAATCGCAGCGACACCTTGGCGCGCATGAACGGCACCAGCGTGGCTGCGCCACAGGTCGCGCGGCAATTGCTGAACGATCCTGACAAACGGCGCATAGCGTATCCCTCCAAACCCAGCCGAGTAGGGGATATGCGCGACAAGCGAGGCATTGGGGTGCCCCGTGCATATTGAGGTGGCGCAACGAAATGCACGCTAAGGTTTCGAGGGCGCAGCGTATTGCGGTTGTGCTACTCTTTTTTTGGGTTCAGGCTGGCCTATCGGTGGCAGCCCCGTGCTTTGATAATCTTCAGCCGGTTCCTCAGACAGCGACTTTTGCCCAGCTATCAAAAGCATTGCCGAAGGAGGGGCACGCTGCGCTTGTGTTCTTGGCTAGAGCTGAGTCCCCTCGTAGGTGGGGTGCTGATGCTGCAGCGAATATGCTGGTTTCGCCAGCTCACCTTAACAAGATATCCAAAGAAGTTAATTTTTCATTGCTGTCCGAAGTCGTCAGCAGAAGTCAAATAAAAGGCTCCAGCATCTATCCTACTTTGAGTGAGAAAAACAGTATCTACCAAAAATTAGGGATTGATTACGAGGAGAAGATTAAACAAAAATCGCTGTTCGCAAATCACCCAGGTGTTCAATCTGTGGGATCGAACGCTGATTACAAAGGTAATAAAAAACTACCCGCGATGGTGCCGCATGTGCTTGATGAAAAAGGTTGCATAAAGCCCTTGTCTGCAAATGAAATTACTTCCTTAGGGCGCACCTTAACAGTCACTTTTCAATACGCTGGATTTTCCGAAGTTGCGATGCTTGTGAAGTTGAATGAGAATACCAAAAGTTATGAAAAACGCTGCTCAGCAGTAATAGTTAGCAATGGCTACGCATTAACCGCAAGGCATTGTTTTGAATTATTGGAGACCAATCAACATAGCGCTGCAACCGACTATGCGCTGCTAGTGGGCCCAAAGCAAGTAGGAGATTCTATTGAGCGATGTGCCGACGGCAACACTACGTCCTGCCCGTACAAAGTACTAAAAATAGGTCAACCTATCTACCCAATTTTGAAACTGGAGAACAGCCCGTTGGACTCCGCAAAACCAAAGCTATATGTGCCTGACGTAGCTCTGATACCAATCAGTGATCCGCTAGCAGGCGCAGTGATCAAGCGAGTTGCCTCTATTCGGGCAACGCCAGCCTTAGGCAAGACGTTAAATGGTACGGACACGGCTGGTTGGCTAACGCTTATGGGTTATGGCCTGTCAAACGTAGCCAAGACAAACGAAATTTCTGGCGGATATTGGATAGCGTCCTACGCGCCGGATGTGTCAAGTGACAAAAATTTTGCCCTTTTGCAGCAAGATTTTGCGGTCAAGTACGTCACTCGATTTTGCGCAGGTGATTCCGGTGGTCCCGTGTTCATGGGAACCTACACAGGCGGTGAGAGTGAAGATAAGCCCAGAGTAGTTGGTGCCCTGATGCACCGAGGCACTACCAATGCCGCATCGGCCACATGCGCTATATCGGAAAAAAGTGTGGTTCAGTTACTGACCGACGATGTAAAAAAATGGATATGCGATCAGTCAAAAGAAATCGCTGGCTGCAATTAGGTGCTTCTTTGTTACAGGCAGTTTTGGTGTTCGCTTTTGCATTGTGTTGCCAAAAATGGTAGGGCTGTGCGAAGGCATCTCTGATGTGCCGTTTGCGCAAGCGGGCTACTTTGTACAGGTCGGCGCTGCTATCGTAATATTAGCGTTAAACTGCCTTCATGAAAATCGTAGGCAACCAAAACCGTAGCGAGATTGAGCTAGCCTCGCAAGAGGCATGGCAGCGCGGCAAGGTGCTGGACGCTATGCTGCGCGGTGCTACCACGCCGCATCCGCGCGGGGTGTGGCGGCTTACGCATGCGCAGATGAATAAGATCGATTTTGAGCGCCAACTGGTGCAGGGGCAGAAACAACCGTCGCACGTCGGCTTGATATTTAGCGCCCATGAGCACACCTGCCAATCCGTAAAGTGACCTGTTTTTGCAGCTGTTGCGGTGTTTTCCAGAAGAGTGCCTGCAGTATCTGCTGCTAGGTGGGCTGTGAACGACGATCCGGTACCGCACCGATTAAAAATCTTCAAGCTGTAAATCGTCAACAGCCGCAAAGTGTTTGTTATTGCCGGTCAGCACAGTGTGGCCGTGCTCCAAGGCGGTCGCGGCTATCAAGGCGTTACCCATGCCGAGCCCATGGCTTAAGGTCAGCGTTTCAAGCAGGATGCCAGCGCGTTCTGTGATGGCCGCTGTAATGGGTAAAAGCTGCGCGTGTCGTTGTTGCGGCATTTTCTTGAGCGCCTGCAGCTCGGCTTTGTTGCGCATACCTTGCACAAGTTCAAAATAGCTTACGCTGGAAAGAATAAAGCTGGCAGCTGGTCCAGGCGCTGACTTGCTTGAGGGTGGCCGCGTAGATGCCAGATCAGTACGTCGGTATCACCAATATGCTCATGGGAGGCTGCGTGCGCCATCGCGGCCATAGCGCGGCTCGCGCAGCTTGCGAACATAGGCGTTCACATCCTGCATATCTTCCCGGGCACGCCATATTCCAAAAGCGGGGTCACTGGTCTCGAAGGGCGTTTGCTGCACATTTTCTTCTTCAATGCGCACCCGCACTTGGGCTGATGCCGCCAAATGCAGCTTGTCACGCCAAGCCTTTGGCAACTCTGCCAGCGGCACGTGTTCAATTACAACGGCATTCATGGCATCGGCTCCTTGATCACGCAAAACAGTGATGTTAGAGGAAAGCGCGCTCAGGTACCACCGCGCAGGCAGCTTGTTCAGCATCAGCCTTGGTGGGTGAGGTGGCGCTGCTCCGGCTTTGTTGGGTGTGCTGGCGCTGCCTGCCTTGGCCGCGTGGTGGCGCATCCAGTTTTTGCTGCCAAACACGCCTATCAGCAGGCCGTCTACCGTCAGGTTCCCATCTAGCAGGGGCCAGTGTAGGCCTGTGCCTAGGGGGGGCAGTACGATGGCGGCGAGCTGTTTGGCTGATGCTGTAGCCAGCCCCTGGGCTAGAGCGGGCGGGAAGGAGAAGTATGCGCCGTTGTCTAGCTCTGTGACAATGCGCTTTTTTGCGTTGTCGTAGCGTGCTGCGGTGGCGTGGCGTGGCTTTTGTGCATCGCGGTTCTGGCTGCGTTTGGCCACCTCGCCATCGCGGCCAACGGCTAGCCATGCGTGCAGCGTTAAAGCGCACTCACCTGGTCAAAAATCAGCGTTGCCACGTCTGCACAAGCAGCCTTGACGGTGCTCCACTGGTGCCACGCGGGGTCTAGGCCTTTGTATTCGGCCAGGCCGGGCAGCATGTCGTCCAGGTCGTAGGGCAGGGGGTTGGCCAGTTGCACTTGCAGTTGTTGCAGGGCCGACTGGCCGTTAGGCTGGGGGTACAGGGCGTCAAAGTGCTGTAGTGCCAAGCCGGTGGCGCTGTTGCCCATGTGTTTGGCTAAAGCAATAAAGTCCAGATAGTCGCGGGTGGCGTTTCGTTTGAGGATCAACACCCCTTTGATTCGCAAAATCTCTGCTGCCGTGGGCACGGTGATAGGTGCGCCCAAATGGTCAATCACCATGGTCTCTAGTGGTGCATCGCGGATAAGCTGGCGCACACCGGTTTCTATGCCGTCTAGCTTGCCCAGTATTTGCACTGGGCGCTGCACGCGGGCGGTCTTCCAGCCGGCCACAGACTCTAGCTGCGCTAACACTTCGTCAAAGTTGGATCTCAGGTCGGGCAGCACATGGTCGGCATCGCGGGAAAAGCGGTGCTGGGCATGCACGGCAGAGGCGGTGCCGCCTACCAGCACGGCCTGGGGCAATATGTGCTGTAGCTGCGCGGCGGCAGACAGCACCAGCTCCCAGTCAGGCAACTTTGCTATGTGCTTTTGCATAGTGGTGCCAAAAATGGTAGCGCTGTGCGTAGGCATCACAGATGTGCGCTTGGCACACGCGGGCCACGTTGTCCAGGGTGGCGCTGTCGCTCAGTGCTGCCAGGCGCAGCTCTACCCAGTCTTGCCAGCCGCCACGGCTGATCACGTCGTCGATGGCGGCGAGCGTGAGGTGTTGGTGGGTGAGGTGGCGGTGTTGCATGGTGATATTTTTGTGTTGCTAGTATTTTAGCCATGTCCGCTTGCGTGGGGGTAGGCTTTAAGGCATGGGCCTCTGGCCATTTGGCGTTAAACTGCCTTTATGAAAATCGTAGGCAATCAAAACCGTAGCGAGATTGAGCTAGACCCGCAAAAGGCTTGGCAACGCGGCAAGGTGCTGGACGCTATGCTGCGCGGTGCTACCACGCCGCACCCGCGCGGGGTGTGGCGGCTTACGCATGCGCAGATGAACCAGATGGATTTTGAGCGCCAACTGGTGCAGGCGGCCAAAGTCAACAGTCGTACGACGGCTTGATTTCTAGCGCCCATGAGCACACCTGCCCATCCGCACAGTGACCTGTTCTTGCAGCTGCTGCGGCGCTTTCAAGAAGAAGGTGTGCAGTATGTGCTGGTGGGCGGGCAGGCGGTTCGCCTCAATGGTTTTATGCGCGCCACTGAGGATGTGGACGTATTGCTCAAGCCCAGCCGCGCCACTGGCGAGAAAATTATCCGTGCATTAAGCTTTTTGCCATCGTCTGTTGATCTTGACCCGGCTTGGTCTGAGCCGCCTGCTGGCGGTGAGGTAGAAAACATCCGCGTGGCGGATGATCTGCTGCTGGATTTGCTGTTTGCTGCCAATGGCCACACTTATGATGGTTTGCAAGGCGATATGGTGGAGCTGGATGTGCAAGGCGTAATGGTCAAGTTGCTCAACATCAATGGCTTGCTAAAAACCAAAACCGACTACCGAGAAAAAGACATCTTGGACAAATCGGTGTTGACCAGGCTGCGCGACGGGGTTTAACGCCCGCCGTGGGACGGCGTAGGCCTACCACCGCTCAGGCAGCTTCTTCAGCACCCACATCACCCGCCCTTCGCTGCGCATGTAGCCGCCTTTTTCCAGGTCGCGCAGCAGCTTGCTTACCATCTCGCGGCTGGTGCCTATGCGCTGGGCTAGCTGGGCGTGTGTGGTGCGGGCGGGGATTTTTTGTTGGCCTTTGAGCTCGCCTTCGGCTATGGCGGGCTCGGCAATCTCTTGCAGCACCTGCACCAGGCGGCCGTAGGCATCCAGCAGGGCCATGTTGCGCACGGTTTGGGTGGCGGTGCGGGCGCGGGTGGTGATTTTGCAGATCAGCTCATACGCCAGCTCGGGCGACGTAGCCAGCAGGCCCCGCACGCGCTGTTGCGTCAGCACGCTGCAGGTGCAGGCGGTGGTGGCCTCTACGCTGGCCGAGCGCGGTCCGCCGTCTAGCGACATCTCGCCAAAGTAGTCGGGCGCGCTGATGGTGCCGTAGGTGACCTCGCGGCCCTGGCCGTCGGTGCCATACACACGCACGCTGCCGGTCAGCAGCACCAGCAAGGTGTCGCCCATATCGCCTTCGCTCAGGATGACAGCGCCCTTTTTGTAGCTGCGCTGCGTGCCCGCCTGGGCCACGGTGGCGATGGTGGGGCTTAAGGTTTTGGGGCTGGGCGTGGTGGGGGCGGACGGCATGGCTGCATTATGCCCAGTAGGTGGCTCTGGGCTACTGGTAAGCACTTTGGGCGCACATGGGTGCATCTGGGTGCCTGCACACCGACTGGAGGGCGCTACACATACAGTAGCTGCTACCGCATCATTCTAAAGGGCTGCAGGCCTATTAATATCTTAAAAAGGCCTCCAAACGGCCTATTTTTGAGCTTTTTCTGACGGCGCATAAGGTTTTCACGTTTTTAAAAACCCTTAAATTATGCAAATTTATGTACCTCGGGCAAATTCTGGTAGCCTGCGAGGTCACAAAACACCTCAAAAAACGCTGTTTTGAGGTGTTTTATATATATCAATCAATCTGTAGCCCTTTAAAATGATGCGGGAGCAGCTACTGTATGTGTAGCGTGTACAAGCTGGCATGCAGGCATTTTCAACGCATCCTGCAAGCCAAGGCATGCCCTTTGGCGCTGTTCAGGCCAAACTTTGGGTGATTGGAGAAAGGTGGCGTTTAGGAATGGCGCTAACCCCAGCGCGCAAAGCAAAAAAGCCGTGCAGAGAGCTCTCTGCACGGCTTTGCTTTTTAGCGGCACTCATGCTGCTGAGCGCTTGCGGTATGCCAGACGGCTTAGATGCCCAGCTTGGTACGCATGGCTGCGAATGCGGTGGCGTTCAGGCGTTTGGTTTTGCTGAGGTTGGAGTCCACATCGGTTTTGGTCTCACGCACAATGAACACCCAGTCGCCGCCTATCACCGAGGGCACATTTTTGACCTCAGCGAAGCCGCGGGTGTGGTTCATCACGGTAGGTGCGTGCCCGGCAAAGCGCATCACGCGTGCGCCATGGACTGTGCTGATGGTGTACGTTCCGGCAGTGGTAGTCGCGCAGTTAGACGCTATGGTTAACGCTGCATTGAGGTCGCACTCATAAAACTGCACGGTTCCGGTCGTGGTATTGGTAACGCCTGTAAACGCTGCGCGCAGGTTTTTCAAGTTGCCGCTGCCCAGGCCCAGTGTGAAACTGGTGCCGACATTGGGCAGATTCACCCCCGACGCAGGCCGGTTTGCAATCAGTTGCTCCAGCGTCCCAGTCGTGGCCTGTGAAAAGCCATCGGTGTTGAGGCTGTTGATAAAAATCGGCTGCGTTACGTTGAGTGTGGTTCGCAAGGTGGTGGCGCTACCTGTGGGGAAGGTAGCGGTGCCCAGCGCGGTGAGCAAGTTGGTGGTGGTCAGGCCGTTGTTGATGGTGTTGGTCGCACCGTCGGTCTGCATAGCATTGACCAAGCTGACCATGCTGGTGCCAGCAATGTCAGTTGGTACGCTAAAGCCTACAGAATCTTGTGCATTGCAAAACGTGGTTCTACTGGGGTTGCCAATGGTGGCTATCAACGGTACCGATGCATCGCAACGCACCCAACCCGCTGACGTCAGGTAGGCCTGGTTGTAGAGCGATGCTGTGGCCACGCCAGCGGTAAGGCCTGAGCGAAAGTCTTCTATGCTGCGCCCTGGCATGCCAGCCGGTTTGGCCAAGGTATTGAAAGTCAAAAAGCTGTAGTTGGCTGCATCGGTGTAGCGCAATGAGCGCATATCGCCGTTTGCGGCCAGTACGGCGGCTGATTGGTCTGCCAGCACCGCTGTGCCTTCTTCCATGGTGGCAAAAGCCACTTTCGCCATGAGCCGTGCGGTGGATGTGGCTAGCGTAATGACCGGGTCATCTTGGTAGTTGTCAATCTTGGCTGCGGTAATGCCCAGTTGCAACGCCAGGTTGGTGCGCGCTACAGCTTCCGTCATGCCGCCTGCCATGCCCAGCGCCACCATGGTGGTCAGTGGGTTGATCTGCCCGCTTTTACCTGAAATCTGCTTGAGCACAAACGCTTTTTGGGTGTTGGTAGCCGTGGGGTCGTCGGCATCAATGGTGGCATTGGGGTCGATCAGCAAGCCCGGTACCATGGGTGCTATCAGTGATGCAGCAGCCACTTGCGCTGTCGTAATGGCGTTGGCGTTATAGCTGAGCGAGTAGGCACCATCTGCCCCGGTTTTAGCAGCTTTGGGTTCCGTGGTGTCACAAACGTTATTGGCATTCAAGTCCATGCACACCACCGCGTTTCTAACGCCTTGGCCTTGCATGACAAAGCCCGTCAAAGTTACTGTGGTGAATGCGGGTACTGTCGGGGTGCTAACGACAGTAGTGGGCGTGGTAACCACCGCAGTAGGGGTAGTTACCACGACGGTCGGCGTTGTAACAACTACGGTTGGGCTGCCGTCGGTAGGTGTGCTGGCAGTAGCTGGAGCATCATCTCCTCCACCGCAGCCCGCCAGGCTGATAAGGGCGGCGTTGGCAATGGCCAACGACATCCATTTGAATTGGGTTTTCATGTCAATGTCTCCTGATAAAAAGTGAAAAGAAAAGTGAAAAGAAAAATGAAACGCGGGGAAAACTAAACAGCCTTTTGTGGCAACGAAGAATAATTTGGTACGTGGTTTTTCGCATCCTCACA
>JANMTF010000033.1:0-2118 GCA_031390175.1 Polaromonas sp.
GTGAAAGTAGCCGCGTAGCAGGTTGTAGCGGGCATCGCGCTGGTCTTGCACGGTGCGGATCACGCGGCGCATGGGCACGCCTACCAAGGCCAGCGCGTGGCTGGCCAGCATGAGGCTGCCTTCGATGGACTCGGGCACCACCTCGGTGGCACCGGCAGCTTGAAGTTTCTCTAAATCATGGTCATCCTGCGTGCGCACGATCACTGGTACTTGCGGCGCATGGGCGCGGATGTGCGCCAGCACTTTGAGTGCGCCGGGCACGTCCAGATAGGTGATCACCACCGCACTGGCACGCGCCAGGCCTGCGGCCATCAAGGCTTGCAGGCGGGCGGCATCGCCAAAGACAACTGAATCGCCCGCCGCAGCGGCCTGGCGCACGCGGTCGGGGTCCAGGTCTAGCGCCATCGAGGGGATGTGCTCTTGGTCCAGCATGCGGGCCAGGTTTTGACCGCAGCGCCCATAGCCGCAGATGATGACGTGCTTGTTCACGTTAATCGACTTGCGTGCAATGGTGGTCATCTGCAATGACTGTTGCAGCCAATCACTGCTCACCAGCTTCATCACGATGCGGTTGCTGTACATGATGATGAACGGCGTAGCCAGCATGCTCAGCACCATGCTGGCCAAGATCGGGTTGAGCAGCGCGGGGGGCACCAGCTTGTTTTGCTGCGCCAGCGTGAGCAACACAAAGCCGAACTCACCCGCTTGTGCCAAATACAAACCGGTGCGCAAGGAGACGCCTGCGGTAGCGCCCAAGCCCTTGGCCAGCGCGGTGACCAAGACCAGCTTGAACAGCACGGGCATGACGGTGAGAAGCAGCACCAAAGGCCAGCGCTCTAGCACCAAGCGCCAGTCCAGCAGCATGCCGATGGTGATGAAAAACAAGCCCAGCAATACGTCGTGAAAAGGCCGAATATCGGTCTCTACCTGGTGCTTGTATTCGGTCTCCGAGATCAGCATGCCGGCGATAAACGCACCCAAGGCCAAGCTCAGGCCAGCCTCTTCGGTGAGCCACGCCAGGCCCAAGGTGATGAGCAGCAGGTTCAAAATAAACAGCTCTTCGCTTTTGCGCCGCGCCACCAGGGTGAGCCACCAGCGCATCACTTTTTGGCCGCCGGTGAGCAAGATGGCAATTAGAAAAGTAGCTTTTAACGCTGCAATACCCAAGGCTGCGGCTAACTTTTCTGGTGATGATCCGAGTGCGGGTATGAGTACGAGCAGCGGCACGACAGCCAAGTCTTGGAACAGCAGCACGCCCATCACGCGTTTGCCGTGCTCGCTGTCCAGCTCCAAGCGCTCAACCATGAGCTTGACGACGATGGCGGTGCTGCTCATCGACAGTGCGCCACCCAGGGCCAGCGCAGTTTGCCATGACATTTTCCAGTAGCTTTGCGCGAGGGTGGCTAAAAACAGCGAGCCCGCCGTGGCAATCACGATGGTGAGGACGACTTGCAGCAGGCCCAGGCCAAACACATGTTTGCGCATGGCGCGCAGTTTGGGCAGGTTAAATTCGAGCCCGATGACGAACATCAAAAACACCACGCCAAACTCGCCCAGATAGCGGATGCTGGCGGAGTTTTGCGCCAGTGCCAGTGCGTTGGGGCCAATCACCACACCCACGGCCAGGTAGCCGAGCATGGGCGGCAGCCTGAGCGAGCGGCAGGCCACCACGCCCAGCACAGCGGCCAGCAGGTACAAGAGCGTGAGTTCCAGCGAGGTCATGCCTTGATACTAGCATTGGGCGTGCCAAGTTTGACGTGCTGTTGCTCCCCGAGGTTGCTTCCTTCTTTGGGTTGGCTGGTTCGCGTGCATTTTTTGCCATGGTCTTTGGCTTCCTGGGCGATAGAGCGTATGCCAAACGCCCTCATGCTGGAGTACCAGAAATCGGTCGTTCGGCATACGCTCTATCGCCTGCACACATAGTCGCGCGCTACCGGTAGTCGCCGGGCAGTGTGACAGGAAACTACGGGCAGCGCGCTACTTTGGTCGCTGCACGGTTGGGTGTTTGTCAGCCGACCTATTTCGGGTACTCCAGCTTGAGGGCGGCTGATAAACACCCAACCGTGCGTACCGTGACGGCTTCACCCTGTGCACAGTACAACCCTACCAAAAGTCACA
>JANMTF010000274.1:0-2164 GCA_031390175.1 Polaromonas sp.
GGGCTCGTCGCTTTGGCGGATGATGGCTATCACCTCGTCGATGTTGAGCAACACCAACTGGCGGCCTTCCAGAATGTGGATGCGCTCCAGCACCTTACCCAGGCGGTGGCGCGAGCGCCGCTCGATGGTGATGGCGCGAAATTCGATCCACTCCACCAGCATTTGGCGCAGGCTTTTTAGCGTAGGCCTGCCGTCAATGCCGATGGCAGTCAAGTTAATGGACGAAGTCGTCTCCAACGACGTGTGCGCCAACAGCGCGGTGATCAGCTCGCTTTGCTCTATCTTGCTGGTTTTGGGCTCAAACACCAGGCGCACGGCGGCTTCGCGGTTGCTCTCGTCGCGCGTGGCATCGAGTAGCGCCAGCATGCTGGCCTTGAGCTGGGTTTGGTCCAGGCTCAGCGCCTTCTTGCCTGCCTTGACTTTGGGGTTGGTGATCTCTTCAATCTCTTCCAGTACTTTTTGCGTGCTGGTGCCCGGTGGCAGCTCAGTGACCACCAGTTGCCACTGGCCGCGCGCCAGCTCTTCAATCTTCCAGCGGGCGCGCACTTTAAGCGAACCTCGGCCGGTTTTGTAGGCCTCCGAGATCTCTAGCGCGCTGCTGATGATCTGGCCGCCGTTGGCGTAGTCAGGCCCAGGGATGATAGCGAACAGCTCGTCGTCGCTGAGCTTGGGGCTTTTGATGAGGGCCACGCAGGCATCGGCCACTTCGCGCAGGTTGTGGCTGGGGATCTCGGTGGCCAGGCCCACTGCGATGCCGCTGGCACCGTTGAGCAGGTTAAACGGCAGTCTAGCGGGCAACTGCTTGGGCTCCAACTCGCTGCCGTCGTAGTTGGGGATGAAGTCCACCGTGCCCATGTCCAGCTCGTCGAGCAGCAGGCTGGTGATGCGTGCCAGACGCGCCTCGGTGTAGCGCATGGCGGCTGCGCCGTCGCCGTCGCGGCTGCCAAAGTTGCCCTGCCCGTCAATCAGCGGGTAGCGCTGGCTGAAGTCTTGCGCCATGCGCACCATGGCATCGTAAGCAGCGCTGTCGCCGTGGGGATGGTATTTGCCCAGCACATCGCCCACCACGCGGGCAGATTTGACGGGCTTGGCTCCAGCGTTACCGTTGGCCCCGCCGAAGGACAGGCCCATGCGGCCCATGCTGTACAAAATGCGCCGCTGCACCGGCTTTTGGCCGTCACACACATCGGGCAGTGCACGGCCTTTGACGACGCTTAAGGCGTATTCAAGGTAGGCGCGCTGTGCATAGGTGGCAAGGTTAAGGCTGTCGTCGGTTTCGCCGGAAAAATCTGTGGGGGGTTGCTCGTTCATGGGTCAGTGGTCAAAGTCAAATAGGGCTTACTGCGCTGCAGGCAGCTTGGCAGGGGTATCAGGTGTGGCGGTATTTTCAGCGGCCGCGCCGGTCATGGGTGGCACCATATTGCCGCGTCCAGTAGCACCACCGATCACCATGGTTACGCGCTTGGGCGGCTTGGCCACCTCAACAGCCTTGACCTCGGCCAAGCGCTTGGCCATGAGCACGGGCGGCTTGAGGGTGGCGTACATCTGCAAGATGGTTTTCACATAGTTTTGCGTCTCTTTGTAGGGCGGTATCTGGTTACCGTAGCGCTTGACTGCGCCCTCGCCTGCGTTGTAGGCGGCCAAGGCCAGGTCCAGCTTGCCAGGGAACATCAGCATTAAATCGCGCAAGTAGCGGGTACCGGCGAGGATATTGGTTTTAGGGTCGGTGAGCTTTTTCTCGATGCTGGTTTTGGCATCACCCTTCACGCCATAACGCTGGGCCGTGGGCGGCATGAGCTGCATCAGGCCCACGGCCCCCTTGGGTGACACCGCCGCTGCGTCAAAACCAGACTCGGTGGCTATCAGGGCCTGTAGCAGTTCAAAATCAATCTGGTGGATGCTGGAGGCCTCACGCATATGGTGCTTCACAGCCTTGAAGTTGGGCGACACATCGAAAAAAGTTTGCAGCTTGGGGGACAGGGTAGATGGCCCGACCAACGCCTGCGTCTCAGTGGGCTCCACTACCGCACTTGGGGCGGTGGGCAGGCCGTCTTGGGTATCAAAATTTTGCCCACTTTTAAAATACAGCTCGTAGCGCTCATCCACCTTCTCAGAGGCAAAACGCGCCACACCTTTGTCGTCCACATAGCCCCACACGTCGGCG
>JANMTF010000295.1:0-5714 GCA_031390175.1 Polaromonas sp.
AAAACCTAAGGCCAAGGCCTCGCGGCCCGCGCGCAGCAAGTCCGCCAAGCTGGCATTTTTCAGCTTGGCCATGGACTGCAGCACTTGCCGGGTCAGCGCTGTGGCACCGATACCTTGGGTTTGCGTCAGCAGGGCGAAACCAGCATTGGCGGTGCCCATGCGCGCAAGCTGCCCCAGCAGGCGCAGCTCTAGCGCGCTACGCAGGCTCTCGGCGCGTTGGGCATCCTCTGCACTGTCACTTTTTTTTGCCGCGTCCCGTGCCAGCCGGTACTCGCTCCAGGCGATTTGGGTGTCCAGGGCGTTCCATTGTTCCAGCAGTTGATGGTCTTTGCTGGCCAGCTCTTTGGCCAGCGCGAGCACTTGGATGGCTTCTTTCAAATTGCCAGATTCGATGAGTTTTTCAGTCAACAAAAACTGCAGGCCGACGTCGCGCTGCTCGGTACGCACCAAGTTGCGCAGATAAGAAATGGTCAGCTCGCGGTCGCCGGTTTCGTTGTCAGCACGCAGGCGGGACAATAAATCGTTCTTCGGAAACACCAGTACCAAGGCCACCAACGCGACCACCACCACGCCGACCAAAGCACCGCGCGCCAAAATGCTTTGGCGGCTGGAGTCACTCGGGGCAACGGAGTACGAGCTGGGTTTGTCCAAGAAGGCTTCCTTCGATATCTAAAACGCCAGCGTCGCCCAGCGTGGGGCGCAGGGCACGCAGGCCTGGGCTGCTGGCAGTGCGGTCCAGCTCGCAGCCTGGCGCATGCAGCGAGGCCTTGAGTGGAACATGGCCGTCAAACGTGGCGCTTACGCGGCGCATGCCCAGAATTGGGGGTATATTTTTTGCCGGCTCTGCTGTCGGGTTGGAGGCTGCATGGGCAGATGAAGTTCCCGTTGGCTGCGCAGTGACGGCCCATTGGGCCAGCTTGCTGTTGGCACTGATCAAATGTGTAATTTGAGCATCATTAGCGTTCCCAGACTTCAATAACATTACACGATTAGCTACTGAATTAGTAGCATGTAAATAGTGTGAACCGGCATGCTGCGCATAGCCTGCGATACCCTGGCTGAGCGCCAAGTCGGGAGTGGCATCGCTGGCATCGACCCGCCACTGGCGCAGATGAACGCCACCGCGCAGCTCAAAGCCCTGGTTCCCAAGGCCCCTGCGCGCTACGGTGGCGCGGCGCCAGTCGAGCACGCGCTGGGCATACTCGCTGGCATAGATTGGGTGCAGCTTTTGCGCCTGCGCCCACTGGTAGACCTTGTGCAATGAAGCGATGGAGCCGCGTTTGGAGGCGATGTACACATGGTAATAAATGTTGACGGGTTTTAAACGCACAGGCAGATCGGTCAGCTCAAAGGTTTCAATCACGCGCTCGAAACCATAAAACGGCCCAGTCCAGCCATTGGTGTAGACGTTCTCGTTCTGGTTAGGGGCGTAGACCTGAAAATAATCGCCCTTGAGCATGCCCAGCGGGCCTACCACGGTGAGCGAGGGCTCGGCCTGGGTGATCCAGGTGTCTCCCGCATTCATATTAAGCAAGCCACTTTGATAGGCCACACGCACGGGCTCCCCCAAGGGCTGGCTGTTGCCGCTCCACAGCAATATCTTGGCTTTTTTACCCGGCGGTGCCAGGCGGGTGTTGATGTAGTCGGCCGAGCCCTGGATTTCACGCTGCACGTTGTAGCGGTAGTTGGGCACGCGCAGCGCCAGGGTGCGCCCGGCTGGGTCGCGCCCCAGCTCCAGGTCAGCCCAGTGGAAGGGGTGGCTGTACGTGTGGCTGGCTATCTCCACATAGGGCAGCTCAAAGATCTTGCGCGCCGTGGCTTCCAGCTGGGGCGACAGCGCAGCGTACAGGCCGCTGGCCGCCACCTCGCCCTCAATGACCGAGACCGTGCTGGGAAATTTATAGCGTTGCAAAAACTCGGTCAGCATCACCTCGCTGGCCAGCGGCGTACCGGGGATTTCAGCGCGGTTGGCAAAACCGTCACCGTCCACGTGCACCAACTGCAGCCGCCTCCCGGTCTCGGTCGTCACATCGGGCACGGGTACTTGGCCGTCAATGCGCAGCGCGGCTCTGAAAAACTCGATCGGGTTGACGGCCCAGCGCGCGCCCTGGTTTTGGCTCAAATCCACCTTCCAATAGCGCTCGACCGCATAGGCGCCCCACGGAGTGATGGCTATTGCATCAGCATAGCGGCCGCTCGGCGCGGTCACCCGCAGCCAGGGCGTACCGCCGCGCACCAGCAAGGGCGTCAAGGCGCTGACGATGGGTTTGGGCTCGATCTCAAAACCCACGTGGGTTGAGAATTTCTCCAGCTTCAGGGCCACATTGACCCGTTCCGGCGTGCCAGCGGTGATCCCCAGTGGCTCCAACAAGGCTTCGCCTGGCATGGCGCCAACGATCACCAGGGGCACGCCCTGCGAGCGTGCGGCCTGCATGGTTTTGAGCATCTGGGCAGTCTCTGGGAAGGTACCTCGGTTAAACCACGTCAGCACCCCGGCGTAGCGCCCAGCTAAGGGCAGCGAATTAATCTGCTTGAGCTCGTCCGAGTCGACATATACATAACGCACGTCCAGTCCCAAATAGTTCAGCGGCATGCTGGCCAGGCGATGAATCTCGTGCAGGGCCACGTCGCCCAGATGGCCAGGTTCGTCGTGCAGCGCCAGTATTTGGCGCGCGATCACCTCCACCTGACCGATACCTAACATGTCCAGCGCCGGGTTGGTCACCCAGGGAACTGCCCCCAAGGCCTTGATTTTTTGCGCGGTTTCGCGGGCCAGGGCACGGTTCTCGGGCGGCACGTAGTCAATGCTGACCACAGGCAGGCCGTACTCGTCTTTGCATTTTTTCAGCTGGCCCCAGAGCCAGTCTCGGTCGGCTTGCGGCACCTCACGGTAGCTTTGCTTGCCTGCGTCCCAGCCCTGAAACAGGGACTCGGCCACCACTGCATAGGCCTGGGTGTGCACTTGCGGCAAGATCTCAAAACCCCGGTTAAAAACCAGCTTGGCCTGCGGATAGGCGGACTTGATGGAACGCACCAATTGCACCATGCCATCGACCTGGGCAGCCTTGGCCTGGGGCGTTTTAGCCACCAGGTGGAAGGAGTCCAGTGTGTCCAGAAAAAACGCGCGGTAGCCCTGCTGCCATAGCGGTGCAATGACTTCTTTCAAATAAAACTCTCGCCAGCCCGGTGCAGCCTGATCGACCACGATGGAGTTCCAGTCTTTATTTTCACCCAGTGTCCACTCGGGGCGCATTTTTTTGAAATAAGGGCGTGTAGGATGCACCTCGCCAATGGCAATGTAGGCCGCCACCTGAGTGGCTGGATTCAGGCGGTGCGACCAACCCGGCCCGGTAGGCAAGGGGGTCACGTTACCCGGCTCGACCACGGCGATGTCAAAAGCGCCCAGACTCTCCCACGGGATGTCTTTGCCGTAAAAAAATGCAAAACTGGGTTGATCTACGAATGCTGGAGCACCCGCAGCCACCGCCCATGAACCGCAAGCAGCCATGGCTACAGTAGCGACCAGGGTGTTGATAAGGGCGCGCCAGCGCCTCGGCAGTATAGGGAAAACGTGCATCTTTCCATACTAACGGCAAACGACGCCTGCGATCGTGCGCTTGGTAAGATTGTGCTGCCTCGCTCAGCCCCTACTTTCAGACGCTACGGCCCACTGATTCAACATGACATCATCTGCGCAGCCGCTGCATTTTTACTTCGATTTCATCTCGCCATTTGGCTATTTTGCATCGCTGCGCATAGAGGCGCTGGCTGCTAAACATGGCCGCAGGGTGGAATGGCATGCCATGCTGCTGGGCGTATCGGTGATGAAGGTGATGGGGCTCAAGCCCTTGCTGGACACCCCCTTGAAGGGCGACTACATTCGACGCGATGCCCAGCGCTACATGCGCCGCCACGGCCTGCAACTGCAACGGGCGGTGGATGCCCCGGCGATGGACCCGCGCGCAGCGGGGCGCGCTTTCTACTGGGTTAAGCAACAGCGCCCCGAGCTGACTGCGCCGTTTGCGCATGCGCTCTACCACGCATACTGGGTAGAAGGGCGTGACCTTTCCACGGTAGAGTCTTTAGCTGCTGTTGCGCTGCCTGCTGGCATGGATGCGGCCTGGTTGCGACAAGGCATGCAGAGTGACGCGTCGGGGCCTTTGCTGCGCCATGCGGTAGACGCATCTCTGAAGGCTGGTATTTTCGGCTCGCCCACGGTGGTGGTGGACGGCGAGCCGTTTTGGGGCGTAGAAACCTTTGATTTACTCGATGAATGGCTGACCCAAGGTGGCTGGTAGGGCTCGCACTGAGCCTGGCCGGTCCAAACAGCGTTGATCGGCATGCAATTGTCTGTGCGGTGCGCTGAACATGCGTATTTGCCAGTTTGCATGCGCTACATATACAGTAGCTGCTCCCGCATCATTCTAAAGGGCTGCAGATCTATTGGTATCTTAAAAACAGCCAAAAACAGCGCTTTTTGAGATTTTTTGCAAGCTCACGGGTTGCCAGAATCTGCTTGAGGTACATAAATTCACATAATTTTGTGTACCTAATAAAATTTAAGCTATTTTCAAGCAAAATATGTGCATTATTTAACTAAATATCTAGTTTTTCTGTAAACAAAGTAAAAAAATATAATATATATTTCCTTTGACAAGCTCAGCACAAGACGTCTGCTGAGACGAATAGCTCACGGAGAGCCAGTAAATACAAAACCTATCTCTACTGCGATAGCAGCCAATCGCGCACGTAGCTGCTGCTCCAACGCAGCGTCGTAGACCGAGGCTAGCAGCACCTGCGCCGACAGCGTACCGCCCTGCTCCAGCCCTGTGACGGTGGCGTGCGGCAGATCCGCCAGCATTTCGGCCAGCTTGGTTTCCAAGGCGCGCAGGCGCAGCGTCGGCTTGTAGATTTTGCCAATCGCGGTGGTAGGCATGGCCTGGATGATGGTCACACGCTTGGGGGTGGCGGGGCGCTCGTAGACCTGGGGCGCGACGTCGGCCAGCAGCGTGGCCGCCTCGCACTGCATGCCCGGCTTAAGAGTGACAAAGGCTACCGGCAACTCGCCTGCGTAGGCGTCGGGCTCACCCACCACGGCGCACATGGCGACAAAAGGGTGGGCTAAAAATGCGTCTTCCACCAAGCCGGGGTCGATATTGTGCGAGCCGCGAATGATCACGTCTTTGGCGCGGCCTGTCACGTGGATGCAGCCCTCGCCGTCGATATGCCCCAGGTCGCCAGAGACCAGCCAGCGCTGGCCACTTGCGTCCAGGCTGAACATGCCCGCATCGCGCGCGGCATCGGTGTAGCCGGGGCTTACCTGGGGGCCGCGCACAACGATCACGCCGGTTTGGCCTGCGGGGCAGCGCTCTTGCAAATGCGCTGCGCCGTCTCGCCAAGGCACGGCACGCACCTCGGTATAGGGCAGGCGCAGGCCGGTGGAGCCGGGCAGGCGCGGTGCAGTGGCCAGCTCAATACAGATCAAGCCGGCGCTCTCGGTCATGCCCAGCATATTGCGTACGGGGATGCCCAGCGTGGCCTCAAACTGCGCGGCCAAGGCACTGGGCAGGGGCGAGCCGCCGGTGTAGGCCACTTGTACCGAGCTGATGTCGGCATCTACAGGCAAGTTGACCAAAGTGGCCAAGATAGTGGGCACACAAGCCAGCGCCGTCACCTGCTCACGCTGGCAAAACTTCCAGTAGTTTTTGACGAAA
>JANMTF010000299.1:0-6385 GCA_031390175.1 Polaromonas sp.
ATCTCGTTTTGTCGATTTCCAAGGTTTTTTGCGGTATTCCCAGCCCTTATCCAACTTTTGGACGTAGTACGGCCATGCGCTTGACATTCCAGGCCAGGCACACCAGATTCCACTCACCCGTGACCTTGCGCACACCGCGCATCGAGAACTGCCTAAAACCCATCACCGACTTGATGATCCCAAACACCGGCTCGACCGTTTGTTTGCGAATCGCGTAAGCCGCTTTGCCCGCCAGCGTTGCCAAGCGGTGCCTCATCGCCTGCATCGCCGTGGCATCTGCCTGCAGCGGTGCAGGCTCTGTAAAACGCTCGCGCCAGTGCGGGTGATGGCCCTGGCGGGCGACTGCAATCAAAGGCACCAGACCAGCTTGTTCGCAGATTTTGACGTTGTTCTCGCTGCAGTAACCGGTATCTGCCACCAGGCTAGTTGCGCTGCCCAGCTGGGCCTGCTGCGTCTGTAGAGCTTGGACAATAGGTGCAAGTTGTTGCTGGTCATTGGGCGCTTGCGTCAGGCTGGTGGCCACCACCAGCATGGTGTCCGCATCCACCCCGGCCTGCGCGTTGTAGCACTGCTCAAAGCCCCCGCCCGAGATCGGCATGATGCGCGATTCTTCGTCTGTCAGGTTGATCTGATCGCCATCTCGCACACCGCTGTGTGGCGCTGTAGGCGCTTTGCCGCCGGGCTTTCTGCCCGTCTCATCGGCCTTGCGCTGGCGCTCGCCCATCTTCTGGTCATACTCGGCCTTCTCACGCTCGTAGCGCTGGGCCGCACGGTCTGCGATCTTGGCCTTGGCCGTTGCCATGGCGGCCAGCCGGTCCTGGCGCAGCTTGAGCTCTTTGGGCAAGCTCATGCCATCGGGGATATTAGCCGTGTCGGCTTGTTCAGCCAGGGCCAGCAATTGCTGGACTTCTTGTTGGAGTTGGCCCTCGATCTTGACGATGTGGCCATGCGAGAGCGCGCTGTGGCGCGAGGCGTTGGCGTGAATCTTGGTGCCATCCAGACACACCGTCCCCATCTTGAGCAGTTTCAACTCTTGGGCCATCTCCAGCACTTGCACAAACAAGCCTGCAAGTTCGTCAATGAAGCGGCGACGGAACGTGGCCAAGGTGTCATGGTCGGGGTGGCTGCCAGCGGCAATGTAGCGAAAGGCGACCGAGTCGTAGGTGGCCGTCTCCAGCTTGCGGCTGGAGAACACCCCGGTGCAGTAGCCGTAGACCAAAATAGCCAGCAAAGTGGCGGGGTGGTGGGCCTTGGAGCCGCGACCGGCGTATTGGCGGGTCAGGCGGGTCAGATCCAGGCCATCGATGACTTCCACGACGAAGCGCGCAAGGTGGTCTTGGCTGAGCCACTCGTCTACCGATGGGGGTAGGAGATAGTCGGTCTTGCGGTCGGTGAGAATGAAGTTCGACATGTTGATATAAACCCTCTGTAGACTATGTCCATTATAGATTTAATGCTGCATTATTGGTAGCTTAAAGAGGTTTTTTGTCAAATTAGATAGTCCGACAGGCTGCTAGGCGAGAGCATTGGTATGGCGGCGGAAGTAGCGCATGGGAGTTGTACAGATTTGCCGCCCAGCAAAAAATGAGTTATTTTCCTGACCGAAGGCTCGGACAAATGTTGTTAGACTAGACTTACGTAACTTTTGTCCCTCTAGTATGCAAAGCAGCCTAATCCCTATCAAAATTTTGCATGAAGTAGATGCCTCAAGTGAAGGCTTTGATGGAGTTGACTTAAAGCGATTAGCAAAGTGCGATGATGGCAATACCTATGCAATAAAGCGCGTTGAGGATCATCCTTTGATGCCGATTTTTGAATGGGTTGGTCATCACTTTTGTCGTGCATGCGGTGTACTTACCCCTGATTTCGCTATTCTTCATGCTGGTGATAATAGTACCGTTAAATCATTCGGGTCAAGAATTTCATCTTTCGCACAAATTGAGCATGATCCTGTAGCGTTACGCATAAGCTCGTTTTTTCATGGCCATTATGAGGCGTTGAGTCGTGTGTACTCAATAGATGCTTTTTTAGTAAACCCCGACAGGCACGGACGTAATCTTTTTGTGCGCTCAGACTCGGGTGGGACTGCACTTTTGGCTTTTGATTATTCGTCAGGTTGGCTTAGGACAGGTGAGCCATTCGGTAACCAAGAACGGATGCGTGACTCACACACTTTCAAATGGTGGCGTACCTTTAAAAGACTTGGAGCAGGAGTAGATAAGGCTACTCTTGATAAAATTGCATCATTAAATGCTAATTGGCTAGAACAAGTATTGAACTCATCTCCAACAGACTGGAGAAACCAATTCAACGAAGCAAATGTCTTGCAATTCTGGTCAACAAGCCGGAAGGCTCGTTTGAAATGGGCGGAGCTGTGGCTCACATGAATCGCGCAACAACCCATCTTATTGAGTACCAGCCGTATCGACTGCGCAACGAGTGCTGCGCGATTGGATTCCTTGTTTTGAATCCAGACGGCCAAATACGTGTTCACCTAGCTAGCAATTTGCGAAAAGTCAAGGCTATTCATCCCTCAACAAATTCCAATGAATTGCGTGAAACCTTGGAAAAATTAGCAGAGGACTTGACAAAAGAGCCTGTTCTATTGCAACAATATCTGTCGAATACCATCGGTGGTATTTCAATCAACCCAAGGAAAGGCTACATAACGTATTCCAATCAAGAGGAATATGAGTCTGCAATGCGCTGGGCGTTGGGATACATGGTGGAACCTGCTCCATCACGTGCTATTCGTGAACGGCCTCCTACGTCGCGTTTGTATCTAGAAATGCGGAACTTATTTGCCGACCTGGGCTGGCTAGCAAGTGCAACACAAGGTATCAACGATCACCGTATTTTACCGAGGTATCAATTGAGCACCGATGAAGGGTTAAGTGTGGATTTCGCACTGCTTAACAGCGCAATGCACTATTTACAAACTGCAGACTTCAGAATTACATCTAATGTTACCCAAAGAAGAAACGAAGTTCAAGCGAAATGGTTTGCTCTGGCTCTTGCTCCCCAGTTGACACCTCTATCCATTGCCGAGAAAAAGATAGAAAATTATGCGGTTATAGCCGGGGCATACACAGAAGAAGGCGCAAAAGCAATCAAAGCAGCAAGTCGTATTTCTAACTGCTTCGTGCACGAGTCGAATCAAGATATGCAGGAGCTAATGGATATTTACGCAAAAGCGATGGGGCAAGAGCCGCTACCGGCTTTAACTACCCATTGATTTGCGCAATGTCAGTCCAAGCTGCACTTGGATGACCCAGGCGTATCCGTCAAATCTCGCTAACGCAACGCCCTAGCCACATCCGCTCGCCCAGCACCACTGGCCAGCAGTGCAGGCAACATCAAATCAATTGACACACTAGGGTCGGCCGCCCAAACCTCTTCTTGCGCAATCAACGGTACTTTTGTGCGCGAAATTCATGTCATACTTTGTCCCATATAGTTGAATTTTTTATCCGTACACGGGTGTGCGATTGCGTGAGGCGAAAGCACCGCAATTGTTTTGCGTCACGCATGTACGCATGCGCGACAATCGTCGCAGGTCCAGAAAAAAAGTTCTCAGGCAGCTATACCTTTTGTAGCAAGTGGCGAAGCGAAAAACGCTGGGACACTGCAATAAAAATAGTTGAAGTTAAAAATCGCAAACTCAGGGAGAAACATGTCACGTAACGTCACGATCACTTTCGCCTTAGCCATCGCACTCGGCCTTTACTTTCTTGGTGGAATTGCCACGCAACTCATCGCCGGAGTACTTCCAAACTCAGATGCGGTCATGGCGCTCGGCGTGAGCGTGTTGGTGACGCTTCTACTATCGGGCATAGTGTATTTGGTGCTTTGGTTTGGTGGCAAAAAAGTTGGCTTGCCCGATAGGCCCATGCCCTTGGGCACGGTTGGAAAGTCTTTTGCCGCAGTTTTGGCGGTTGCAGCGGTTGCCGGGGGTGTGTCGACAAGCATGGGCCGTGTGCAGGAGGCGAACGCAGCAAAGGCCCGGGCTACGAAGGTGGAGGAAAATGCGAAGGCCGCGCGTGAAGCCGAGGCGCAACGACTCTCGGCACTGACACCAGCACAACGCGCGGCGGAAATTGCACTGCGTGAAACCGCTGCAAAACAGGCCGCAGCAAAAGCCGCTGATGCAAAGGCCGCTGAGGACTCGAAAAAAGCAGCCCTCGCTGCAAAGGATGAAGCGGTCAAACTTGCCAGAGCGCGGGCTTTGATGGGCGCGCAGGCTCTCAAGAAGTCGATGAAAGACCCTGACACCTTTGAGTTGAAAGAAGTCCTGTTTATGGAAGATGGGACTGCCTGCTATACCTACCGCGCGAAAAACAGTTTCAACGCAATGCTGCGAGGCCAAGCGGTACTGACAAGTAATGTAAAAAATATTGAACTGCTTGTTGAAGGGCACAACGGCAACAAATTTGTCAACGCATGGAACAAAGGTTGCACCAAAAAATCTGGCGAAGACATTACTTCGCTCATCAATCGAATGATGAGATGAGAAGGATTAAGTCTCCATAATTTAAAAATAGCCAATGCGCACTACAAATTAGATAGCTGCTTGCGCTATGTTTTATTGGCCCATTGGTCTAACACTCTTAGCAGTCGATTCGTCCGGTTGCAAATCCGTGATGCCGTAGCAAGCAATTCAATGCATCGCCTGCATTACCGCGCACAGATCGTGATGAATCGTAGTCAGCAGCACCAGCGGTACCTTGCAGGTGTGGTAGCCGCGCTCCCAGTTGTGCAGGGTGGTTACCCAGAAGCCATAGCGGACGGCAAACTGGGCTTGGGTTAGCCAAGCGCATCCGTTCAACCTCGCTAACGCAGCGCCCTAGCCACATCCGCCCGCCCGACACCACTGGCCAGCAGCGCCCGCACCATTCAATCCATCGAACACACTGGGGTCGGCGGCCTCGATTTTGGCAATGCGCGATTGACTGGATTTCATGCGCTTGGCCAGTTCGATTTGGTACAGCGCGTGCTGTAGCCGTGATTACCGTTTATCCGTCTCTGGCGTATAATCTGGACTTATGCTCACCCTAGTCGAAACGCCCTACCTTTTTGCGCTGTATCAGTGCTATTTGGGCGGATGAAGAGTTGATGGAGTTCAAGGTGTGGCTTGCGGGCAATGCGCTGTCGGGGGATGTCATCCCGGGTGCGCAGGGGTTGCGCAAAATCCGCTGGTCGCGGCGCGGCATGGGCAAGCGTGGCGGGGCGCGGGTGGTGTACTACAACCAGTTGGCGGATGGGCGCATTGTGTTGCTGATCGCCTATACCAAGGCTAAGTTTGACAATTTGCCGACGGAATTTTTGTTGGCGCTGAAAAAGGAGTTTGATGATGCGTAAACCTAAAGTGGATTTAGAAATGGCGCAGTTTCAGGCCGACTTGTTGCAGTCTGTGCGCGAGATGAAGGCGGGCACTTTTGCGCGCAGCACGCAGGTGCCTGTGACTGAGGCCTTGCAGGCCCGCGCCAAGATGGATTTGTCGCAGTCGCAGTTTGCCAAGCTGCTGGGTGTGTCGGTACGCACATTGCAAGAGTGGGAGCAGGGCCGCAAAAAGCCTACGGGTGCTGCGCAGACGCTGCTGCGCGTGGCGGTGCAAACACCGCAGGCTTTGCTTAGCCTGGTTTAAATGGGTTTTGGTGGCATTGCATTCCACCCAGTTGACAAACCAACTGCTACGTATTCAGTAGCTTCTTACGCCATATTTCATTGGCCTAGAGGCTTAAACAGCTTTAAATAGCGTCAGGCAAAGGCCACTGCATGGCCTGGTGCAGTACCCGCAAGACCAAGCAATCGCCTTGGTCTTCTTCGTAAACATGGTGTACGGAAACTTGGGGCTGACCAATTCGCGCGTGCCTTCTACGCGGCCTGTTTTGCCGAACTGGGGGTGGGTTGCCAGCCTGTTCACCGATTTCACGATGCGTGCGGCCACGCGCTGTGCGGCGCTGGGGTTGTGCTGTGCAATGTAGTCGCGCAAGGCAGTCAAATCTGCAATGGCATCGTCGCTGTAGCGTACCTGGCCCATCAGGCGCGCTTGCGGGCTGGGGTGGTGGCTGATTTGGCGGTCTTGGCCTGGGGCTTGGCTTTACTGCGCGCGCCAGGCGCTGCGGTTTCAGCGTCTGTGCCCCAGCTTTCCAGCCACGCATGCACGGCGCTAGCGGGCGTGCTGGATTGTTTGCCGGTTTGTAGCGCTTGCCGTGTGCCTTGCACTTGCTGGGCAAACCACTGTTCATGCTCTAGCGCCTGCTTGGCGTTGGTCTGCACATAGTCGCGCATAAACTCGCGCACCAGTTGGCTGCCATTGCGCTCGTGCAAGCTGGCCACCTGGTCAAAAGCTAGTTTGAGCGGTGTAGGAATGCGCACGGTGTAG
>JANMTF010000324.1:0-8789 GCA_031390175.1 Polaromonas sp.
ATGGTGCCGCTTGTCGGAATCGAACTGACGACCTACCGCTTACAAAGCGGTTGCTCTACCAATTGAGCTAAAGCGGCGAATCTTTATTTTACTAGATACTGGCGCCCATCCTACACTGCGCTACAGAATTTGTGCGCTGGGACGCACCCAATTCACGCGCACCCCTTGAAGAGGCTTATTTGATGCGCTTTAAGGCAGGCCGCGCACCGGGCGGTGTGTGGGTGGGTGGTGAGGGTGGGTTGGAGCCATCGTCTGATGGTGCGTCCGGCGCCGGTGTCACCAACTGCATGACACGCGCTGGGGCTAAGGGCGCCGTAGTAGCAGTGGCCGCCTCGATCGTGCTGACTGCGATATCGTTCAGTGTATCTGCGGCGATATCTTTGGTCGTGTCGGCTGGTTTTTTGCCAATCGATGGTATTTTGGCTGGAGGCTCGGTGACCTCGCCACGCGGTGTTACTGCCTGCGGTACAGGGAAGGCCATGCCTTGACCATTTTCACGGGCATAAATGGCGATCACGCGGTCTATAGGCACCATGATCTGGCGGGGAGAACCGGAGAAGCGGGCTTTGAACTCGACGAATTCATTGCCCAGCTTGAGCGCGCTGGTCGCGTCCATGCTGATGTTGAGCACGATTTCGTTGTTCTTCACATGCTCCATGGGCACCTGCACCGTCTCGTCCACATACGCGGCGATATACGGCGTGTAGCCGTTGTCGGTGCACCACTCGTACAAGGCGCGTAGCAAGTACGGCCGGGTTGAGATGGGGGAAGGTGTTAAGGCTGAAACGCTCATAAGCACATATTAGAGCATGGCGAGCATGGTTTTGAAGAGCCTGCCATGCGTTGCAAGCATTTACTTACGCATGACTTTTTCAGACGGCGTGAGCGCCTCGATGTACGCGGGGCGCGAGAAAATGCGCTCGGCGTATTTGAGCAAAGGTGCAGCATTTTTCGACAACTCAATGCCGTAAAAATCCAGGCGCCACAAGAGCGGTGCCAAAGCCACGTCAAGCATGGAGAAGTTGTCACCCATGATGAACTTGTTCTTCAAAAACACGGGGGCCATCTGCGTCAAACGGTCGCGGATATGGCTGCGGGCTTTTTCCAGAACTTTTTCAACGCCTTTGTTGGAGCGGTTCTCCAGGATCGACACGTTGGTGAACAGTTCTTTTTCAAAGTTGAGCAAGAAGAGGCGGACACGGGCGCGGTCTACCGGGTCGCCAGGCATCAATTGCGGGTGCGGGAAGCGCTCGTCAATGTACTCGTTGATGATGTTGGACTCGTACAAAATCAAATCACGCTCGACCAGGATAGGTACCTGGCCGTAGGGATTCATCACGTTGATGTCTTCGGGCTTGTTGTACAAGTCCACATCACGGATCTCAAAGTCCATGCCTTTTTCGAACAGCACAAAACGGCAGCGATGCGAGAAAGGGCAGGTGGTGCCCGAGTACAAAACCATCATGGTGTGAGTCCTTTTCCAAAAATGAAAGAGTGGCCAGGCCACTCCACGTCGTATTCTTTAGCGTGTTGCTTGGGCTTGCCCACACGCTGGTAAAACACCCTGCACTTTACAGCAGCGCAGGGTTTACGTTATTTATTTGATATCGCGCCAGTAGGCAGCATTCAAACGCCAAGCAACCAAGGTGAAGATACTCAAGAAAATCAGCACCCACACGCCCACGCGTACACGGGTATTTTGCGCTGGTTCGCCCATCCATTGCAAGTAGCTCACCAGATCACCTACGGCCTGGTCGTATTGCAAGGCGTTGAGCGTACCAGGCTTAACACTCTCCCAGCCTTTGAATATTTGCACGTCATGGCCATGCTCTTTTTTCACGTCAAACAGCGGCTTGCGCTCGCCTTGCATCTCCCACAAGGGGTTGGGCATGCCGATGTTGGGGTATGCCAGGTTATTCCAGCCGGTAGGCTTGGTGTCGTCGCGGTAGTAGCTGCGCAGCAAGGTGTAGAGGTAGTCGCCGCCAGAGCCCTTGGCACCGTCAGAACGTGAGCGGGCAATCACCGTCAAATCAGGTGGCAGACCGCCAAACCATTCTTTGGCTTGCTTGGGGTCGAGAGACGACTTCATGGTGTCGCCGACTTTGTCAGTAGCAAACAGCAGGTTGTCTTTGATCTGCTGCTCGGTCAGGCCGATGTCTTTCAAGCGGTTGTAGCGCATGAATGCGGCGCTATGGCAGTTGAGACAGTAGTTGACAAAGATTTTGGCGCCATTTTGCAAGGCGGCCATGTCGTTGGTTTTGTTGGGCGATTTATCCCAGGCAATGCCTTCACTGGCAGCGTGTGCAGGCAATGCGCTAAAACCTAAAGCGACAACGGCAGAGAGTGCGAGAAGAATTTTTTTCATTTTTATCGTTCCCATCAGTGCGCAGCAAACACTACGCGGTCAGGGACTAGTTTAGGCGTACCCAGCTTGCTCCACCAAGGCATGAGCAAGAAGAAACCAAAGTAAAACAACGTGCCCAATTGGCTAATACGCTGCGCCACATCTTGTCCGGCCAGTACGCCCCACACACCCACAGGTTTGACACCCAAGTACCCCAAAACAAGGAAGTTGATCACAAAAATACCGTACAGGTACTTGTGCCAATCAGGGCGGTAACGGATCGACTTGACCGTGCTGTTGTCCAGCCATGGCAAGGCGACCAAAATCATGGTGGAAGCACCCATCACGACGACACCCCAGAACTTTGCATCAAAAGCCAACATGGCGGCTACGGCGACCACCGCTGCGACCACAACACCCGCCTTGAGAAAACTTGGCAGCTTACTCTTGAACGCCGTAAATGCTGCTGCTAGCAGCGCACAGGCCATCAGCACGTACATCATGTCGTCAGTGATAGCGCGTAGCATGGAGTAAAAAGGTGTGAAGTACCAAACTGGTGCAATATGCGCAGGTGTCTTCAATGGGTCAGCCGGGATGAAGTTGTTGTACTCCAGGAAGTAGCCGCCCATCTCAGGCGCGAAGAACACCACCGCTGTGAACACCAAGAGAAACACGCTGACCATGAAGATGTCGTGCACGGTGTAGTAAGGGTGGAAAGGAATGCCGTCCAAGGGAATGCCGGTTTTAGGATCTTTCGTGGCCTTGATTTCTACGCCATCAGGGTTATTCGAGCCCACTTCGTGCAGCGCAATGATGTGCGCAGCCACCAAGCCCAGCAGCACCAAAGGCACAGCGATGACGTGGAAGGCGAAGAAGCGGTTCAACGTAGCATCACCCACCACATAGTCACCACGGATCAGCAAAGCCAAATCGGGGCCGATGAAGGGGATGGCGGCAAACAGGTTGACGATCACCTGTGCGCCCCAGTAGGACATTTGACCCCAAGGCAGCAGGTAGCCCATGAAGGCTTCGGCCATCAGGCACAAGAAGATGCCGCAGCCAAACACCCAGATCAGCTCACGCGGCTTCCTGTAGCTGCCGTACATCAAACCACGGAACATGTGCAGGTACACGACGACAAAGAACGCAGACGCTCCGGTGGAGTGCATGTAGCGCACCAGCCAGCCCCAAGGCACATCGCGCATGATGTACTCCACCGACTCAAAGGCTTTGGCAGCGTCGGGTTTGTAATGCATGACCAAAAATATGCCAGTAACGATCTGGATGACCAGCACCAACAAGGCCAAGGAGCCAAAGATGTACCAAAAATTGAAGTTTTTGGGTGCGTAGTATTCACTCAAATGCTCTTTGTAGAGCTTGCTTGCGGGAAAACGGTTGTCCACCCAGTTCAGCAGCTTTTCGCCTGCGCTGGCGTTGGGGGAGATTTCGATCATGTCTGCCATTTTTAATGTGCCTCAATATCAAACTACGGGTGGGACAGTGCCAGCACCTTGGTGCCGGCCAGTTCCGCAGGTTTAGGCTTTTTTGTCTTCGCCAATGATGAGTTTGGTGTCGCTCACATACATGTGCGGCGGTACTTCCAGGTTATCTGGCGCGGGTTTGTTTTTGTACACACGACCCGCCAAGTCGAATGTAGAGCCGTGGCAGGGGCATAAAAAGCCGCCCGCCCAGTCGTCGGGCAGCGAAGGCTGCGCGCCGGTGGCAAACTTGTCGGAGGGCGAGCAGCCCAGATGTGAGCAAATGCCCACGCCGACAAAAATCTCAGGTTTGATAGAGCGCTGCTCGTTGCGGGTGCTGGCCATTGGGGTCAGCTCCTCGGGGTTGCGTTTGGAGTCTGGGTCGGCCAACAAACCTTTGACCTTGCTGAGCGTAGCAAGCTGCTCTGGCGAGCGTTTAATGATCCACACCGGCTTGCCGCGCCACTCGACAGTCATCTTCTCGCCCACTTTCAGGGCAGAGATGTCCACCTCGACAGCGGCACCGGCGGCTTTGGCTTTTTCAGATGGGCTGAAACTGCTGACAAATGGGATAGCGGTCAATCCACCACCGATGATGCCAACTCCGCCCGTGAGGGCGATCATATTGCGCTTACTTTTATCCACGTTACTCATGGAAATCCTCAAATTTACTTACATTACTAGGGACAACCCGTGATTGTAGCCGAGGCAAAGGAGCAAATTCAGTACCGGTTGGTTCACCACAACGAGATAGAGGCTTAATGCACACCGGTTGGGCTGTTGGCGAGCCTAAAACCGGTTATTTGCAACAAGTAACTTGACACCAAAGTAAGAGTGGACATACTCCCGGCCTAGGCGTAACACTTTTATCTATGTAAGCCGTACGCGCCTGCGGCATAACAAAAGGAGCTTCGTATGGGCATGATGCAAGAGTTTAAAGATTTCGCCATGAAGGGCAACGTCATGGATTTGGCGGTCGGTGTCATCATTGGAGCCGCGTTTGGTAAAATTGTGGATTCGTTGGTGAAGGACATCATCATGCCCATAGTGGGTTTGGTGTTTGGCAACGTGGATTTCTCCAATATGTTTGTCATCTTAGGCAAAATACCGGCGGACTTCAAAGGTTCGGCCGCCTCCTTTGCCGACCTGAGCAAAGCCGGAGTCAACGTACTGGGCTACGGCAACTTCATCACCATCTTGGTCAACTTCGCGATTTTGGCTTTCATCATCTTCATGATGGTCAAACAAATGAACAAGATGAAAAAGGCCGAGCCAGCGCCAGCACCTGCAACACCAGAAGATGTTTTGCTGCTGCGCGAAATTCGCGACAATTTGAAAAAGTAACTTACACGTTTCAAGCTACTTTCTAAGTAGCTTATGCCGCATACCCCGCAAGGGCTATGCGGTTTTTTTTATGCGAATTCGAATTTACACCCCCGCCAATAGCTTGGCCTGGCGGACAGCCTCAATCATGCTGCTGGCATCGGCCACGCCTTGGCCTGCGATGTCAAAAGCCGTGCCGTGGTCGGGGCTGGTGCGCACCAAGGGCAAACCCAGGGTCACATTCACGCCCTTTTCTACGCCCAGGTATTTCACCGGAATCAGCCCCTGGTCGTGGTACATGGCTACCACCACATCAAACTTGGCAAAACCACGCGCTTGCATAAACACCGTGTCGGGCGGCAGCGCGCCGTGCGCGTCAATGCCCTCCTTGCGCGCTGCGGCAATGGCGGGGTTGATCAGCTCTATTTCCTCGCGGCCAAACAAGCCGCCCTCGCCTGCGTGCGGGTTCAGCCCCGCTACCGCAATGCGTGGGGCGCGGCCCAGGGTGGCGCTCAGGCTGGCGTGGGTGATGCGCAGGGTCTGCAGCACGTTATCAACGGTCACGGCGGCTATGGCATCACTCAGGCCCATGTGGATGCTGACCAGCACAGTGCGCAGCTCGTCGTTGGCCAGCATCATGCGCACGGGCACATCGCGCACCGATTTGCCTAAGTGCGCTGCCGCCTCGGCCTGTAGGAGCTCGGTATGCCCCGGGTAGGGCACACCCGCAGCGCCCCAAGCCTCTTTGTGGATCGGCGCGGTGACCAAGGCTGCTACCCCGCCGCGCAGTGCAGCGCGCGCAGCCCAGCACACGCACTCTGCAGAGAATTTACCAGCTAAATCGCTCACCCGCCCCATAGGTAATTGCGGGAGAAGCTCTGAATTTAATAGTAAATTGCATTCTTGATGAGAAAGCAATGGCAGCACAGGCAGGCATCGCACAGGGGCAATCAGGGCATTAGAGATGGTACTCAGCTGCGCTACCGGCAGCATGCCGCCCACCATGGCCGCTGCGCGGCGCATCATAGGCACGTCACCGATGACAAAGCAGCCTTGCATTACTGCGGGCGCATCACGAAAGGCTTTGGCCACTATTTCTGGGCCAATGCCCGCCGGGTCACCGGGGGTGATGGCGATGGGCAAATTGGCCTTGGTGGGTGGGCTTGAAGGGTGTTGCATCGAGAACATTGGTTGAGGACAATACGGCCATCTGTGACCGTAAGGGGGCATGCCCTTTGCAGGAGTCTATGCTAACCAAACCCCGCCGGTTGGCAAGCGCCGACAAAATGCACGGTGCAGGCTGCGGTGCGGTCAAGCCTGTGGCGATGAAGTAACTGGTACTGTGCGCTTTACCTTGGGTTATCGACAAGACACTTTGCGTTGAGGAAATTTTGAGAAAGCAGGCACGCCTGCATAGTTATGCCAAATTTACGAATCCGCATAATTTAATTCTGAAAAGCCCTATTTTTAGTGATAAAAGTCATGAATTTAGCCATAAATTTTACAAAATTCACCCAGGTACATAAATTCGCATACTTTAATGATCTTCATGGCGATAAAAATTGCCTGCGGGACAACAAAAAGCACCAAAAGAGGCTGTTTGAAGGCATTTTCAAGATACTAATCGGTCTGCAGCCCTTTAAAATATTGCGGGAGCAGCTATTTTTTATGTAGCGATCTTAGATGGGCAGGCAGGCGCATTGTCTGAAAATAGAGTTAACGCTTGAGCGTAGCCGACAGCTCTACCAAGCGTACAAATTCCGCACGTTGGCCATAGATATCAGTACCTCGCGCGCCGCGCGCCAGTGCCAGCACCTTGTCCATGCTGTAGTCACCTATCAGCGTATTGCCGCGCAACCACTGGCCCCAGGCAGCGACCGCTAGCGCAAAACGGGCATCAGTGTCTGCGCTGTCCAGGCTGGGCACGCGGCTGGGCGTGGCAATAGGCTGCTCGATGAGCTTGCTGACCGATTGGCCGGGGTCTTTGTAGCGCAGCTTGACCCAAGCCAGCTCGTTGCTGGAAGCGCCTGATGGAACACCCGCCTGCGGGCCCGTGGAGGGGATTTGGTAGCGCAGCGCATCCACATTGCCGCGCGCGCCGGTGGGCACTGTCTCATACAAAGCCGTCACACTGTGGCCCGCGCCGATGTCGCCTGCGTCCACCTTGTCGTCGTTGAACTGCTCCCGCGTGAGGGCCCGCAACTCATAGCCCAGCAAGCGGTACTCCTGCACCTGCGCGGGGTTGAACTCGACCTGGATTTTCAAGTCTTGGGCAATCGGTGCCAGGTTGGAAGTGAACTGGTTGACCAGCACCTTGTGCGCCTCTTGCAGCGAATCGAGGTAGTGGTAGCTGCCATCGCCCACATCGGCCAGGGTTTTCATCAGGGCCTCGTTGTAATTGCTGTCGCCTACACCCAGGGTGGTCAGGCTCACGCCTTGTTTGCGCTGCCCCTCCACCAAAGTTTTGAGCTCGTTGCGGTCGGTGACGCCAATATTCAGGTCACCATCGGTGGCCAGCAGCACACGGTTGATACCGCCCTGGATAAACGACTGCCTGGCCTGGGCATAGGCCATGCGGATACCTGCCTCGCCGTAGGTGCCGCCCGAGGCGACCAGGCTGTCGATAGCGGCGTAAATAGTGTCACGTTGGTCGCCCGCTACAGGAGCCAAAACCAGCTTGGTGCCGTTGGCGTAGCTGACCAGAGACACGCGGTCTTTCGCGCGCAGTTGGGTGACCAGCAGCTTGAGCGACGACTTCACCAAAGGCAGGCGGTCTTGCGGGCCCATCGAGCCCGACACATCAACTAGAAACACCAAGTTGGCAGGTGGCAAGCTGGTTTTGGCCACGTCTTTGCCCTGAATGCCGATGCGCACCACACTGCGCTCGGCGTTCCAGGGCGAGGCGAGCACCTGCGTGTGCACGGCAAATGGCTGGGCCTGCTCGGGCGCTGGCAAGCTGTATTGGTAGCCAAAGTAGTTCACCAGTTCTTCCACCCGCACAGCGTCGCGCGGAGGCAACTGGCCCCGGTTGATAAAGCGGCGCACGTTGGCGTAGCTGCCGGTGTCAACATCGGCGCTGAAGGTAGAGACGGGAGCCTCTGCTACACGCTGCCATGGTGTGTCGGCAAACCGCTGGTATTGGGCTGTGCTGGCTGCAACGGGTGCGGGCAACGCTTGAGGGGCGATCATTCGCGCTAACGGTGGCGGTGACGCAGAGGCTGGTATGGGCGCAGAGTGGTAGGTCGCTGCAACAGCAGGTGTGGGTGCAGGTGCTGCAGCGGGCATCGCCGTAGCGCGCGGCGCGACCGGGGCGGCCGCTGGGGCGCTGGCAGGCGCTGGCGCTCGGGCTTGCGCTGTAGCCCTGCCAGACAGTGGCTCCGATGTGGTGCCACACGCCGCTAGCGCAGCCACAGCGCAAAGCTGGGCCACCAGCAGGCCCGGCCGCTGCACGGCATAAAGTTGTAGAGCCATGAAATCCCCTTAATGGTGTTGGACTAAGCGGGATTGTCAATGTCTATAAATGAATGCACCATCCCTAATTCATGTGAAATATGCGCCGCCACGGCAGGCGCGCCGTAGCGCTCAGAGGCATGGTGGCCACAGGCAATATAGGCCACACCCATCTCGCGGGCGTAGTGGGCTTG
>JANMTF010000367.1:0-33211 GCA_031390175.1 Polaromonas sp.
GGCATTCAACGTTAACAACCTGGAGCAGGTTCAGGCGATTATGGAAGCGGCGAATGAATTGAATTCGCCGGTAATTATGCAAGCCTCCGCCGGGGCGCGCAAATACGCGGGGGGCAATTTTTTGCGTCACTTGATCGAAGCAGCGGTGGAAACTTATCCGCATCTTCCCGTGGTGATGCATCAAGATCATGGCCAATCAACCGCGGTGTGCTTGACCGCAATCCGTTCGGGTTTTTCCAGCGTGATGATGGACGGCTCGTTGATGGCGGACGGCAAGACCGTTGCGGAATATGAATACAACGTCGAGGTTACGCGCGAAGTAACAAAAATAGCCCATGCGATAGGCGTCACCGTCGAAGGCGAATTGGGCTGCCTTGGCTCGCTGGAAACCATGAAGGGCGACAAGGAAGACGGTCACGGTGCTGAGGGCACGATGACCCGCGAGATGTTGTTGACGGATCCAAACCAAGCGGCGGAGTTTGTCGACCTCACACAATGTGATGCACTGGCGATTGCCATCGGCACGTCCCACGGCGCGTACAAATTCTCGCGCAAGCCCACCGGCGATATCCTTGCCATTGAGCGGATTAAGGAAATTCATAAACGCATTCCCAACACCCACTTGGTGATGCATGGCTCAAGCTCAGTGCCGCAAGACTTGTTGGCCATCATCAACGAGTACGGCGGCAACATGCGCGAGACCTATGGCGTGCCGGTGGAGGAGATTCAAAAGGCGATTCAATTCGGCGTGCGCAAAATCAACATCGACACCGACATCCGCCTGGCCATGACCGCTGCCGTGCGCAAGTTCATGGCGCAGAACCCGGACAAATTTGACATGCGCGACTGGCTCAAGCCTGCGCGCGAGGCGGCCAAGCAAATCTGCAAACAGCGCTACCAGCAGTTTGGCTGCGAGGGGCAGGGCGGCAAAATCAAGGGGCACAGCTTGCAAGTGGTGGCGGGGCAGTATTCGCGCGGGGAGTTGGCCCAGGTGGTGCAGTAGGTTTGCGGCAATTCCACTTGTAAGGCGTTTATACACATTGAAGGTGTATAAAATGCAGCTTCTGAATCAGGAGCCATCATGTCCACCCGAACCAATATTGTTATAGACGACGAGCTCATCGCGAAGGCGATGGTGCGTGCCGGTGTCACCACCAAAAAAGCAGCCGTGGAAGCGGCGTTGAAGGCATTTGTGCGTGAACCCGATTACTCTGGGTTTTTAGCCCTCGAAGGAAGTGACGTACTGGCTGACGACTACGATCCTGATGAGAGTTACGCCCAGAAGTCGCCAGCTCAAGCGCAGAAACCCACTGGCTTGATGCGACTGTCAAAGACCATAGCAAGCCGAGGCATGCGAAGCAAAGCAAAGGCAGGCAAAGGGGTCAGGACGGCGATTCCTGCATGATTGTCGATACGTCGGCAGTTGTTGAGTACTTGCGGGCAACCGGCTCCTCGATTCATTTACGTCTTTCGCGCGCCATCCGTGCCAAAGAAGAGTTCTGGATTCCGTCCATCGTCGTTCAGGAGGTTTTGCAAGGCGCGCGTAGCACCAGTCATTTCATGCTCTTGCAAAGGCAAATCGACCAACTCCCTGTATTCGAACCCGAGGACTACCAGGCCCTGCATCGCCAAGCGGCTCTTTTGTATGCGCAATGTCGCTGGCGTGGCGTCACCGTCAGAAATCCGATCGACTGCGTCGTCGCCGCTTGTGCGCTGGAGGCCAATAAGGTGCTCCTTGCCCGTGACCGCGATTTTTCGGAGATTGCAAAAATTGAACCCAGGCTGAAACTCTTCTCATGACCAACCGTTCGCCCACTCCCTCGCACACTCCCTTGCACACCTCCACCCTCACCTCGCTACCCCTGCTCGCGCGCGGCAAGGTGCGCGACAACTACGCCGTGGGCACCGACCGCATCTTGATGGTTGCCAGCGACCGCCTAAGCGCGTTTGACGTGATCATGGGCGAGCCTATCCCCGGTAAGGGCGCGCTGCTCACACAGATGGCGCTGTTTTGGTTTGCCAAGTTGGGGCATATTTGCCCCAACCATCTGACGGGCGATGCGCCTGACAGCGTGGTGACGGAGGCCGAGAAGCCCCAGGTAAAAGACCGCGCCATGCTGGTCAAACGCCTCAAGCCATTGGCCGTTGAAGCAGTGGTGCGTGGCTATTTGGCCGGTAGCGGCTGGGCTGAATACCAAGTGAGCCAATCGGTCTGCGGCGTGCCGTTGCCTGCGGGTTTGAAGAACGCATCCAAGCTGCCCGAGCCCATCTTTACGCCGGCCGCCAAGGCTGCCATGGGCGAGCATGACGAGAACATTTCGTTTGACCAAATGGTGGGCGTAGTGGGCCAAGAGCTGGCAGGCCAAATTCGCACGATCAGCATTGAGATTTACAAAACCGCCGCTGCGTTTGCGCTCACCAAAGGCATCATCATTGCCGATACCAAGTTTGAATTTGGTCTGACTCCAGACGGTACGCTGACGCTGATGGATGAGGTGCTGACACCCGACAGCTCGCGTTTTTGGCCACTGGAGACCTATGTAGAAGGGGCCAACCCACCCAGCTACGACAAACAGTTTGTGCGCGACTGGTTGGAGGCAGCCCAGATCAATGGCAAACCGTGGAGCAAAACCGCCCCTGCGCCCGCCCTGCCCGCGCAGGTGATAGAAAACACAGCCGCCAAATACCGCGAGGCCTTGCATAGGCTGACTGCCTAGGCATAAATGCCATATTTATGGGATGCGAAACGCACGCCCTAGTTCTACACTCAAGCCACTTTGTCAGGCGCTGATGGTCTTTGTATCCCGCAACACCGCAACGCTGTGACGGTTTGTTATCAGGAGGTTTTATGTTGAACACGTCCGCTACTTCTCACTCGTCTCGCGCTTCTCATGCTTCTCGCGCTACTCCCCGCGCTAACGCCCGCACCTGGGCTGTGGCGCTGTGCATTCCTTTGTCGCTGCTTGCCAGCCTCGCTATGGCACAAAGTGCCGCGCCCGCTGCCACTACTGGTGCAGACGCGCAGTGCATTTTGGCTGGCCGCGTCGATGGTGACCAGCGCTGGGCACCCCAGGCGCGCGGCGTAGAGCTGTTGGATGCGCAGGGCAAGCGCGTCACGTCTGCCGATAAAGCAGCGCTGGCCAGCGTCAAGCAAGCCCGCATCAGCAGCCCCGCGCTTTTATCGGCCTGTAACGGCGACCAAGCCTTGGCCAAAGGGGACAACATGCCCAATGCCAAAAAGAGCAGCTCGCCAGCGGTATCCGCAGGCGCAGCGCCGGTCAATGTAGATGCCGTGAGCTTTCCCCCCTTGCGGGTGGGCGGCACGCTGGTAGAGCTGCGTTTGAGCCTGGCCCCCGACCGGGTGGTGACGCTTACACGCTGAGTACGGGCACAAAAAGGGGGGCGAAAGGTAAATTTACCCCCTGTGTCACCGAGAGACATGGCAAGTAAGTGCCCAGGGTCAAATCCGGCGACTACAATGGTGGCAGCAAGAATCATGCCGCCATGCAATTACCACGATACCAACCCCTCCTCGCCGTTTTTTCTGCCATCCCAGTCGTAGCCCTAGCATTGGCGCTGTGTAGCGCCACCGCGTGGGCCGAAAAGGCCGACAAAAAGAAACCCATGAACGCCGAGGCGGATGCACTGCGCTATGACGATCTGAAGCAAACCAGCGTGTTCACTGGCAACGTGGTGATCACCAAAGGCACCATCATCATTCGCGGCTCGCAGGTAGACATTCGCCAGGATAACGAAGGTTTTCAATTTGGCACTGCGGTAGAGACGGGTGGCAAACGCGCTTTTTTCAGGCAAAAGCGTGATGTTCCGGACGAGTGGATTGAAGGCGAGTCAGAAACCATTCTTTATGACGGCAAAGCCGACACAGTGACGTTTTCTAAAAACGCTGTATTGCGCCGCTACAAGGGCACCGTAATAAACGACGAGACCACCGGCAGCCAGATTGTGTACGACAACGTGACCGACGTGTTTAATGTGGTGGGCGGCGCGGCCAACGTCAGCGCCTCCAACCCCACAGGCCGCGTTCGCGCGATGATTACGCCTAAAGATGCGAGTTCGGCCCCGGCTAATACGGCACCCCGTCCTGCCACGCCGCCAGCCACACTGCGCCCCAGCACTACCGTCGGCGGGGAACGCAAGTAATGCAAGAAGACGTTGCATCCCTTCAAGTCACCGCACTAAGTACCGCTGAGCACACTGCTGCCGAGCCGCAACCGGCTCGCATGCTCAGCGCCACAGGGCTGCAAAAATCGTATGGCGCGCGCATGGTGGTCAAAGACGTGTCGCTGTCTGTGTCGCAAGGTGAAGTAGTGGGCCTCTTGGGGCCTAACGGCGCTGGCAAAACCACCTCGTTTTACATGATTGTGGGTTTGGTGCGCGCAGATGCGGGCCAGATCACCATCAATGGCCAGCGCGTAGAGCGCCTGCCTATCCACCGCCGCTCGCGTTTGGGGCTGAGTTATCTGCCGCAAGAGGCCTCTATCTTTCGCAAGCTGACGGTGTCTGAGAACGTGCGCGCGGTGCTGGAGCTGCAACGCGACGCGCAAGGCAAGCCCCTGAGCAAAGCAGAAATAGAAAACCGCTTGCAAGCCCTGCTGCACGATCTGCGGGTAGAAAAGCTGCACGACTCGCCCGCGCCTGCCCTGTCGGGTGGTGAGCGCCGCCGGGTAGAAATTGCCCGCGCTTTGGCCACTGACCCGCAGTTTATTTTGCTCGACGAACCCTTTGCAGGCATCGACCCGATTGCAGTGATCGAGATCCAGCGCATCATCGGCTTTCTCAAATCACGCGGTATCGGCGTGCTGATCACCGACCACAATGTACGCGAAACCCTGGGTATTTGTGACCACGCCTACATCATCAGCGACGGCAACGTTTTGGCCAAAGGCACCCCCAACGAGATCGTCGAAAACCCCGACGTGAGAAGGGTGTACCTCGGTGAAAACTTCCGCATGTGAATGTGGCCCCCACGCTTGTCACTGCGTGTACTGCGCTGCCCCCCAGGGGGGGGCCCTCCTTGCTTGGGGCGGCCCGGCGCGGCGTCGCTATGGCCCCCACGCTTGTCACTGCGTGTACTGCGCTGCCCCCCAGGGGGGCCCTCCTTGCTTGGGGCGGCCCGGCGCGGCGTCGTGCTGCCCTGATTCAATGGTAGCGAATCTATGAAGCAAGGCCTGAGTCTTCGCGTCTCGCAGCATCTGTCGCTGACGCCGCAGTTGCAGCAATCTATCCGATTGCTGCAACTGTCTACGCTCGAGCTGGCGCAGGAGATTGAGCAGATGCTGCAGGACAATCCGTTTTTGGAGCAGGAAAGTGCTGAGCAGGGCTATGAAGAGGCATTGCAAGCTGAGCGCGTGGCGCAAGAGACGGCCAGCGTGCAGACCGAACGTGCTGAAGAGTTTGAATGGGATGGCGCGGGCAGTGCTGCAAGTGCGAGCACCAGCAGCACCGACGCTGCGACTTCAAACACTGAGAGCACAGCCGAAGCACCTACTGACAGCGGTACTATCGACAACTGGGAAGGCGAGGGCAGCAACGAGGTAGCCGCTGATGACGCTGAGTGGGGCAACGATGCTCCCGCGCGCACCAACAACAACGAGCCGGGCGACGATACCGATGCCAGCAGCCTGAGCGCTGAGCATGTGAGCCTGCAAGACTTTTTGCACCGCCAAGCAGTGGGCCTGCGCCTGAGCGACGAAGACCGCGCGGCGTTGATGTTTCTCATCGAGTCCCTCAACGACGATGGTTACTTGGAAGACGGCTTTGAAGACCTGGCCGAAAGCCTGGGCGCTACGACACTGGAAGATGTGGAAGAGCTGGTGCAGCGCTTTCACATGGCGGTCAAGCTGCTGCAGCATATGGAGCCCGCAGGCGTGGGCGCGCGCCACTTGGCCGAATGCCTGACCCTGCAACTGCACGCGCTACCCACTACCACGTTAGCGCGCGCCGAAGCGCTGGCCATTTGCGCGCAACCGCTGGACTTGCTGGCCAAGCGCGATACCAAGCGCCTGTCCACATTGTGTCTGTGCAGCATCGACGATGTCAAAGCGGCGATTGCCTTGATATCCCGCCTCGATCCGAAACCCGGGCGGCGCTTTGCTGATTTGGAGCGCAACATCATCGTGCCCGATGTCATCGTCATCTCGCAGGGACGCGGCGCGCAGATCAAGTTCAAGGCGCAGCTCAACCAAAGCGTGATGCCGCGCCTGCGAGTGCACGACATTTACGCCCAAGCGCTCAAGGGCGGCAAGTCCGACAGCCATGCAGCGCTGCAAGGCCGCTTGCAAGAAGCGCGTTGGTTTATCAAGAATATCCAGCAGCGCTTTGACACCATTTTGCGGGTGAGCAACGCCATCATCGAGCGGCAGCGCAACTTTTTCGCGCACGGCGCGTTGGCCATGCGCCCGCTGGTGCTGCGCGAGATTGCCGACGAACTGGGCCTGCACGAGTCCACCATCAGCCGCGTCACCACCGCCAAATACATGGCCACGCCTTACGGTACTTTTGAGCTGAAATACTTTTTTGGCTCAGGGCTGAACACCGAGACCGGCGGCAATGCATCCAGCACCGCCGTGCGCGCCTTGATCCAGCAGTTTGTCGATGCCGAAGACCGCAAAAAGCCATTGTCGGATAATGCCATTGCCGACATGCTGAAAGAACAGGGCATAGAGTGCGCCCGCCGCACCGTGGCCAAATACCGCGAGGCGCTGCGCATAGCGCCTACGCATTTGCGAAAATCTTTGTAAGCAACAACGAAGAGGACATACAGGGGAATTTTTTGAACGCAGAGGGCGCAAAGGTTTCGCAAAGGACGCAGAAGGAATACCAAAAAATACATAATTGGGTGATGGTGAATCAATTGCTGGTGCATATTCCTGTGGAGCCGAAAAATTTGTCTGCTGCATAGACGATTGGTGAAAATTTGTCCGATTTATTTTTTTATTTTTTTCTCTTTTTTCTCTCTTTTCTTTTTCTTTTTCTTTTTCTTTTTCTTCTTTTGCGCCCTTTGCGAAACCTTCGCGCCCTCTGCGTTCAAAAATTCCCCTCTTTCCCCCCACCCCACCTCACCTTAGCAATCACGAATTAGACCTGATCATGAACCAACTTCAATTATTTCTGCCCTGCGCAGGCGGCGTGGAAGAGCTGCTGGCGCATGAGGTGCACCGTTTGTGCAAAGTACCCGTCAGCGTGATGCGCGGCGGCGTGATGCTGGAGGGCTCTTGGCGCGATGCCATGCTGCTGAACCTGCACAGCCGCTTGGCCATGCGGGTGATGATCGAGCTGGCGCACAAGCCCTACCAAAATGAGCGTGACCTGTACGACGCGGCCAGCGAGGTGGCGTGGGAGATCTGGTTTACCAACAAGAACACGTTCAAGATTGAGATGACCTCGCAGCACAGTCCGCTCAAGAGCCTGAACTTTGCGGCGCTGACCATCAAAGACGCGATCGCCGACCGCTTTCGCGACAAGTCGGGCGCGCGACCCGATGTGGACACGCATTGGCCGCATGTGCGCGTGCACGCCCACCTGACCACCGACAGCGTCACCCTGTACATCGACACCAGTGGCGAGCCACTTTTTAAACGTGGTTGGCGGCAAGATACGGGCGAAGCACCTTTGAAAGAAACCCTGGCCGCCGCGATGATTGCCGCCAGCGGCTGGCAGCCGGACCAGCCACTGTACGACCCGTGCTGCGGCAGCGGCACCATCGCCATAGAGGCAGCGCAAATTGCCCTCAATATCGCGCCCGGCTTGCAACGCCAGTTTGCGTTTGAGCGCTACCTGCCGTTCCAGGCGCATGTGTGGGACGCTATTAAAAACGAAGCTTCTCGCGCGATTAAACAGGAGCCTATCGACCCCAAAGATATCAAAATCTTCGGCAGCGATGTGGCCCACCGCATGGTGGATTTTGCACAGCGCAATGCCGAGCGCGCAGGCGTAGCCCACGCCATACAGCTGCGCGGCGGCGATGCATTGCAACGCATGCCACCCGTTGCCGCCAGTGCCGACGTGAAGCCCGTGATGCTGATCAACCCGCCCTATGGTGAGCGGATAGAGGTGGCCGGTTTTGCAGGCCGGCAAAGCGGCGGCGCAGCTCAAGCAAGCGCCCCACGCGACCAAGAACTTGATGATTTCTTTGTGCAACTGGCCACCCATTGGAAGAGCCATTTTGATGGCTGGACTGCCTGGATACTGGTGCCCGACATGAAGCTGCCCGGCCGCATGCGCCTGAAAGAGTCACGGCGCGTGCCGATGTGGAACGGCCCTATCGAGTGCCGCATGTTCAAGTTTGACATTCAAGGTCGCCGCGCACCTGTGGCTGCGGCGGGTGCCGCACAGGCTGGCTCTGCACCGGGTGCTCCAGCCGCATCCCACTCTGCCTAAGGCCACGCCGCGTGAATGGACAAGCCATCGTTCTGGACACCAATATTGTCCTGGACCTGTTTATTTTCAACGACCCGCGCTGCGCCGATCTGCGCACTGCTCTGAGCAGCAAAGCACTTCAATGGACTGCGACGCAGATCATGCGCGATGAGTTAGAGCGGGTGTTGGCTTACACCCATCTGCAGCCGCGCATAGCCTTTTATGCCACCACAGCGGCACAGGTACTAGCGCAGTTTGATTCAGGTGTTCACATCGTAGAAGCTGCACCGCGCGCTTTCTACGTGTGCAAAGACGCAGACGATCAAAAATTTATTGACCTGGCCGTGCAACTGCGCAGCGCATTGGTAAGCAAAGACAAAGCCGTGCTGTGCATGCGCAAACGCTTGGCCACGCTAGGTGCAGTAGTCCTCAGCCAGTGGGTGGCTGCTGCTTAAAGCACCACCACCGCAATTTAAAGCTTGCGCATCAGCGCGTCAACCAAACGCACCGCATAAGGCCCGGCGACATCGCGTACAAACTGCGCAAAGTCCAAATGCGCGGTATCGTCTGCTCGATCAGAGATGGTGCGCACTGCTACAAACGGCACGCCGTAGTCGTGGCACACCTGGGCAACTGCCGCGCCCTCCATCTCTACGCACAAAGCATCTGGCAAAGCCAAACGCAGCGCCTGCACCTCGGCAGCGCTGTTGACAAAGCGGTCACCACTGGCGATCAGGCCTGTGTGCATTTTTATGCCTTTTGAGCCACCAGGCCACTGGAATATTGCGGAAGCAGCTTCTGAAATAATAGCGAATAAGCTGGCATCAGCATCAAACCGGGCGCGCCCATAGCCCGGTATTTCGTAACGTGCAAAGAGTGGCGAGGCATCAAAATCATGCTGCACGTACTGCGTGCCCACCACCACCTCGCCTACCTGCACCTGCGCTGCCAGCCCGCCCGCTACGCCGGTGAACACCATGCGCTGCACTTGAAAGCGCTCGATCAGCACAGTGGCGGTAGTGGCCGCCGCCACCTTGCCGATGCGTGACAGGGCTAACACCGCAGGTTTGCCATACACCGTGCCATGCCAAAACTCGCGGCCCGCATGCACCGTGCATTGGGGTGACTGCAGCAGCGCCAGTACACCCGCCTGCTCTTCGGGTAGCGCGCTCAAAATAGCAGTAGTCATGATGGGATTCCAAGTCAAACAAAAGGCAGCAGTTGAAAAGAAATAGCGACTCCAGGCCGCTATGTTGCACTCAGCGCGTAGGCCTATTTTTTATCCCGCAACTCGCGGCGCAGAATCTTGCCGACCGGCGTTTTCGGCATGTCAGTGCGAAACTCCACCACCTTGGGCTGCTTGTAACCCGTCAGATTGGCGCGGCAATACTCACGCACCTGCGCCTCGGTCAATGCCTGGTCTTTCTTCACAATGACCAGCTTGACGGCCTCGCCGGTTTTTTCGTCGGCCACGCCCACCACCGCGCACTCCATCACGCCGGGCAACTGCGACACCACGTCTTCTACCTCGTTGGGGTAGACGTTAAAACCGCTGACCAGTACCATGTCTTTTTTGCGGTCCACAATTTTGAAGTAGCCGCGCTCGTCCACGGTACCGATGTCGCCGGTTTTAAAGTAGCCGTCGCGTGTCATCACCTTGGCGGTTTCGTCGGGGCGCTGCCAGTAGCCGGCCATCACCTGCGGGCCTTTGATGGCGATCTCTCCAGGCTGGCCCAGTGGCACTTCCACGCCATCGTCGTCCAGGCATTTGAGATAGGTGTTGGGTAAAGGCACGCCGATGGTGCCTGAGAAGGCTTTGCTGTCGGTAGGGTTGCAGGTGGCTGAGGGCGAGGTTTCCGACAGGCCGTAGCCCTCGCAAATAGAGCAACCGGTTTTGTCCAGCCACAGCTTGGCCACAGCACTTTGCACTGCCATGCCGCCACCTACTGATACTTTGAGATGGCTCCAGTCCACGGTGTTGAAATCGGGATGGTTGGCCATGCCGTTGAACAAAGTGTTCACCGCAGGGAAACTGTGGATCTTGTGCTGCGCCAGCTCTTTGAGCATCGCTGGAATATCGCGTGGATTGGCGATCAAAATTCCTTTGCTGCCCATGCGCATGCCCAGCATCATGCAGCAGGTGAATGCGAAAATATGGTACAGCGGCAAGGCCACCACGCCTACCAGTTGCTCGCCTTCGGGCAAGAGCTTGAGGGCCGGTTCATTCCAGGCTTCAGACTGCAACACGTTGGCTATCACGTTGCTGTGCAGCAGCACCGCGCCCTTGCTCACGCCGGTGGTGCCACCAGTGTATTGCAGCACGGCTACGTCGTCAGCCTTGATACTGGGTTTTTTCAAAGTGCCGCTGGTGCCCTGGGCTACCGCCAAGTTAAAGCGTACCGCACCGGGCAAGTTAAACGCAGGCACCATCTTCTTCACATTGCGCACCACGTAGTTGACCAGCGCACCTTTGAGCAAGCCCAGCATATCGCCCATGGCGGCCAGCACCACATGCTTGACGGCAGTGTTTTGAATGCACTGCTCCAAGGTGGTAGCAAAATTTTCAATGATGACGATGGCTTTGGCACCCGAGTCTTTGAGCTGGTGCTCCAGCTCGCGCGGCGTATACAGCGGGTTCACGTTCACCACCACCAAGCCTGCACGCAATATAGCGGCAACAGCGATGGGGTATTGCGGCACGTTGGGCATCATCAGCGCTACGCGGTCGCCTTTGACCAGACCCAAGCCTTGCAGGTAGGCTGCAAAAGCACTGCTGAGTGAGTCTGTTTGCGCAAATGTCACGTCTTTGCCCATGAAGCTGTAGGCTACGCGCTTGGCGTGTTTGTGAAAGCTCTCTTCCATCAAGCCGACGAGGGAGCCGTATTGGCTGGTATCGATATCGGCCGGAACACCTTGTGGATAGGCTGCTAGCCAAGGACGGTTGCTCATCTTTTTTTCTCCAAACTCAAGAGGGCGTGACACAGTGCAATGCGCGATGTGCAACGCTGAATTATTGCGTCAAAGCTTTGTCCAGCTTGATAGGTATTCCCCTAGTGCCCATCAGACGAGGTGCCCTGCATTTGCCATCGGTGTTTTTCACCACTTCCCAATCAAAACGGCCAGTGCACAAGTGCAGCTGGCCGTTGGCTTGCAAAATACGCGGCCTAAAGCAGCACTATTCGATAGCCTTCACCATGTCTTCGACTACTTTTTTCGCATCACCAAACACCATCATGGTCTTGTCCATGTAGAACAGTTCATTGTCCAAGCCCGCATAGCCAGCCGCCATCGAGCGTTTGTTGACGATGATGGTTTTAGCCTTATAGGCTTCCAAAATCGGCATGCCGTAAATGGCGCTGCCTTTGATGTGCGCGGCGGGGTTGACTACGTCGTTAGCGCCCAAAATAATTGCCACGTCGGCTTGGCCGAACTCGCCGTTGATGTCTTCCATCTCGTGCACTTGGTCATAGGGCACTTCGGCCTCGGCCAACAGCACGTTCATATGGCCTGGCATGCGGCCTGCTACTGGATGAATAGCATACTTCACAATCACGCCCTTGGCAGTGAGCTTGGCAGCCAGCTCTTTGACAGCATGCTGCGCGCGTGCTACAGCCAGGCCGTAGCCAGGCACGATCACCACGGTCTCGGCGTTGCTCAGCACAAAAGCGGCATCGTCAGCGCTACCGGTTTTGACGGGGCGCTGCTCTTTGGCACCGGCCAACGCAGTGACTGCTTCGCCACCAAAGCCACCCAAAATCACGTTGAAAAAACTGCGATTCATGGCCTTGCACATGATGTAGCTCAAGATAGCGCCTGAGCTGCCCACCAACGAACCGGCAATGATCAGCATGCTGTTGTTCAAGCTAAAACCAATGCCCGCCGCCGCCCAGCCCGAGTAGCTGTTGAGCATCGACACCACCACCGGCATGTCGGCACCACCAATCGGGATGATGATCAGCACTCCCATCACAAAGGCCAACGCCAGCATGGCGTAAAACGCGGGCCAGCTTTCGGTAAACGTGTACACCAACCCCAAGCCAATGGTGACCAAACCCAAGATTAAATTGAGCTTGTGCTGCCCGGCAAACTGCACAGGCGCGCCTTGGAACAAACGAAACTTGTAGGTGCCGCTCAGCTTGCCAAATGCAATGACCGAGCCGCTGAAGGTTATGGCACCAATCGCAGCGCCCAAGAACAGCTCCAGCCGGTTACCCGCAGGAATCGCCGCGCCCTGGGCCACAATACCAAAGGCATAAGGCTCGGTCACGGCGGCAATGGCGATGAACACCGCTGCCAAGCCAATCATGCTGTGGAAAAACGCCACCAGCTCTGGCATTTTGGTCATGTCCACTGTCTTGGCGCGGTAGGCACCATAGCCGCCGCCCACTACCAAGCCCAGCAGCACGTAGGCCATACCAGTAGCTTTGCCGCCAGAGATTTGCACAATCAGCGCCATGGTAGTCAGCATGGCAATACCCATGCCGATCATGCCAAACAAGTTACCGCGAATCGACGTGGTGGGATGGGACAGACCCTTGAGCGCCTGGATAAAACATACCGAGGCAATCAAATACAAGAGGGTGGCAAGGCTCATGCTCATTGCTTTGCTCCTTCGATTTGCGCGGGGGCCTTTTTCTCTTTCTTGCGGAACATTTCCAGCATGCGGCGTGTGACGAGGAAGCCTCCGAAAATATTCACAGCCGCCAAAGCTACTGCCAGCACGCCCATGGTTTTACCCAAGTTGGTTTCAGTCAACGCGGCCGCCAGCATTGCGCCGACGATGACAATGGCCGAGATAGCGTTGGTTACCGCCATCAGCGGTGTGTGCAAGGCGGGGGTCACCGTCCACACGACGTGGTAGCCCACGTAGATGGCCAGCACGAAGATGATGAGGTTGAGGATGGTGGGGGATACGATGTCCATAGTTTTTCTCCGGATAGAGCGCAAATTGGGGTCAGAGCCCAATTTCGTACAGCTTGGTTAGTCTTCGGTAAAGTGATTGTCCTGAATTGGGATCTGACCCCAACACACCTGATTTGTTGAGGACAGAGCTTGCCGCTGCGCGGCTAAGGTCTGTCCCACAAGTTTACTTAGCTTTCTTAACTTCGCCGCCTTGCGTCATCAAACACGCAGCTACGATGTCGTCTTCCACATCGACTTTGATGCCGCCGTCTTTGGGCAAAATCAGTTTCAAGAAGTCCAGCACGTTGCGGGCGTAGAGGGCGGATGCGTCGGCAGCTACGAGAGCGGGCAAGTTGGTGTCGCCCACGATCGTCACGCCGTGTTTGACTACGGTTTTGTCGGCCTCGCTCAAGGGGCAGTTGCCGCCCACGCCACCGGGGCCTTTGCCCGCAGCAATATCCACAATGACCGAACCGGGCTTCATGGACTTGACCATGTCTTCGGTGATTAAAGTAGGCGCTGCGCGACCAGGGATGAGAGCAGTAGAAATCACGATATCAGCTGCGGCCACGCGCTTGGCTACTTCAACGGCTTGGCGCGCCAGCCAGCTGGGCGGCATGGGCTTGGCGTAGCCACCCACGCCGACAGCGGCTTCTTTTTCTTCTGGCGTGTCGTAGGACACATCGATGAATTTACCGCCGAGGGATTCGATCTGCTCTTTGACACTGGGGCGCACGTCAGACGCTTCAATCACCGCGCCCAAACGCTTGGCAGTGGCGATGGCTTGCAAGCCCGCTACGCCGACACCGAGAATAACCACGCGCGCGGCTTTCACTGTGCCCGCCGCGGTCATCAGCATAGGGAAAAAGCGCTGGTACTTGTCTGCGGCCATCATCACGGCCTTGTAGCCTGCGATGTTGGCTTGCGAGCTTAGAACGTCCATGCTCTGCGCACGGGTGGTGCGCGGTGCAGCCTCCAGTGCAAAACCGGTAAGGCCTGCTGCGGCCATGCGCTGCAAACCCTCGGCATCGAACGGGTTGAGCATGCCCACCACCGTGGTGCCGATCTTGAGCTGCGGCATCTCAGCGGCGCTTGGCGCGCGCACTTTAAGCACCAGTTCGCAGCCATACGCGCCTGCGGCATCGCTGATCTGCGCACCCGTAGCCTCGTAGGCCGCGTCAGTCACGCTGGCGGCAACGCCCGCGCCACTTTGCACCACGATGGTGTGGCCTTGGGCCGCTAGTTTTTTTGCCGTTTCGGGGGTTACAGCTACCCGTGTCTCGCCTGGCAGGGTCTCTGCAGGTACGCCAATACGCATGGGCGTCTCCTCTTAGTGAAGGTGGATTAATTATTGACTACGAGCTTACACGAAAATTCACTCGTTACGCATGAAGGTTAACGCGAAGTTTGGCATGTTTGGTATGGCTTCTCTATTCGTCTGCATAATGCAAAAATGTCCACATCTCCCTTTGATCGCTGGAAACCCAGCGTGACCGTAGCCGCCATCATCGAGCGTGATGGCCTGTTTTTGCTGATAGAAGAGCACACACCCGAGGGCCTGCGCCTGAACAACCCTGCGGGCCACCTAGACCCCGGCGAGAGCCCGCAAGCAGGCTGCGCGCGCGAGGCGCTGGAGGAAACAGCGCGACAGTTTGCGCCTACTGCACTGGTAGGCATTTATCTGTCGCGTTTTCAGCGGCCTGCGCGTGAAGGTATTGCAGTTGCGTCTCCAGCTGAAGACATTACCTATCTGCGTTTTGCCTATTGCGGCAGCGTGGGTGACGAAGTTGCGGGGCGCACACTGGACACTGGCATTGTGCGAACCCTGTGGATGACGCCCGATGAGGTGCGCGCCAGCAGCACCCGCCACCGCAGTCCGTTGGTGCTGCGTTGCATGGAAGATTACCTGCGCGGGCAGCGCTATCCGCTGGATACCGTGTATACGGATGATTCTGTGATGCTATTGAATATATAGCTGGTCACGCAATATTTCAATTGGCTAGAGGTCGAAATGGCTTAAGCCCTTGGTGCTCAGTTCGCTTTCATGGCGAATGCCTGTTTTGCGTGCTTGGCGAACTGTGGCGACTCCTGCACGCACGGTTAGTTTGCTCAGTGACTACCGGCAGCGCGGTTCATGTCCGCAGCTGATTGAGCATATGCGAATTGACCAATGACTGGCCTGCCAGTTTGATGTATAGTTATATACATCATTCCAATTAATGATGCCTATGCACCGCACACAAATCTATCTCCAGGACGGGTTGTACGACAGCCTGAAAACCCGCGCCCGCAGCGTAGGCGTGAGCATGTCCGAGCTGATTCGCCGCACGCTGGAGGCCGACATTCAAAAAGACCCGGTGGCCGATGCGCGGGCCTACTTTGAGCGCTTGAAACCTTTGCAAAGTTTTGCCAAAGTGGATGCGGAGAGCTATGTGCGCAACATCCGTAGCAAAAGCCGCATATTGCGAAAGGGTGAGGGCGCATGATGCCCGAACGCTTGGTGTTGGACACCAATATCGTCATCGACTTGCTGAAAAAATCGCCCGTCATCGTAGAGCGATTTATCGCTTTGCTGGAGGCGCAAACCACCATGCTCATCAGCCCCATCGTGGTGGCCGAGGTGTATGCAGGCGCGTTCAAACGAGAGCATAAAGACGTAGAAGCGCTGTTTGACCTGTGCCAACGTGTGGACATGGACAGCGACACCGGGCGCATGGCGGGGCTGTATGCCAATCAATATGCCAAGGCCTTTCAAGGCATCGCATTAGAAGACTACCTGCTAGCCGCCACCGCCCGTGCCCACCGCTGCCCGTTGTGGACGCTGAATCGCAAGCATTACCCGATGGATGACGTCGAACTATTTGGCGTCTAGGTGGAAAGAATGATAGGCTACAAGAGTAAATGGGATTTTTTTAAGTACCAGTGCGGTCATAATGAAGTTGCATTTCGTCGTTGAAGAACGTTAATTTTGGTGCGAAAGGTTCACTAGAACCTGTTGATACGACTTATGTACCGGCGAAACTAAGCAAAACTTTAAGGCTGGGGATGACAAAAATTATTGAGCTACCAATTGACCTTGGGGCGCACGGGTACGTTCGATTTGTTCGCAAGATTACGGAGGGGCATCTTGCTGCTACCTTTTTGGCACAGGTCAACTATCAAGGCGAGCTTCGCCGAGCGTATATAAAAATGTATCACCATACTGCGCAACCCAAAGCTGTTTTCAATGAGGTTCTTGGATACTTATATGCTCAAGCTATGGGCATTCCATCGCCGTCTGTATTTTTTGTTGATGTTCCGCCGCTGGATGTCGTTGCGTGCGGACTTCCGGCCTCTCATACCCCTGTTCGAGCTGTTGCAACCTTGGAAGCACACGACCCTAATGTTGCGACAGATGGGGCAGCGAAAACCTTGTTTAATGCTGGATCGATTGACTTGACTTATATCAGGCAGCGCCTCCTGGCGTCGCCCTCAGGACGTGCACTTGTTGCTTTTGATGAAGTTACTGGCAACGATGATCGGAATATCGGTAATATTGTGTTTTCATGGAAACAAGGTGTCGTAGCGATTGACCATGGCTGTATTCTTGGGGGTCCGTTGTGGACGAGTCAATCGCTGAATTCGACTCACAACTTCGAAAATAAAGCGTTTACGATCATCAACGACAAACCCATCGGTAACTCTGATAAAAGTGCCCTCCAAGCAGCTGCTCAGGTTATGCTAGAGACATATTACGAAGCAATGCCAGCGCTGCAAAGCGCCATGGGCTATCCTACTGACATTGACACTAGCGCTGCTTTTGATTTTGTGTGGTGGAAAGCGAACGGACTTACTAGTCGTATGGCTCATATGCTTCAAAAGGTGATGTGATGGATGCTCTGATTAAGCTTGTTAAGCCTATTTCGACATCGACGATGATGCCGACTGGGCATGCGTTCGTTATCCGTGCAATCCCGGACTTGTTTACTGGTGAAGTGGTGAATATCGGAGTCTGCGTCGCATCCTCCGACGGTAAACGATTCGTTCGCGTAATCGACAAGCCAGGGCGCCTAGAGTGTTTTTACGGCGATGCAGCGCAGGAAGTAGTGCTGTTGGCTAAGCATGCTGAGTATTGCGCTTTGAAGGGGCTTCCCTCTCCTGGCAATAACGTTATTTTCGATTCACCTATGCCTTTTTATAACGTGTCGCCAGAAAAAGCGTTGAACGGTTTTTTCGTTGATTTGGTTACTGTGGCGATTCCAAAATCAACTGCACAAGGACACGACGCACCGTTCACCACCGAAGATGCACGTAAAGCAGTAACTCGTATTATCAAAAATATGCGTGCAAACGTGGCTCTAGATTCTTTGGTAGCTGAAAGCCCCAATATTTTGATAAACCTGTCAGACAAACCCAGGCTTGTTAATGTCCCTCTACAGCCGATATTCGGTGCAGGTACTATTGAAAGCGCTGACTACGGGGCAGACACAATCCGTTTTCATTTGCTCGACCGGATCACTGATCTAGCAGCAGTACATCAAGCGAAAAAAGCAGACCAACTAGCAATGTTTATTGTGCGTCCTCAACGACCCATGTCAGAAAAACAGAAAATTCACATCGATAACGCGATAGACAAGGTACTTTGGAAAGCACCTAAGAACATGCGCATAGAAGTTGAAACATCAGTACAACGCACAGCAGAATTGGTTATCGAATGGGGTGATGAAGTTGTTCGGCGCCGACCTCCCAACGAAGGTTTTAATCTTGCAGCATAGAATCGAAAATTAGGATAGCACTGCTCCACAACAGCCTGCATCCTACTTCATTGAGCTGATGACTATCTGGGCGTTTTGCCTAATGAATGCTCAGACCGCAAGAAGTCAAAATCCACCCCTTTGTCGGCCTGCGTCACCGTTTGCAAAAACAGTTTCTTATAGCCGCGCGCAGCTGAAGGTTCCACAACAGGGTTGTCTTTAGCCCGCTGCGCCAATTCTTCCGCAGACACCAACAAACTGATCTCCCGATTTTTCACCGACAGGCGAATGCGGTCCCCATTCTTCACATGCGCCAGCGGCCCACCCACTGCCGACTCGGGGGTGACGTGCAGTACGATGGTGCCGTAGCCGGTGCCGCTCATGCGGCCGTCGCTGATGCGCACCATGTCTTTCACGCCGGCGCGGGCTAGTTTAATGGGGATGGGCAGGTAGCCTGCCTCGGGCATGCCGGGTGCACCTTTGGGGCCGATATTTTTCAGCACCAGGATGTCGTCGGCGTGCACGTCCAGGTCGGGCGCGTCGACGCGTGCAGCCATATCGGCGGCGTTTTCAAATACCACGGCGCGGCCTTCGTGCTCCATGAGTTTGGGGTCGGCTGCGGACTGCTTGATGATGGCGCCACCCGGGGCCAGGTTGCCCATCAGCACAGCGATGCCGCCTTGTGGGTAGATGGGACTTAGCATGGTGCGCACCACGTCTTGCTTGAAGGCGGGGCGGTAGCCGCCGGGGTTGGGTTGGCCTGCGTCGGCTGCGTCCAGCTCTTGGCCCAGCGTGCGGCCGGTAACGGTAAGGGCATCCAGGCGCAGCAGTGGCCGTAGCTCGCGCAGCAGCGTGACCATGCCGCCTGCGTGGTGAAAGTCTTCCATGTAGTGCTGGCCCGAGGGCTTGAGGTCGAGCAGCACCGGCGTTTCGCGGCCCATGCGGTCTAGGGCCTGCATGTCAATGTCCAGCCCCACGCGCCCAGCCATGGCAGCCAGGTGTACGATGCCGTTGGTGGAGCCGCCAATCGCCAGCAGCACGCGCATGGCATTCTCAAACGCGGCAGGGGTGAGGATTTTGTCAATCGTCAAACCGTCAATCGCCATCTGCACCGCGCGCGCGCCGGTCTCTTCGGCCACGCGAATGCGGTCTGCTGTCACCGCCGGGGGCGACGCGCCACCGGGCACCGTCATGCCCAGCGCCTCGGCGATGCAGGCCATGGTGCTGGCCGTGCCCATCACCGAGCAGGTGCCTACGCTGGCCACCAGTTGGTCGTTGACCTCTTCAATCTCTGGCCCGTCAATTTCATTGGCGCGAAACTTGGCCCAGTACCGGCGGCAGTCGGTGCATGCGCCCACGCGCTCGCTGCGGTGCGAGCCGGTCAGCATCGATCCTGTGATCAACTGGATAGCAGGTATGCCAGCGGATGCCGCGCCCATGAGCTGCGCAGGCACGGTCTTGTCGCAGCCGCCGATCAGCACCACCGCGTCCATGGGTTGTGCGCGGATCATCTCCTCGGTGTCCATGCTCATCAGGTTGCGCAGGTACATGCTGGTGGGCGCGGCAAAGCTCTCGTGCACGCTGATGGTAGGAAAGTCCATCGGCAAACCGCCCGCCAGCATGATGCCGCGCTTGACCGCCTCGATCAGTTGCGGCATGTTGCCGTGACAGGGGTTGTAGCTGCTCCCGGTGTTGGCAATGCCAATGACGGGGCGATCCAGCGCCTTGTCGGTGTAACCCGCGCCTTTGATAAAGGCCTTGCGCAGAAAGAGCGAGAAGCCCGCGTCACCGTAGCTGGTGAGGCCTTTGCGCATGCCTGTCGGAGCAGGTTGGTCGGATGGTTTTACGGGCTGGGTAGACATGGTAGGGACAATCTCAATGCAAAAGGGGTAAATGCTGAACGTTAACTAGTCTGCCGTCAACTTCAAATTAGTCGGCAAGCGCTTTTCTATCGCAAACTTCAAAAGCGCAGCGCAGCGATAGAAGCCATGGGCCATTTTGCCGTAGGGCATGGTGAGGAACAAGGCCATGACTACGCCCAGGTGCACGGCCAGCAGCAGCGCCATCGCACCCGTGTCGCGCCACAGCATGAGTGCCAGGCCCGTGAGGCTGGTGAAAAACAGCAGGGCGATAAAGCCGTAGTCCATGGGGTTTTGCGCCGCGTCGCCGTGCTGGGGGTGGCGCTGGGTTTTAAGCCAGAACAGGCCTGCGGGGCCGATGAGCAGGCCGATGCCGCCGAGAATGCCGAGGACGACGGGCAGGCTACTCAAGGCGTAGGGGGCTTTCAAACCGAGCAAATAATGGTACAGCGTGGCGAAGCTGGTGGAGGCGAAGCACAGGGCAAAGCCATACATGGTGAAGTGGTGAAAACGCTTGCGCCACAGTGTCCACGCGTCGTCGGCATTGTTGCAGCCCGCGCCGTGACCACCGCCTAAATACCTCAAAGTGAGTGCGTCGTGGGTGGCTTCCAGTTTGGCATACGCTACTAATTTGCTAGCTTCTCCCGCATTATTTATCTTGGCTAATGGCTGAGTAACCTTCAAATCCACAGCAGGCCGCTGCGCCCGCCAAAATTTGGTCACGCCCAGACCCAGCGCCAGCACGCTAAAGCCAAACACGCTGCCAAACAGCACCACCAGCAGATTGTGCGGGAAGATGGCGTAAAAATTGCCAGCCAACGGCGCATGCCACAGGCTGCCTTTGGACAGCACTGCCAGCAGCAAAAACAATGCCAGGCCGATAGCCAATGCCATCGACACGGCCAAACCATTGCGTTGGTACAGAGCGCCCATGGCGGGCGGCCAAGCGTAATCGGCATAGGTTTGCACGCGTACCTTGGCCATCGCCTGGGGGACATTCACAGCAAACTCGTGCGGCGGGGCGTATTGGCAAGCGTGGTAACAGGCACCGCAGTTATGGCACAGGTTGGCCAGGTAGTGGATGTCGTCTTTAGTGAAGTCCAGCCTGCGCGTCATGGCCGGAAAGACGGCGCAGTAGCTCTCGCAGTAGCGGCAGGCGTTGCAGATCTGCAGTTGGCAGCCTACTTCGGCCTCGCCATCCGACAGTACTTCAGAGATCAATTGGTTCAAGGTGGCTGTGCTCATGCTTCTACTTTCATAGCTGCTCGTGCAGCCTCTACACCGGCTGCGCGGCCAAATACTGTGCCTATCGTCATGCCCACACCGGCGGTGTAGCCCTTGCCCAGCACATTGCCCGCCATGATCTCGCCTGCGGCAAACAGGTTGGGCGACTCTACGCCGCCAAAGCGGATAGCCGTGTTCTCGCCCACTTTCATACCCAGGTAGGTGAATGTGATGCCGGGTTTGAGCGCGTAGCCGTAGAACGGCGCGGTATCGATGGGCAAGGCCCAGTGCGTTTTGGCGGGGGTGAGGCCCTCGGTATGGCAGTCGTCCAGCACGGCGTGGTTGAAGGTGCCAGCACGGCAAGCGGCGTTGTAGTCTGCCACGGTTTTTAAAAACGCTGCTTCGTTCAAGCCCAGCTGTTGAGCCAGGTCTTGCAGCGTGTCGGCTTGCACACCTTTGAACACCGGCGGCATAAAGCGGCCCACCGCCTTGGCGTCGATGATGCTGTAGCCCAGCTGCCCGCGCTGCTGGGCCACCAAGCGGCCCCAAATGGCGTAGCGTTTGGGCCAAAAGTCTTCGCCTTCGTCGTAGAAGCGCTGCGCATCTTTGTTCACCATGATGCCCAGGCTCACGCAGTCTACCCGCGTGACAATGCCGCCGTCGTACAGCGGCGCTCGTGCATCGATGGCAACGCAGTGGCTCTGCGTCGGGTCACCGGTGGTGTCTGCGCCCTGCACCATGAGGTCACTCAGCAGCACGCCCATGTTGTAGCGGGTGCCGCGAATGGCAAAGTTGTCAGCCGGCCATTCGCCAAATGCGTTTTGCCCCCAGGCTTCGCGCTGCCAGGCAATATTCGATTCAAAACCGCCGCTGGCGACGATGCAGGTGGTGGCGGTGATGCGTTCTTGCACCACTGCGCCGCGTACGTCCGTGCGCTCAAGGATAGCTGCGGCGAACTCGGTTTTTCCTGTGGCATCCGAAGTGTTTAACTCCAACCGCGTCACTGGCGCGTCGTAACGTATTTGCACACCCAGTGCCTCAGCACTGCGGTAATAGGCATTCACCAGCGCTTTGCCGCCGCCCATAAAAAATGCATTGGTGCGGCTTAAATGCAAGGTGCCCGACAGCGAGGGCTGAAAACGCACGCCGTGCTGTTGCATCCAAGCGCGGCAGGTGGCGGACTCACGGATCACGCGGCGCGCCATGCTCTCGGTGGTTTGGCCGCCGGTCACCTTGAGCAGGTCTTGCCAAAACTCTTCTTCGGGGTAGGCCTCGGTCAGCACGTCTTGCGGTGCGTCGTGCATGCAACGCAGATTGCGTGTGTGCACCGAGTTGCCGCCGCGCCATGCGCGGGGAGACGATTCGAGCAGCAGCACGGATGCCCCTGCTTCACGCGCCATCAGTGCAGCGCACAGTGCGGCGTTGCCGCCGCCAATGATGAGTACATCTACCACGAGAGCCTTTGAATTTACGATGATTTAACCTATAGCCCAATAAAATATAGCGGAAGCAGCTATTAAAATAATAGTGTTAACTTACTCTATCCCGGGTTCTACTGTCAATTTTAGTCAGTTGAACTGTCCCACGAAGTCTTGATCGGTCGGGGACAGAGCAACGGGGCGCTTCGCGCGTCCGTTGGACTGTCCCACGAAGTCTTTAATCGGTCGGGGACAGAGCAACGGGGCGCTTCGCGCGTCCGTTGGACTGTCCCACGAAGTTATTAGAACTGGTATTTCCTCAGCCCGCCGTCCACAGGAATCACTGCCCCAGTGATATAGGACGCTAGTGGCGAGGACAAAAACACCACTAGGTTAGCCAGCTCTTCGGGCTCGCCGTAGCGGCCCACCGGGATCTCGTTGTCTGACTGCCACTGGCGGTACTCGGGCGTGTAGTTGCGGAAAATCTGCTCGGAGTGGATGCGGCCTGGTGGTATGCAGTTGATCGTCACACCGTTTTTGCCCACCATGCGTGAGAGGCCCTTGGCCCACGAATGGATGCCTGCTTTGGCGCAGAACGCGCCGTTGGTGTGCTCGGGCTCGCTCTTGCCGGTGATGTTGATGATGCGACCCCAGTTGCGCGCCACCATCTGGTCGATCAGGCAGTCTGCCACCTGGCGTGGGCGGTGAAAGTTCAGCGTGATGGCTTCTTGCCAGGCCTCTTCGGCTACATGCAGGTCTTTAAAGCTGCGCGAACCACCCGCGTTGTTGATCAAGATATCTACATGACCCAGGCCCGCCATGGCGGCAGCAGTGAGCTTTTTAGCGGCATCTTCGGCATACAAATCCGACTCGATGATCACCGGTTTTTTGCCGCCTGCTGCAACGATCTCTTGCGACAAGGTCTCCAGCAGGTTCACGCGGCGTGCCGACACGGCCACATGCACGCCCTCTGCCGCCAGTGCTTTGGCGATGGCGCGACCAATGCCGGTGCTAGCACCGGTAACGAGGGCGGTTTTGTCTTTGATTTTCAAATCCATGGTGTCTGTCTTTTTGAACGGGTGACATTGAATAGCTGGCAGTATTGTCGAGATTCTCGTGGTGTCTGTATATTGCATAATTAGGTTGAATTGATGCAAACCACGCAACTAATCTCTACGCTATGAATTTGAAATTCGATCTGGCGGATCTGCAAGCCTTCAGCGCCGTAGCCAACTTGGGCAGCTTTCGCGCTGCGGCTGAGGCCATTCACCTCTCGCAACCCGCCTTCAGCCGCCGCATTGACAAGCTGGAACAAGCGCTGGGGGTGAAGCTGCTAGACCGCACCACACGCCGCGTGAACCTCACCACGGTGGGGCGAGATTTTGCCCGCAAAGCGCAGCAGATTTTGGACGATCTGGACGGCATGCTGATGGGTGTGGAGGACGTCGCGTTTAACCGCTCTGGCTTGGTAACGATTGCCTGCGTACCGTCAGCCACACGCTACTATTTGCCGCAAGTGGTACAGCGTTTTCATGCGCAGTATCCGAAGATTCGAATTCGTATCCACGATGCGCACGCCAATGAGGTGCTGACCGTGGTGGCGCTAGGCGAAGCCGACTTTGGCATCAACTTTATTGGCCGTCAAGAGGCTGATATTGAGTTCAAAGCCCTGATGCAAGAGCGCTTCGTGTTGGCCTGCAGGCGCGACCACCCACTGGCTAAGAAGCGCAGCGTGCAATGGAGCGAGCTGAGTCCGTATGACTTTATGTCGGTAGGCAAAAATTCGGGTAACCGCCTGCTGATGGACTTGGCTCTGGCCCACGTGCCAGACCGACCGCAGTGCGTGTTTGAAGCCCGGCATGTGCAAACGTTGATTGGCCTGGTAGAGGCCGGCCTGGGCATCGCTGCAGTGCCGCAAATGGCCATGGCGACCGATGCCCAGTCCAACCTGGTCGCCGTGCCATTGACGCACCCGGTGGTAAACCGGCAATTGGGCTTAATTACCCGGCGCGGCAGATCGCTCAGCCCAGCGGCGGCGCAGTTGTACAAATTTATTGCCGATATGAAACGCGGCAAGCAGAGCACAAAAATTGGCGTTTCGTGATGCGGCATGGATTGGAGCGTGGATGGGGACGCATGGGGCACCCGGTGTTTGTACGCCCAACACGCAGGCCGGATCAGGTCGGCGGTGCTACTTCAGCGCAGCGGCATACAAGGAGCTGTCGACCCTAGGCCAACACGGGGGACAGCCGCGTACCCGTACACACCAAGCGCTTGAGCGTACACACCATCCCGTCCCGGACGCCTGGTTTTACAAGCCAAGCGAATACCAATTTGACCGCAGGCAAGTCCATGCTGCGTCAAACAACGCCGATGTTTCCTACCCACAGTACTTCACACCCACCCAAAATTTAGCTGTTGGCCCGCCTCTTCAACCAACGCATCACACCACCCGCCAAGGGCAGCTTTTCGTACAACTCCTCAGCAGCGTCCCAATAATCGCGGTGGTAGTTGATCCGTCCGTCGGGTGCAAAGCGCAAATGGGAGCTGCCTCGCACTACCTGCTTCGTCACGGTGTCAAAGCGCTTGAAGCGAAACTTGAAATCCCAGACCAAAAAGCACTGGTTGCCCTGCACCACACGGTCCGTCACCACAAAATGCGGCTGCTCTAGCGCTACATACATGTGGCTGAAGATGCGCTGGATCTCGGCCAAACCACGCACCTCATTGAACGGGTCTTTGAAATACGCGTCTACCTCATAGAAGTCCCCCATGTTTTGCACACTGCCGGGTTGCAGTGATTCAAAAAATACCACCGTACGTTCTACAGCGTACTCAACACTGATGGCGTCTTGATCTGCACTTAGACCAACGTTGGGAATGGCAGTCATTTACAGCCCGGTGAATCGGCTCACAGCTTTGAAGTAAGCAGTGTAGGGCAAGATACGCAGCAGCTTCATCCAGCGCGTGAAGCGTTTGGGGAAGTGGATTTCAAAGCGCCCTTTTTCCCAGTGCGCTACAATTTCAGTAGCTGCTTGCGCAGGTGATATAAGGGCTGGCATATGGAAATTGTTTTTCGCGGTGAGTGGGGTCTGCACAAATCCGGGGTTCACCACGCTCACGCCCAGGCCTTCGTCGTGCAGGTCGATGTACAGCGTCTCGGCCAAGTTGATCAAAGCGGCTTTGGTAGGCCCATAGGCCAGCGACTTGGGCAGCCCGCGAAAGCCCGCTACGCTGGACACCAGGCTGACATGCCCGTGCTTGGCAGCCAACATGCTGGGCAGCACAGCCGCAATGCTGTAGATGGCGCCCATGTAGTTCACCTGCACATGGTGCGCAATGTCGCGGGGCTGCATGTCTTGCGCGCGTTGGGCGGCGTAGGTGCCTGCGCAGTACATCATCAGGTCTAAAGGCCCTGTGGCCAAGAGCTGGCGTGCGCAAGCTTGCACTGCTGCTTCGTCAGTCGCATCCAATGTCAAAGCTTGCAGGCCGGGGTATTGCACGGCCAAGGCGTTCAACGCCTCTGCACTGCGGGCTGACACGATCACTTTGGCACCTTTGCTGTGCAGCAGCTCGGCGGTGGCGCGGCCAATGCCGGTAGAAGCACCGATGAGCCAGACCCTGCGGCCTGTCCAGGTGGAGATGGGGGGGTTCAAGCTCATGGCATCAGCGCTTTTTGAAGTTCACCACCAGCTCGCCCAGGGTAACACCAAACTTGCGCATGGTGGCTTTGTTGATCACCACTTTGTCGTCCATCTGGTACATCCAGTCGTCAAACCGCACCTCGTAGACCTTGTTGTCTACGGGTAGATTGAGGGTGTAGCCCCAGCGGAAGGCGTTGCCCATTTGCTGGCCATTGCCTACGCCCACCACATCATCGGCGCGCCCCTCGTAGCGGCCATCGGCCAATTTTTGCATCCGCCAAATGCGTTTTTGCCTGGTGCCGTCGCTGTAGACAAAATCTTCGTCAAGCACCCCTTGGTCACCGTTCCAGGTGCAATTCATGGTGACCAAAAATCGCTTGACCACTTTGCCACTGCGATCAGTAAAAATACCCCAACCATCCACCACGCCGGTAAAGTAGGTTTTTAAATCAAAGATGGGCTGCTCTTTAGAGTAGTCGCTAATCTGCGGTGCAGAACTGCAGCCCGCCACAGTGAGTACGCTGGTACTGGCAAATAAAAATGATCGACGTTGCATGGTGGTGCCCTGTGCAGGTTAAACGAATTTTCGGGCTCTGGCGCAGCCAATTAATGCGGCAGCAGCTACTAATTTAAGAGCGCAAGGCAGCACACAATAGGCAATCACCAAGGCTTGCAGCGCAGCTGGGGTGCGCGCGCCAGGGGTGTAGCCGAACAGTGCCAATGCGGGCAGAGCCAAGCCTGCGGCCAACGCTAAATTGAGCTTGGTAGCAAAGTTCCACCAGCCAAAATAGGCGCCTTCGCCTCGGCCATGGTCGCCGTTGGACTGGATCAAGCCGGCCAGCAGCGCTGGCGGAGCGGCCAAATCAGCTCCCAGCGCTATGCCCGACAGGGCGCATACCCACATGAACGGCACCACATCGCCGCTGCCCAAATTGGCCGCCCAGATAAACACCGCGACGGCCAACACCATGCCGCCTAACCATGCACGCCATAAACCCCAGCGCGCTACAGCGCGCAGCCACAAAGGTATGGACAACGCCGCAGCTAAAAAATAGGCAGTTAAAAAAAACCCCTCTAATTTTTGCGGTGCTTGCAACAAATCCTGGATGAAAAACAGCACCAGGGTGGCGGGTATCGCACTGGCAATGCCGTTCAATATAAAAACGCCCAGCAAGGCTACAAAACTAGGCCGTCCCAGAGGCATCCACAAACTGACTGGCTCGCTTACCTCTGCGCCACCACCAATCGCCAAAGAGGCACCCACCGCCGCAGGTTGCACCACCGGTTTTGGTGCGCGCATCCACGCAGCCATACCAGCGGCTAAAGCGGCCATGAACACGCCCGTAGTCACCCCCAGCCCAGCCACTACCGGCAGCACCGAGGCCACCAGCACACCCGCCAGCCCCAAGCCCTCGCGCCAAGCCACAATGCGGCTGCGCTGCAATGCGTCGCCGCCCAAGCGCGCGCCCCAGCTCTGGTGTGCCACGCTCACCATGCTGTAGGCTACATACGTGATAACCAAGGTCGCCATCGCCCACACCAGCAGAGCATTGCCGCGCACAGGCGGAAAGAACAAGGCAGCAAAGCCCAAGGCCAATACCAGTGCAGCCGCCATGCACACCCGCAGCAATTGCGCTGCGCCCATGGCAAACAGGCGGTCGCAGGTGCGGCCCAGCCACGGGTCGACCACGGCATCAAACAATCTGGCGCCCAACAAGATAGCCCCTAGCGTGGCCAGGGGTACACCCAGTTCGCGGGCGTAGTAATTGGGCAGCACGACATACAAAGGCAGCGCCACAAAGGCCAGCGGCAAGCCCAACAGGCCGTAGCTGATACCATCGCGTGGGCTCCAAGTGGTGGTCATGGCGGTGCTGCTTGGGGTTTAGCGTTTGTCTGCGCTGTGCAAACCCAGCAACTCGCGGCGCAATTGCGGCGCGCTGGTTTGCGGGCTGAGCCAGATACCAAAGAACAGGCGAGCAAACTCCGGGTCGCTGATATCCCCTGCCGGTTTGCCGTTCAGACTGAATGACGCGCCCACACCGGGTTTGTACATTCCCACCAAGCGGTCGCCTTTGGTAATGCTGGGAAATATTTTGCGCATTTGGGCCAACCACTGCGCTGCCTGCTGCTCGCTCATGCTGCCAATACCGCGCATTTCTTTGAGCGACCGATCGGCAATCACACCATTGTCAAAGCTGCGCAAATAGGTAATGTCCAGCGCAAAGCTGCTGCGCTCGTACCCGTCGGCAGTGAAATCACTGGGCGCCCACAGCCGGACGTCATACACCTGAAAACCCCATACAGTCAGGCGCGTAGCGCCCACGCTGCGTGCATTGACCATGGTGCTCGCTTCAGACGGTTTTGCAGGCTCATTTTGCAAAGCCATTGCACTACCAGCCCAATAGAATATGGCGGGAGCAGCTATACATAACATAGCTGAATTACGTTGTAATGCGCGCCTCATATCTTGCGCAGCGTGAACTGCACCACATCGATATTGCGCTGCGCAAAGGCTGCCTCGCAGTAGGCCAAGTAAAACTCCCAGATGCGGATAAACCGTGCATCAAAACCATTGGCCAGCACCTGCTCGCGCTGCGCTAGAAAGTCCATGCGCCAGCGGCGGCAGGTTTCGGCGTAGTCTTGGCCAAAGGCCAGCTCGTCTACCACTTCCAGGCCGACTGCCTGCGCTTGCTTGCGAAACTCTGCGGGACACGGCAGACAACCACCCGGGAAAATATACTGCTGGATAAAGTCGGTCGAACCCACATAGCGTGCAAACAATGCATCATCGATCACGATGGACTGTATGCAGGCGTGGCCGCCAGTTTTGAGTAAGCGGGCTACGCTTTGAAAATAGGTCGGCCAGTAGGCGTGGCCCACAGCCTCCACCATTTCGACGGAGCAAATGGCATCAAAGGGTGCGTCCTGGATGTCGCGGTAGTCTTGCAGCCGCAGGTCAACTTGGCCCGGTTTGTCCCAACCGTCCATGCGCTTTTGTGCCCAAGCCAGTTGCTCGACAGACAGGGTCACGCCGGTGATGTGGGCGTTGAACTCGGTGACCGCTTTTTCTGCCAGTGCGCCCCAGCCACACCCAATCTCCAGCACACGGCTGCCCGGCTGCACCCGCGCCATGCGCAGCGCGCGGCGCACTTTGGCGTGTTGTGCGTCGGCCATCGGCTTGGTTTGGTCACCGTCAAACCAAGCCGATGAATAGTTCATGGTGCCGTCCAACCACAGTTGGTAGAAGCTATTGCCCAAGTCGTAATGCGCGTGGATATTTTTTTGGCTATTGGCTTTGGTGTTGCGGTTAAGCAGGTGCTTCACACGGTAGGCCAAGCGGCCCAGCCAGGTACCGTAGATGATGTCTTCCACCTCGCGCCGGTTGGCAATCAGCACGCCTAGCAAATCGGCGAGATTGGGGGTAGACCAATCGCCTGCAATATAGCTCTCTGCAAAACCAATGTCGCCCGACTTGAGCGCCGCCGAGCACACACGCCAGTGGTGGATGTGCAAGCTGCCGCTCAAAGGGTGATCCGCCTCAGACTTGCCAAAACGCTGCACGCTGCCATCGGGCAGGTGCACGGTCAACGCGCCGTGCTGGAGTTTTTGCAATAGCTTCAGGCAGGTACGCGCCGCAGCGGGAGCGCCTGCAGGCATGGGGTGCACAACAGGCGTGCCCACTGCCATAGAAGCGGTATCGGGTGCAAAGCTAAAGGTCTTGTCGTTCATCGGGTTACCAGTGCGGTCGGAGGGACGGGTTTTTTAAAGAAGGGCACTCGCAGCCTCCACAGCTTGAAGGCTTGCCAATGGATGCGTGCGATCACGGCCAGGGTCATTGCGCCATACTGCAGCATGGCTTTGCGTTGCGCTTTGGCCGTAAATGGCTCCAGCGTGCCACTGACCGAGGTGTTGATCAACGCGCCTTGCGCGTCGTCGTAGTCAATGCGGGCTACGGTTTTATCGCGCTGCGGCGTGGTCATAAACCGAAAACGGTAGCTGCCCTCCACATTGCAAAACGGCGATACGTGGAACACTTTGGCAGCCTGCTGTTCCACACCGTAGGCTGGGTGGTCGAGCAAATAGACATGCCGCTCACCAAAGGTATTGTTCACCTCCACCACCACCGCGCGCAAACCACCATCTTGGCTATGGCAGTACCAAAAACTCACCGGTTTGAAGGTGTAGCCCAGCACCCGCGGGTAGCAATGCAGCCATACTTCGCCGGTAGCATCGTCCACGCCCTCGCTAAGCAGCAGCTCGTCGATCCAAGCCAAGGCCCCGCCTTGCTCCGGCGCTCTGCCGTCGCCATGGTCACGGTCGTAAAAGCTGAGCAGCCCCACACAGTTTCGCGCCAGCACAGCACAGGGTTTGCGCGCCAGAGTGCGTAGTGGCAACATGAAAAAATAGGTGCCGTAAGCAAACGCATTGCGCGCGGGCCGCAGGCGCGCATGGCGCACCTGGCCAAAACCAATCAGCGCTTGGGCCGGGGTGCTGGTTTGGGGCAGGTTCTGGTGGCTCATGCTGCCGCCCGAAATGCATCTTGCGCAGGCGCATGCAACGCGCGAAGCAACTCCCGCGCCACGGCCAAGCCTGACTTCAGACCGTCTTCATGAAAGCCATAGCCTGTCCAAGCGCCACAAAAATAGGTGTGGTTCACACCCTGCAACTCTGGCAGGCGCTGTTGCGCAGCCAATGCAGCCATATCGAACACGGGGTGCGCGTAGTCACATTCGCCCATGATGTGATGACGCGCAATAGGCCGGCTCGGATTCAAACTCACCAGCACGGGCTGTTCAAATGGAATGGGCTGCAGCTTGTTGATCAAGTAATGCAGGCATACCTTGCCTTGCTCTTGCGCGTCGTCTGCGCGCACGTAGTTCCATGCCGCCCAGGTGCTGCGGTGCTTGGGCAGCACAGAGGCATCGGTGTGCAGCACGGCGCGATTGGCCTGGGTGCGCATAGCCCCCAATACCGCACGCTCTGCGGCGCTGGCATCGCGCAGCATAGCCAGCGCTTGCGGGGCATGGGTGGCGATCACCACCTTGTCAAAACGCTCTGCACGGCCCTGCGTCACCACCCGCACGCCTTGGCCGTCGCGCTCTATGAGTTGTACCGGTGTATTGAGCCGCTTGTCGCCTACACCGGCCACAATTTTGTCCACGTAGTGGCGCGCGCCACCGGCTACCGTGTACCACTGGGGGCGGTTGGTCACCTGCATCAAGCCATGGTTATGGCAAAAGCGGATCATGGTAGCCACCGGAAACTGCAGCATTTGGTCCGTTGGGCAACTCCAGATGCAGCCCAGCATAGGCAGCAAATACCAGTTGCAAAACTCAGGGCTAAAGCGGTGCTCGGCAATAAATGCACCCAGTGGCTGCGCCAGCCTGGCCTCATCACCCGCCAGGGCAATGGCAGTACACAGCTTGTTAAAGCGCAGCATGTGCCAGAGCATTTTTAAAAACTTGGGGTTGTACAGATTGCTGCGCTGGGCAAATACGCTGGACAGGTTGTTGCCGCTCCACTCCAAGCCGCCTGCTGCACCCGCGCCGGGTACTTGCACTGAGAACGACATATCAGCTTTGGCTGTAGCCACGCCCAGTTGCGCAAACAGGGCGATCAGGTTGGGATACGTACGCTCGTTGTAGACCAAAAATCCGGTATCAATACCATGCGTGACGGGGCCTTGTGGTGTGGGCAGAGTGACGTCTACTGTATGGGTATGCCCCCCATAGTAGCTGCCGGCTTCAAACAGTGTGACATCGGCGTGCCCGACCAGGCTGTGGGCAACACCTAGACCCGTGATACCGGAGCCAACAATGCCTACTTTCAGCTGGGCAGACATGGCAGGCTCAGGTCAGAAAATAAAAATGCTGCGAAGCGCCCTGAAGCGAAGTAGGGAGGGAGGGAGGAGGAGAGGGCTTCAGGATTGCAACCGGGCAATTAGCTTTCGGATGGCTTCGCAGCAAGGAAACGAGGGAAGGGGAAGTGGTTTGGTTTGCGTGGCTGCGCACCCACCGGTTAGGCGCTGTAGGTGCGGCCCGTGCGCAAATCAAGTTCACTTCACAACTCCATACTGTTTGGTCATATTAAGACTATACAGTATTAATATACGGGCGATAGGTATTTTTCTTATATATAAATTGTTTCTTGATGTTGGCATCATGCACGGGATGGTTGTTTTTGTCTAGGACAGTTCTTCAATTTATTTCCGAAATTGCCCTACATCGGCTTATCTTTTTCTAACACAAGCCCTGTCTATCGCCCATACTTGGGCCTCCTGGCGAATGAAGCAACGCCGTTTAAACCGCTCGCTTAACGCACTGAATGCATATTTCTGGAGATACAAACACCGTGAATGACCCAGCTGCTACTCGCCCCATCACGGTATCCATTGCAGCGGTGGAGCGCGATACGGGGCTGTCCAAGGACACACTGCGGGTGTGGGAGCGGCGCTATGGCTTTCCTACCCCGCAGCGCGACCCTTTTGGCGAGCGCGCTTACACTTTAGAGCAAATCGAAAAACTCCGTGTCATTCGGCGCCTGCTCGATTCAGGTCACCGCCCGGGCCGCATCGTGACCCTGGATATCGCCACACTGCACACTATTGGCGAGTCTTTATCCCCCACACCGCAGCGCACAGGCAGCGCAAGCGCGACTGACCTGCATGTTTACATGGACTTGATCAAAACCCACGACGTTAATGGCCTGCGCCGCGCGCTAGGGCAAGCTGGTATGCGTTTGGGTGTTGCCAGCATGGTCTGCGATGTGATTGCCCCGCTCAATGTGATGGTGGGCGATGCCTGGATACGCGGCACGCTGGAGGTGTTTGAGGAGCATATGTACACCGAGAGCGTGCAAATTGCCCTGCGCAGCGCCGTTGCCAACGCGCCCATCGCGTCCGCCAGTGCCAGCCCGCGTGTGCTGATGACCACGCTGCCCCAAGAGCCCCACGGCCTAGGGCTTTTGATGGCCGAGGCCATGCTGTCGCTGGAAGGTTGCAACTGCCTGTCACTGGGCACCCAAACACCCATCTTGGACATTGTGCTGGCGGC